>CAYTJN010000021.1:0-33458 GCA_964438125.1 uncultured Occallatibacter sp.
TTTAATCCTCAAAACCCGGCCGGTTAAGAGATACGCATTCTGAGGGCAAGGTCACAGAATGCCTTGGATGTTGGGCACTCTAGGAGCAAAACAAAGGTGCCAGGGACCTCAAATCCCTGGCACCTTATAGGTGGCCCCGTAGCTCAATTGGAAAGAGCACCCGCCCGCTAAGCCGGAGATGAAGGTCCAATTCCTTCCGGGGTCACCAACAAAAGGAATACTAGAAAATACGCGCCTGTGCACGCAAGTGCAAAAATAGGCAGAAAAATGGATGACTTCGATCCGGCGCATTGGCGATTTCAGATTTTGAGCAAATGCTGACCAAATCTACCCTTGTTTAGCTTGATCTGACGAGTTTTCCGAATTTTCCAGAGTCGCCTGCATTCCGCACAGTCCGCCTTCGCCCTACACTCGAAGAGATGGCCACGATCCCCAACCTGGCAGCATTCGACACCGGCCTGCCCGCCAATGTCGATGCCGAAAAGACGATTCTCGGCGCAATCCTGCTGGACAACGCGGCCCACGCCGAGGCCGCCGAAAAACTCGATTCCGAAGACTTTTCGCTCGACTCGCATCGCCGCATCTTCCTGCGCATTACGGATCTGATGAACGAGTCGAGAGCCGTGGACATTGTCACCCTGGCCAACGAACTCTCGCGGCTCAAGGAGATCGAGACGGTCGGCGGAGTGGCGTATCTGGCTTCACTCACCGAGGGTTTGCCTCGCCGTCCGGTGATCGAAGAGTACATCCGCATCGTCAAAGACAAGAGCCTGCTGCGCAAGCTCATGCTGATCTGCTCAACAGCCATAGCGCGGGCCGCGGATCAGGGCGAAAGCGCTCTCGATGTTCTCGGCGCCGCCGAGTCGCAGTTGATGGAGGTGAGCGAGAAGGGCGTAACTCAGGGCCTTCAGCGCCTCGACCAGATCGTTGAAAACTCCTTTGGGACGATCGACAATTTATACAAGGAGAGCCGCGAGGTCACCGGCCTCGCTACCGACTTCACGCAATTCGACATCATGACCAGCGGCTTGCAAAAGGGCGAACTGATCATCATCGCGGCACGGCCCTCGATGGGCAAGACGGCTCTGGCCATCAACATCGCACAGAATGCGGCGATCAATCATCAGGCCATCGTGGCCGTTTTCAGCCTCGAAATGAGCAAGGAGTCCCTGCTGCGGCGCATGTTGTCGTCGCAAGCCTGGGTCGATCAACAGAAGCTCAGAAAAGGATTTCTCGGTCATGAAGACCATGACAAGCTGGTCAATGCTCTGGGCCAATTGGTGGAAACGCGCCTCTTCATCGACGACACGGCGGGAATCTCGCTGGCGGAGATGCGGGCCAAGGCGCGCAGGCTCAAGCAGAATGCGGGTGGCCTCGATTTGGTGATGGTTGACTATCTGCAACTGATGACGGCCTCGGTGCCTTCCTCTGGTAAACGAAACTACGAGAATCGCACCCAGGAGGTCTCGGCCATCTCGCGCGGCCTCAAAGCCCTGGCCAAAGAACTCAATGTGCCGGTCATCGCGCTCTCACAGCTCTCTCGCGCCGGTGTGCAGCGCAAAGACGACATGCGCCCCCTGCTCAGCGATCTGCGCGAGTCGGGCTCGATCGAGCAGGATGCCGACGTGGTGGCCTTCATCCATCGCGAGTCTTATTACAAACGCGACGAGGAGATGAGCGAGGCCGACAAGGCGAAATCAGAGCTTATCCTGGCCAAGCAGCGCAACGGACCAACGGGCACCATCCATCTAAATTTTGTCTCCCGCTTCACGCGCTTCGACAACCCCGAAACGGAGCATGAAGATGGTTAGTCTTCAGGCAAGCAGCGGAATTCGCAGGAATAAACAATGAAGCGACGACCCCGCAGGAAGCCCACCAGAGTCAGTCCCAGTTCCCTGGCGAGCTTGACGGCGAGACTGGAAGGCGCCGAGACCGAAGCCAGGATCGGAACTCCAATCGCTAACGCTTTTTGAGCAATCTCAAATCCGCCCCGGCCGCTGACTAGCAACACATGCCGGGAGAGCGGCAGGCGCCCGTTCAGAAGCGCCCAACCGGCAACCTTGTCCACGGCGTTGTGGCGACCGATGTCTTCGCGCAGAGTGATCAGTTGGCCCGTCTCGCCGAAGAGAGCTGCTGCGTGCAGGCCTCCGGTCCGGCTGAAGATCGCCTGCTCGGAACGGAGAGCGTCGGGTAACCGGCACAACAGCTCCGCATCCAGGCGAAAATCGCGATCCGGCCGACGCAGGCCGCGCACCCTGATGGCGTTGATTGAAGCTTTGCCGCAAACGCCGCAGCTGGATGCGGAAATGAAATTCCGCTGCAACTCTGCACGGTCAAAATTCGTATCCTGGAGCTCGATCTCAACACGGTTGCTTTTGGCGCCGATTTCCGAAGTTACTCCACGGAGACTGGAGATCTGGTTCCGCGACTGGATAATTCCCTCGGTCAGCAGAAATCCCGCTGCCAGTTCCAGATCGTGTCCCGGCGTCCGCATGGTAACGGTGAGCGGCAGGCCGCCTATCCGAAGCTCGAGAGGCTCCTCGGCTGAGAGACAATCCTGAATCGAGCGAACGCTCCCGCCTTCCCATTCGGTGACCTGCGTCAGCTCTATGCTTCGCTCTGGTGCTTTCGTCATAGCTCCATCATGCCGCTACATTTGGATGCCGACGAAATGAAAAAGGTCTGTCAAGGCGGATGAATGAGATTCTAGAGATGATCAGAAGCTCGGTAAGGGCCAATCAGAGCCTTTTTTAGTGCCTTTTGACGACCTGCAAGGCGCTGTTTGCGACGCTCAGTCGGCCCACGCTATAAGCGCTAGACGGAAAGATTGAGGATACGATTAAGACGCCGGACAAAGACGCTAGGGTCCTGAAGCGGCACGCCTTCCATAAGAAGAGCCTGGTCAAGAAGCAGCCAGGCCGCGTCCTCCGCGACCGCATCATCAGAACGCGCAAGCAGTTTCTTCACGATTTCGTGATCAGGATTGATCTCGAGCGTGGGCTTTGGCGCAGGGATTTCCTTTTGGCCCATGGCACGCAACATCTGCTGCATCTGCAATGAAGGCTCCTCTTCATCGGAAACGATGCATGAAGGGCTGTCTGCGAGCCGCACTGAGGCGCGCACATCTTTCACACGATCACCAAGCAGCGCCTTCAGCTTCACCAATAGCGGCTTTAGCGATTCGGCCTTGTCGGGTTCCGCTTCGTCCTTCAGGTCTTCGCCGGTGGAGGTCTTGTTCACCGCCTTAAGGTCGATTTCCCCGTATTTGTCGACGCCTGAAAAAATAATTTCATCAATATCGTCGTCGAGAATGAGGACTTCCAGATCCTTCTTCTTGTAAATCTCGAGAAGAGGTGATGTACGGAGTAGCGATTCGGCGCCACCGGTGATGAAATAGATTCCTTTTTGTCCATCTTTCATGCGGGTTTTCACGTCGGCGAGGCTGGTAAGGCCTTCTACCCTGGTGGATTTGAATCGGATTAGATCCAGTAGCGTCTCACGATTGGCGTAGTCGCCGTAGAGGCCTTCTTTGAGAGGGCGATTGTACACAAGGATGAACTTGAGGTACTGGTCTGGCTGAGTGGACGCGACGTTCTTCAGTTCGGTAAGGATCTTCTTGACGCTGGCCGTCCGAATGCTTGCGAGTATCCGGTTCTGCTGAAGGATCTCGCGACTGACATTCAGCGGAAGGTCTTCGCTGTCGATGATGCCACGAACAAAGCGCAAATATTGGGGCAAGAGCTCTCTGGCGTCGTCCATGATGAAGACGCGTTTCACGTATAGTTTGACGCCTACTTTGTATTCTGCCTGGTAGAGGTCGAGAGGGGCCTTTGAAGGTACATAGAAAAGGGTAGTGTACTCAAGGCTTCCTTCGGCCTTGGTATGAAACCAGAAAAGAGGATCTTCCGAGTCTCCGGTAATGGATTTGTAGAGTTCCTTGTAATTCTCCTCTGTGATTTCGTTCTTAGGTCTGCGCCACAGGGCACTGGCAACATTGACTTGCTCAGTGGTGCGGGTCTTGATGGATTTCTTTTCGTCTGCGTTCCACTCACTCTTGTCGTAAGTAAGAAAAATCGGGAATGCAATATGGTTGGAATACTTTTTGACAATCTCTTGCAGGCGCCAGCTATTGGCATACTGCTTGCCCTCATCGTTGAGGTGAAGAAGCACAGTTGTCCCGCCGACAGCACGCTCTGCAGCTTCGATTTCGAACCCCGTCTGACCATCGCTGGACCAACGCCAGGCCTGATCCTCGCCCGCCTTGCGAGAAATGACCTCAATGCGATCAGCAACCATGAAGGCACTATAGAAACCGACGCCAAATTGGCCGATCAGGTTCGAGTCGCGCTTGGCGTCCCCCGAGAGTTGCGAGAGGAAGCTCTTGGTGCCGGAGCGGGCGATGGTGCCCAGGTTCGAGACCAGATCCTCGTCATTCATGCCAATGCCCGTGTCGGCGACGGTGAGGGTATTGTTTACCTCATCGAGTTCCAAGTCGATTCGGGGATTGAACGGGAGTGCCTTGTAGGCATCGTCGACAAGCGTCAGATGGCGAAGCTTATCCAGCGCGTCAGAAGAGTTGGAGATGAGCTCGCGTAGAAAGATTTCTGGGTGCGAATAAAGAGAGTGGACTATCAGTTGTAACAACTGGTTGACTTCGGTCTGAAATTCACGCTTAGACATAGAGCTTTGTCACCTTTACAAGAGAATATATTGTCGCAGTGCCTTCGATCCACCCGCCCGCAGGCGGCCGGTGAGCTTCCTGCGAGGTCGTCTGCTGATATCAGCGATCATGCGGGAGAACAAGACCTCCTCTCAGCCCTCGTCGAGCGACAGAGTAAGTCCGCAAAACAATAGCGCGGCGGAGTTCTTGAACCCCGCCGCGCCCATGAAACAGACAGTTGGATAAAAGACCTTTGAGAAACCCAAGGTCCAGAATTCGGGTCTAACGCGATCTAGGGAAGCGTTTGGCCACTCAACCTGGTCCAACTCACACCGATCCAATTTGCCGACGAGTCGGAGTAGGTAGAGAGGTGAACGGAGCTCTGATGTGTGCAAAGCTCTACCGTTGTGTTGCTCTGGCACGATGTCCATATCTGGCACAGCGAGTTATCCGGATCCGTGGTAGGCGAGCCGGTGCAACCGCTGAAGTCCGCCCAAGTCTGGGCATTCACCTTCGCACTCGTGAACCCGTTTGTCACGCAACTTCCGTTTGGGGGGCAGTCCCCTGGCAAGCCTCCAAGACCACCATTGTAGGGGACCAGCGAGTTATCCCCCGCCTCATCCCACGCAACCACTGTGATCGGCCGTTTGAGGTTGGGGCAACTGCACGCTGTGTTGTTGGAGGCTGTTACCGAGGCAGCGTTCCCCTTCGGATCGGTGCCCGTGGAGCAGCGGAAGTCGACGGCTGCCGCAGCCGCAATTACGTCGGAGGCCTCGCAGGCCATTGTATAGGCCATGCCGGCGCCATTGGAGCCGCCGCTGGCGTAAACGCGCGTGGCATCCAGGTTGGTATTGGACTTGAGCCACGTGATAATGTCCCGCCCGAACTGCACATCGTTGACGGCATTGTGTTCGGCGTCGTCGCAGCAGAACCCGACGTTCCAGGAGCCGTCTGAGGCTTCAGTCGAGGACGAGTCGGGATAAGCCACGATGCAGCCGACGGTGTTGCACTTGGCCTCCCAGCCCGACAAGCCCTCCTGCTCGCTGCCAGAACCGCCGAGGGGATGGAAATCAATAATGGCCGGCGTTTCGGTACTTCCCGTGTAGCCCGTCGGGATGTGGACGATAAATGTCCGGGAGAGCCCACCCGACGTGATGGTTACGTCGTGGTCTCCCGGCGCCAGAACCGAGTTGGCGGTTACCGTCACCATGATGGTGGTGGTTGCGGTCAGACTACCAGAGGTTCCAGTTAGGTTGATGGTGGCCGTTCCTGTGGCGGTGCTGCTGGCCTTTAGCGTCAGGGTCTCGCCGCTAACAGCGACCGTAACTCCGCTGTTTGAACTGCTGGCAGTCAGAGTGACTGTCCCGCTGAAGCCGCCGGTGAAGGTGTTCGTGATGACGTCGGTCGCGCTGGCCCCCTGGGCGAGTGTCACGGAGGAAGAGGCGGGCGCGATCGTGAAGCCGCCGGTCGACCCGCTCACCGTGATGGTGAACGCCTGAGTGCTTTTGCAGCCGGTCGAGTTGGTGTAAGTGGCCGTATAAACGTTTGCCCCGGCGCTCAGCGCGATGCTGTTGATCCGCCGCGAGGTCGAGGTGAAGCCGTTGGGACCTGTCCAGGACCACGTTCCGCCGCTCGACGGCTGCGGACCTAGGTCCACCACTGCGCTGGTGGAGGTTACCGAAGCGCTGGATGTTTCCGACCACGTCGATCCACCGTTTACCGAGATATACGGAGTGATTGCGGTGGGCGTGCATGAGGCGGAGGTTACTGTTAACGAGATGCTTGTGGTCGCGCTCAGCGAGCCTGAGATACCGGTGATGGTGATGGTCGAGGTTCCAGCAACGGCCGTGCTGGAGGCTGTTAGAGTTAGCATGCTGGTTGTGGTAGCCGGATTGGTGCCGAAGGTGGCAGTCACTCCACTAGGCAGGCCTGAGGCGGCCAGAGTCACAGAGCCGGAGAACTGGCCCGCATCAGTCACCATGATCGTATCGGTACCGCCGACGCCCTGAACGACTGAAAGGCTTGAAGTCGAGGCCGAAAGCTTGAAGCTGCTCGAAGCCGACGCCCCGCATGCCACGCCGTTGACCGCGAAGTTTGTAGGCATCGTATTGGCGGCGCCGTTCCAGGTGCCGTTGAAGCCCACGCCGGTATAACTCGTGCCGGCATTGATCGAGCCGTTGTAACTCTCATTCGTTACGGTAACATTGGCGCCACTCTGGGTAGCATTGCCGTTCCAGAGTTGCGAAACTGTCTGACCGTTGGCGAACGACCACGTAAGGGACCAACTTGTCCAGTTTGTCGTTCCGGTATTCTCGATCGTAATAGCCGCGCCAAAAGCGCTGGTATTCTGCGGCTGGATCGTGTAAACAACGTTGCACGCGGTTTGGGACGCGGCCATAACGGCAGCGAACAGCAGGGTCGATGTTGCTATACACAACGAACGGAACTTCATGGTGATCTTCTCCTTGGAATAGCGACTGTGGGGGGTGGGTTAAAGTGCACAGCGAAATCCGATCGGGGAAATGTCAAGGCAAGCTCATATCGAGAGCTGGAAGATGAATGAAGGGGGGATCCGGCCTGGTTTTCGTTCGAGTGGATACTTTCCTGCAATCAAGCCGGCAGGAGCGATTTATCGCGTTCCTCCCCGTAAATAATGACACCGCCGAGAATAGTAAAACAGTTAAATAAGCGTACGCAAGCGTTATTCCGCGTTCCCGCATTCCCCATTTGCAGGGCAATAAGCGCAGTGCGACCATATAGGTCGCTCGTTGCCTCGTATAGAGCTAAAATGCGGTTCTCCGCAAATGATCCTGAGCCCCGGGTCGGTCGACCCACAAAGGTTGCGATCAAGTAGTGCCGGAATAAATGGACCTGATGCAACCGTTCAGCGGCGCGCCCGCTAGCAGCGGGCACCTCGACCGCGAAAGACCAGGCTACCGCTCGTGCTTTTTCCAATGAAGCATCTTGTGGTCGTCCACCGTGATCTTAGCGGAGAGGGTTAGGCCACAGGTCTTGCAAATCAGCACTTCTTTGCCGATCTCCCAGTGTGTGCAGTCCTTACATTTACAAACCAGAAGTTCAATCTGCGTCTTGTCGCTCATTTACAACCTCCTGAATTCTTCTTTTACTTCGCGAACAAAATCCGTGAATCGAGCCGTTGTAATGATGCCCGGCTGCCAGCACAGATCCCGGTCAATCAGATTGTACTGCTTGACGACGTGGGAACCAGGGAGGGCGTTGCCATCCGCACCGGGGCCATGGCCCATGAGCCAGAGATGATCGGCCACCGAGCAGGCCGCGGTCACGTCGTGGGTCACCACGATAATCGTGTTGAGATCATCCATATCGGAGACCTTGGCAATCAACTCGCAGGTCTTCTCAAGCATGATCAGGTCCAGGCCGGAAAACGGCTCATCCATCAGCAGAAAATGCTCGCTACATAAGATCTGTTGAATTATGGCGCATCGTTGCCGCTGTCCACCCGATAACTGAGCGGGATATAGATTGGACTTGTCTGCTAGTTCGAACTCGTTTAGAAACTCCATCACCTTGTCATGAGCGGCGTTGGAGTCCTTTTCCTTCTTTCTTGCGCCTAACATCAGATTGCCGAGAACGGTGCGATGTTCAAAGAGCGGATAACTCTGTGCGACCACACCAACTTCACCCGCAATCACCGGGCGATCGAATCCATTGACCGATACACGGCCCGAGGTGGGCGCGTGCAACCCCGCGATAATGCGGAACAGCGTGGTCTTGCCGCAGCCGGAGGGCCCAAGAATACCCACCACCTGCCCCTGCACCCTGCCCGGCACAATGATGTCGCGGACCTCCGCCGTAACGCCGCTCAACACGGCGCGGCCGTCATACTCTAAAGACACGTTGTCGATCTTCAGCAGTGTCTTGCCAAGACTGTAAGTGGTCGCCATTATTTCCGCTCCAGCGTCAGTGCCGCGTAAGGGCATGCCAGGTTCTTGAACATTCCAATGCTGAAGTCCTGAAACAGGCCAAGCAGAAGGATGGTCAACTGAATGGCGAAGACTGCGGCCAGCCGAAAGTGGTGGTTCTGGTCAAGCAGGACGGTCCCGACACCGCCTTCTGAGCGCACGATGCCTTCAACCATGGTCAGCATCATCCAGCCCATCGCGGCGTTCTGGCGAAGAACGTCAAAGACCTTGTCAATCTGGCCAAGAACAATCACTTCCCACACCACGCGCCACTCGCCCATGCGCAGAGTGCGCGCCAGGTCGAACATCTCTTTCGGAACGCCGTTGATCACGTCGGCCATTCCAGTGACGAAGAATACTGAGACGGAAAAAACCAGCAGCGACAGTTTCAATTCATGGCCACTTCTGGCCATGAGCGTGAAGAAGAAAGTCAATCCGACGAGCGATAGAAAGCGCAACTTGCTGAGCAAAGCCACGATGGGGCGAAAGAAAGGCATCACCGTCGCATAGGCCAGCAGCAGCGTAACCACCGTAGACAAGGCAATCGCCTGCACGTTCAGGTAGAAACTAGTGATCAGTTCCGCACCGAGCCCCTGTTCCCACAAGTCTGAAAAAGCACTCAAGACCTCCCCGGGTTTAGGCAACAAGGCGAAAGGACTGAAGACCCACAACAAGACCACGACGGCGACCTGAACCACAACCAGGGCTCGCACGGCATTCTTGTTCAGAACCGCATTCGGTGAAAACACAGCAACAGCGTGATTCATTTGTTTTCGCTTGTGTATAAGATTTGGGGAGGCTTGCGCCTCCCCATTTTGGAAGAAAGTTATTGGCCGATCTGCGTGATCTCGACTCGGCGGTTCAAGGCCATGCCCCCGGTTGAGGCATTGGAAGCGATCGGGCTTTGCGAGCCATGGCCCGCCACAAGCTTGAAACGCGAGTCAGGGAAGCTTAGTGGAGCCACCTTCTGGAAGTAGCTCTTCACGGCCTGAGCACGCTTCTCGCTCAGCGGAACATTGACCTGATCGCTGCCCGCATTGTCGGTATAGCCGTCGATTTGAAGCGCCAATTGCGAGTTGATGGCCAGCGAATCCTTCAGCTCATTCAATGTAGGAATGCTGTCTGGCAACGGCTGATCGGAACCGCTGGCGAAGTTGATATACACGGCCTTGTGGCCGAGCACCTGACCGCTTTGAGCTTCCTTGGAATAATCCACCGTCTCCGCGCTGGCGCCCTGCACGCCGCTTGTGTTCAACAACGCCTGCGCGCTAAAGATAAAGGACGTATCGACCGCTTCCTTGTAAGGTGGAATCGGATTGTCTTTGAAGAGTTGCGGATAATTCATGGTGGCGATCTTGCCAAAGGTTTCGTAAGTGGCGCGCATATTGTTATTATGCTTGCCGTCGAGCCCAAAATAATTGACGTCGTCTTCGAGGCCAAACACCGCCGATCCTCCCAGCGGTTGACCCGACTTCAGATCCTGGAAACCTCCGTAATACTTGTACCAGTAGTCGCCGTTCTGATCTTTATAAAGCGTGGCCGACATATCCCCCGCCTTACGGCGAACTGCGTCAAAGGCCTTCACTTGGTCGGCAGCCTGGAAACTCGCAGCGAGCAGCCCTGAAACTTCGTCGCGATTGTCGTTGAAGAATTTCTTAATGCCGATAATTACCGCCGGCATCTGTGAAGCGTACTCATGAGATGAAACGATCTTTGCTGTGCCAGGGCGTCCATGCACGGCCTGTTCATCACCGGGAGTCCAGGTTACGACGCCGTCGGGACAAACGTTCTTGGTCTCGCCCGTCGGTCTTCCATCCTTCACAACCTTGCGGTCTTCGCAGCGGTTGGGAATGTAGACATCGGTTACAGCCTTGATGTAGTCCTCGTCCGGTGCAGAGATCCAGTTCACCGCATCCGGGTCATAGGTCTTCAGGTCGGGATTGTTCTTCAGGCCATTCGATCCCATGTAATTTAGCGCGATATTCCAATCGCCGTCGCGAATCACACCGACGACAGTCTTACCCTTCATGCTCTGTGGATTGGATTTCCACTCTGCGGGTCCGAGCAGCGCGTCCTCGCCGTTGGAACGGCCCACCGCGCCGATGATCACCGCCTGGTACTCCGGCCCCAGCTTCTTCAGTTGCGGATTCAGATCCGCCAGCCACTGGCCGCCGCTGTCGCCCATCACCACAATCGCTTCGGCACCAGTTGAACAGCTCTTCTCGCCATCATGAAGCTGCTTGGCGCAGGCCAGCAGATCGGCTTTCATCTGCGAGTCTGAATCTTCACGGTGCAGAGTCAGGTTCACGCCGTACTTCTCCATCAGCGAGCCTTTGGTGGTATCCGGGCCGCCGTTGGCATAGATCAGCGAATACATCGCATTCCACTCCCAGACATCGAATTGGATATGCGTGGCAGAAACATTGGCCGCAGCAGTCGACGGATAGGGCAGCGCCTGCACATTGGCCACCTGCGCCTCCTGCTGAGGCGGAAGCTCGACGCGGGATGCGACAATCGCTTTCATAATGCCGGGGGTTGGAATCAGGCCATGTTGCATGGCTGAGCGCAGTCCGAAGACAACGCCGGCCCCCACTATCACGATCAAGACTAACTTGGCTTGCGGCTTCAAACGCGGCATTTCTTTCTTCCCTTCAAGGATTCGTAAGTTGCCTACTTGAACATGCTGTCGTAATCGCTGTCTGACTTTGCGCTGGACGCGGCTACGCTGGATAACGTCGTGGGCATCTTCAACGGCTGTGGAGTATCCACCCCAGGAATATGAATCTGGTCTGCGCCGGTCGACTGGTTGCCGGAGGTCAACAGTTTCTGGTTGAACTCTGCAAATTTGGCCGCGGCCTCATCTGCGGCTGCACCCGATTCGATCTGATCATCGGTCAGCAGCTTGTCGGTGTAGTGCGAAAACTCGCGAATCTCGCCCAGCGTACGGGACGTGTCGTCTTCAAGATACTCGAGGGCCATATCGACCATCTTCAACTGTTCCGGATTGCCGCGCAGCAACTGCTGGCCCACGCCCAGCGTCGCTTTGGCGTCCAGAATCATCTTGCGTTGCTCGGCAAGGAAGTTGACCTTGTTTTCAGTCCGTTGAATCTTGCTGTCGGAGATCTGCGACCAGTGCTGAAAGGTCTTCAACATCTTCGACGTCTGATCTTCCAACGCCTGTAGCTGCTTCACACCTTGCATCAGCATTCCGGCCTGCTCCAGAAAGGTCTGGCCCTCCAGCGACAGCCGTTCTTTTTCCATCGCGTCGCTAGCGGCAGCGGCCATCTGCTGGGCTTTGCTGGCCTTGTGACCGAGATTTGTAATCTCATCATTTTTGGCGGCAATACTGCGCTGCAATCTCTCGTCACTGCCTGCAAAGCGCTGCAGGGTCTGATCGAGATTGAACTTTGCCTTCTTCATGTCGTCGAGGTTGTTGCGAAGAATGCCGATCGGATCGGTCTCGACCACCCACGAAGCGAAGAACCGCACCCCATTCTGAAACAGATTGCTGACTGCTGTGCGGAACGTTGGATTGAAGACCAGCCAAAGAACGGCGATCAGGATTCCCGCCAGGAAGGCCATGTGCAGCGTATCCGTCAGCAGGGAGATCAGGAATGGTTCAATCAGATACAGGCCATAGGCGGCGGCGGCGATCATGGTAACAAGCACCACCATGCCGAAAGGTCCCTCAGGACGCTTCCAGAACGATTTCGGCGTATAGCCTTGCAGGTTCTGGGTAAAGTTGGGAGTTACTGGCGAAAGGCCCATAACGATTCCTATCCTTTCAGCAATGAGGCGAGGTGCACCTTCTGCTGTTCGAGTTCGCTTCCGCGGCGCTGCACGGCTGCCTCAAACTGGCTTTGCGCATGAGTAGATTTTCCCTGCGCATCCACCAATTCGTTTGAAAGCCGGGCTAACTCTTGCTGAAGCTCCGTGATTTGTTCGGTGATTTTCTGAATCTGATCTTGCCGTCCTGCAACTTCGCGCGTAGCAAACTGCTGCGATTTCTGGCTGAATGCATCGTGCTCCTGTTGCAATTTCGCCTTCAAAGTGTCGAAGGTGCCCAGAATCCCATCTTCGGTTAAACCAGCCTGCGCAGTGGCCTGAATGACCGCAGTCTTGAACTTCACGTTCGAGGGCATCACCGAGTCGGGAATGGCCTTGAGAGGATCGAGAAATTTATGAATGGTCGCGGCTGTCGGAGTGCTCTCAAAATCGGTCTTGCCGAGCAGCGTCTGGTAAACCGCGTCGCTATCCGGCACGACTCCCGCGTCAATTGGAAGCGAATAAGATGCTGGCGACGCCGCAACTTCCACAGTAGGCTGATCCGTGGGCATTGAAAAAGCAGGCGCGGCAGGCGCTGGAACATGCTTTTCCGGTTGCGCCGGCTCCTCTTCAAAGGCTACTGACTTGAGCGTGTCGAGAAATCCATGCTTGCCGGTCATAACCCTCCCTCCGGGGTTTCAGATTTAATTACAAGAGGTGTCTTAGATCGTGCGAGTGTCGCGAAAAGGATATACTGACGCGACTGCGAACGGCAAGGGAATAATGGTTTGCACGGCCGGTCCTTGCCATAACAAATTGCAATGCTGGCTAGCAGATTGCAATGTAAGCGCGGGCATACGCAGACGCCAAAACTTTGCCGGCCTGGCTCAATACTTCTGATATACTTCCGGCCATGGACAATCGCACAATCAGAGACGCCGGTGGAACGCCGGGCGGACTCGGTCATTTTGTATTGGGGTTCATCATGACCTGTATTGGCGGATATCTACTGGTCAACCAAGTCACGGTCGTGGGTTCCTTCTGGAGTTTTTATGGAGAAAACACCTTCGGCATAACGCTTTTGCCGATGCTCTTTGGGATTGGTCTGCTCTTCTGGCGGGGCAGAAGCATCGTTGGATGGGTTCTTACCGTTGCCGGAGCTCTATTTATTTTTGCGGGGATCCTTGCCAACCTGCACGTCTTTTTCCGGCCATTAAGCCTCTTTAACACCCTTGTAATGCTGGTGCTGCTCGTTGGGGGGCTCGGATTTATCGCTCGTGGGGTCCGTCCCCATGGCCAACAGCCTGGCGAATGACGCCTGGAGCGGCTATTGTGCGAAGCTTTCAATACCTTCTATCCACCTTCTATCCGCCGTTAACTCATGCTTTTTATCAATGCACGGCTGAAAACCCCTTATAGAGGATGCGCATCCAAACCTATTCTGCGCAATCGTGTGCGCGAAAGCTTTGGAGGAGCAGATGGCGGCCCGTCCGTTCTGGTCAGGACAGTTGAGAGTGTCGCTTGTTTCGTTCGGAATTCAGTTATTTTCGGCGACGAACACGCAGGCTGGAATCACATTCCATCAAATTGATCGCGCCAGTGGAAAACGCGTTCATCACAAGAATGTGATCGATGAGGACGAGCCGGTAGAAAACTCGGACATTGTAAAGGGGTATGAATACAGTAAGGGAAAATACCTGATTCTGGAGCCTGATGAAATCGACAAGCTCCGCATCCCGACCAAAAGCACTATCGAGATCCAACAATTTGTCGAGATCCATGAGTTGCCTCTTTCGTTATTTGAAAAGCCCTACTTCGTCGTCCCTGACCCGAAAGAATCGCCCGACGCTTTCGCAGTGATTGGCAAAGCCCTGGCGCAGACCAAAAAGGCGGCAATCGGCGAAGTCGCATTCGGCGGCCGGGAGCACTTGGTGGCATTCGTTGTTCCATCGGACAAGTCCGCACTCGGCCTGATGGCCTATACGCTTCGATATGGCGACGAACTGCGCGCCGAAAATGAGTATTTCGGCGAATCCTCCGAGACCGAGATTGACAAAAAACAACTGGCGATGGCGGTCGACCTGATCCGCGCCTATTCTGCTCCCTTCAAGATCGATTCGTACAAGGACGACTACGAAAGCGCTTTGCATGAACTTATCGAAGCCAAACAAAAAAACTTGCCGTTGCCGCTCGAAGAGGAAAAAGCTCACCGACCCAAGGTCGTGAATTTGATGGATGCATTGCGCCGTAGCGTGAGCCAGGCTAAGGACCCGCAGAGCGGCCGCAAGCGAGCGCCGGCGCCGCCAAAGAAAGGGCCGGTTCTTGTGGGTGCAACTAAGCGCAAGCATAGGGCTGCATAGCAATGGCCACTCGCACACAACCTTCGACTAAAGCGGCGAGGGAGGTCGACCGCCAGCTTGCTCGCTACCGCTCGATGCGCGATTTCCAAAGGACCGCGGAGCCGCGCGGCGACTTGCTCAACGGCTCCCAACCAGCGAAAGCGCTACCGTTCGTTGTGCAGAAGCATGCCGCGACTCGTCTCCATTATGATTTCCGCCTTGGATGGAATGGAGTGCTCAAGAGCTGGGCAGTGACCAAGGGTCCGAGTTACTTCCCCGGCGACAAGCGCCTTGCCGTGCAGGTTGAGGATCATCCCATCGAGTACGGTGGTTTCGAGGGCACGATCCCCAAGGGACAGTATGGAGGGGGCACGGTGATGGTCTGGGATTTCGGCGAATGGGAACCATTGGGCGATGTCGATCGCGGGTTGACGGAGGGAAATCTCAAGTTCGAATTGCATGGCGAGAAGCTGAAAGGAAAGTGGGCGTTAGTGCGCATGCACGGCTTTGCCGGCCGTTCCGATAAGCCAAATTGGCTGCTCATCAAAGAGAGAGATGAATTTGCGCGGGAGGAATCGGAAACCGCCGTCGTCGATCAGTCTCCCGACAGCGCGGTCACACGTCGAAGCATCGACCAGATCGCTGCTAGCGAAGATCATGTTTGGAACTCTTCAGCGCGAAATGGAAAGAACGGGCAGATGGCAAAAGAGGCCGAATGGCAAGCGCTAAAACTCGACAGGGCTGAAAAGAACGGGTCGAAACGAGTCAGGGCGAAGGCACGTATTGATTCGAAAATGGGCCCAATAATACCCGCGGAGCAACAGGATCACGATTTGAACGCGATCCTCGCCGCTTGCCCGCACGAAAAAATGCCGGGGTTTATTTCTCCGCAACTCGCTCAGCAGGCCACTGTGCCCTCCAAGGGTGCAGACTGGATTCACGAGTTAAAGCTGGATGGCTACAGAATCCAGATTCACGTTCGATCAGCGAAATCTCGCGGCAGCGCACGCGAAGCAGTGCTGCTGACGAGGAAAGGGCTTAACTGGTCCGAGCGCATGCCTTATATCGCCCGCGCTGCCGCTGCGTTGCCTGTCAAAAGCGCCATCTTCGACGGAGAGGTTGTGGCACTCGATAAACAAGGCCGAAGCAACTTCGCCGATTTGCAAACAGCATTCCAGGAAGGCAAGCAGCAATCTTTGAGTTACTTCGCGTTTGATATTTTGCATTTGGACGGACGCAATCTTCGTAATCTATCGCTCGCCGAACGCAAGAAGATTCTCGCCGGCATTTTCGTGGGGTCAGACGAGCCGTTGCGTTTCAGCGAACATTTGCAAGGCGCCGGTGATCATGTTTTCACAAAGGCATGCTCGCTTGGAGCCGAAGGCATTGTCTCCAAGCTCACATCCTCGCGCTATCAATCGGGACGCAGTAACACGTGGCTCAAAGTCAAGTGCATTCAGCAACAAGAGTTTGTCATCGGTGGATTCACGCTGCCTTCCAAGGGCGGCAAAGGGATAGGAGCGCTGCTGCTGGGATATTACGAAAATGGCAAGTTTCGTTATGCAGGCCGCTCCGGCACAGGTTTTACGCAACAGACGCACCGTATGTTGCGCGAGCGTCTTGAAGCCCTCAAGCAGGCCAAACCCACATTCAGTGCGCTTCCAGCGGACGCGCGCCGTGGTGCTTTGTGGGTTCGACCGGAGTTGGTAGCTCAAATTGCATACGCTACCTGGACGAGGGACAATCTTGTGCGCCAAGCATCCTTCAAGGGGTTGCGCGAGGATAAACCGGCACAAGAAGTCACACGCGAAGTTTCCATAGCAACTGAAACTGTCACAAAGCGCACCGGAACTGCGATCCAAAAGTCCGGCAAAGATGCTGGCGAAGGGAAGAGCGTTGCGTCGGCCGATCTTCCCATCACGCATCCCGGCAAAGTGCTGGACGCGGAAAGCGGGATGACTAAAGAAGATCTGGCGCGCTATTACATTGCCGTGGCCGAGTACATGCTGCCGCAAGTTGCGGATAGACCGCTCAGCATCGTTCGATGTCCCGATGGAAGCAGCAAGCCTTGCTTCTTTCAGAAACACTTGGGAACGGGCATGCCCCAAGGTGTGAACAGTGTTGCAATCACAAATCACAAGACTCAGGAAATGGAAGATTATCTGACCGTAAATAGCGTCGACGGTCTGATTGGATTGGTGCAGATGGGCGTGCTGGAGATTCACACTTGGGGTTCGCACAATAACTCGCCCGACGTTCCGGACCGCATGGTATTCGATCTTGATCCCGGCGAAGGCGTCGACTGGCAAGCCTTGGCGGTTGCCGCGCGCGAAATCCGAGGGCAGCTTAAGAAAATGAAGCTGGAAGGGTTCCTGAAGTGCACTGGCGGCAAGGGACTTCACGTTGTCGTTCCTATTGAAGCCGAATTGGATTGGAGTACCGTCAAACAGTTTGCCCACGCAGTTGTGATGAGAATCGAAAGGAACCAACCCGACCTGTATCTCACGAAGATGGCGAAGGCGGCGCGGAAGAACCGAATCTATCTAGATTACCTGCGCAACGACCGCGAGGCTACATCAATCGCTCCGTATTCATCGCGAGCGCGCAGCGGGGCGCCGGTCGCGCTGCCTCTCGATTGGAAAGAATTGAATGGTCGCACTCGGCCGGCCTTCCGCGTGATGGATTTCACCAAGTGGAAGAAGCGCTTGAGCCTTGATCCATGGAAGGAAATGCCGAAGCTCCGGCAGCGGCTGACGTCGGATATCCTTCGATCCGCTGGCGTGGAATCGCAATCGTCGAAGTAGATCGGCAGGCTGATTTGTTACTTGTGGCCGTTCACCTCGAAGGCAGACATCCTTGGGCAATCGATAGGCATCGTATGAGACGGCTTTCGAATTCGTTTATACGATAAAGATGGCCCCAAAACTTTTGAGCGGCGTGAGAGAACTCCTGTTGCGACTTGGTAGTTAGACAGGTTCTTTAGCGCGAGCGAAACGAAGAAAGGAGTGGCATGTCCCTCACGTCGAAATCTTCTCATCCTACCGGTTCCACACCCCTCATAAAATTTCAACCTCTCTCAGAAGTTCATATTCTTTGGATCACCGCTGGATTAGGCTGCGATGGCGATTCGGTATCAGTGACTGCCGCGGAACAGCCGAGCATTGAAGACATTTTGTTGGGCGCCATCCCCGGTCTTCCGAAAGTTTACCTGCATAATCCAGTGCTGTCGTACGAGGTGGGCGATGAATTCATGCGCTGGTTTTACGAGGCGGATGCAGGAAGGCTCGAGTCTTTCGTGCTCGTGGTCGAAGGTTCCATTCCGAACGAATCAGTTAAACAGGAAGGCAATCGGGCTGCGATGGGAACCGACCCCGAAACCGGCGAGCCCATCTCCACACGCGAGTGGATTAACCGCTTGGCTCCCAAAGCATTGGCCGTTATAGGCACTGGAACTTGTGCGACCCATGGTGGTGTTCACGACGTTGCAAGTGATCCGACGGGATCCATGGGATTGGCCGATTATTTGGGCCGAAGTTGGAGATCCAAGGATGGATTGCCGGTGATTAATTTGCCAAGCTGTCCTGTACAGCCAGACAATTTCACAAAGACCGTTTTGTATTTACTTAATCAGGTCGCCGGGCTTGCGCCCATGATTCCGCTCGACGATCAACTGCGCCCGACGTGGCTGTTTAGCAAGACCGCGCATGAGGCTCGCGACCGCACCGGCTGCTACGAGCAAGGAGGTTTCGTTCGGGAATCTGGTTCATCCCAGTGCCTGGAAAAAGTGGACTGCTGGGACCCGGTAGTTGCAGCGTGACCAATTGCGGATGGATTTGCGGGATTGATGAGTCTGAACTTATCGGGGCTATCTTCAGCACCTGTACCATTCCAGGGTTTACTAACAGCTTCATGCCGTTTATGGACGAGCATCCCGCGATGCAGTGCTTTCGAAGGGTACGTTCTTTTCCCTGCCAGAATTTCCGCAAATAAAAAACCGTCATACTCATTCCGAGTCTCGCGGTTAGGTGCGTGCATCTGAAATCTAGAGATGCGGTTTAAATCTCATGCGAGGGAGAAATCAAATGGACTTGGGTATGATCGGCCTGGGCCGGATGGGAACCAACATGGTGCGCCGTCTTTTGCGGGCCGGCCACCGTTGCGTCGTCTACGACCTCCACTCGGAAGCCGTGCAGGCACTCGCTAAAGAGGGCGCAGTTGGGGCGAATTCGCTTGACGATCTGGCGAGCAAGTTGCAAACACCCCGCACCGTGTGGATGATGGTGCCGGCCGCCGGAGTCGATTCGACACTTAACAGTATTCTTCCTTTCCTCCAAGCCGACGATGTCGTCATTGATGGAGGCAACTCTTACTATCACGATGACATTCGGCGAGCGGCCGAGCTAAAGCAGAAAGACATTCACTATGTGGACGCCGGCACAAGTGGTGGGGTGTGGGGTACTGAGCGGGGATACTGCCTGATGATTGGCGGCGAAGATGCAGTCATCAAGCGCATCGAGCCCATCTTTTCCGCCCTTGCTCCTGGCATCGAGTCGGCGCCGCGCACGCCCGGCAGGGAGAAGGTCGGCGGCACTGCAGAACACGGCTATCTGCACTGCGGTCCGAGCGGCGCGGGCCATTTCGTCAAAATGGTCCATAACGGCATTGAGTACGGCATGATGGCCGCTTATGCAGAGGGACTGAATATTCTGCGCCATGCCAATGCCGGCAATCAGAAGCGCGAAGAGGATGCCGAGACCACACCGCTGCGCAACCCCGAGCACTATCAGTACGATCTGAAACTTGCAGACATTGCCGAGGTCTGGCGACGCGGAAGCGTTATCGCTTCGTGGCTGCTGGACCTGACCGCTATCTCTCTGCTGGATAGCCCGGACCTGGCGAAATTTGCCGGCCGCGTTTCGGATTCGGGTGAAGGGCGCTGGACAATTTCTGCCGCCATCGACGAGTCGGTTCCTACTCCCGTCCTAAGTGCCGCGCTCTACGAACGCTTCAGCTCGCGCGGTCACGACGACTTCGCGGACAAGGTTTTATCGGCTCTCCGTTTTCAATTTGGCGGTCATAACGAAAAGGCCTCAGCTGACAAGGCAGGCGCGTAATGCCCAAAGCTCAGTCTGATGCGCTGGTAATCTTCGGTGTAACGGGCGATCTGGCACACAAGATGATCTTCCCCGCACTCTACGCAATGGTGAAGCGAGGTGAACTGAAGGTTCCGGTTATCGGCGTCGCTTTTCCGAACTGGAGTACGGAGCGTTTGTACAGGCGGGTGACGGACAGTATCAAGCGAGCGGGCGGAATCGACGACAAACGCGCCCTCAAGCGACTTCTATCCATGCTCAAGTATGTAAGTGGAGATTATAAAGACCCCGGCACATTCACCCTGATCAAACAGGCGCTCGGTGCTTCGCGGAGACCTGCGTTTTATCTGGCAATTCCGCCGTCGCTCTTCGAAACGGTCATTAAGCAACTTGGTACCGCGAAATTGGCCGAGCGTGCTCGTGTCGTCGTCGAAAAACCCTTCGGACGCGACTTGGCTTCTGCACGGGAACTCAACCGTGTCGCGCACACAGTCTTTTCTGAAGACTCGATCTTCCGTATCGATCACTTCCTCGGAAAAGAAGCGATCATGAATATTCTTTATTTTCGTTTTGCGAATTCGTTTTTGGAGCCGATATGGAATCGCAATTACGTCGCCAGCGTGCAGATCACGTTATCTGAGGACTTCGGCGTGGAAAATCGCGGCGCATTTTACGAGACAGCCGGTTGCTTGCGCGACGTGATCCAGAACCACCTCTTCCAAGTGGTCGCGCTCCTTGCGATGGAGCCACCCGCGGGCAGGGACTTCGGGGCCGTGCACAACGAGAAGGCCAAAGTCTTCAAAGCCATGCGCCCACTAAGGCCCGATGACTTAGTGCGCGGTCAATACGCAGGCTACCGCAAGGAGCCAGATGTGGCGAAGCGCTCCGATGTCGAGACGTTTTGCGCTCTTCGGCTCTTCATCGATTCGTGGCGCTGGGACGGAGTGCCGTGGTATCTGCGCTCAGGCAAATTCCTGCCGGACACAGCAACCGAGATTCTGGTCGAGCTAAGACCGCCTCCGCAGCGGCTATTCGCTGACGCGGAATCGGTGACCGGCCCCTCGAATTACGTTCGTTTCCGCCTCTCGCCTAACTCAGCCCTTGCACTCGCGGCGCGCGTCAAGCTTCCAGGAAAGGACTTCGTTGGAGAACAGCGAGAGCTTTTTTTGTCAGAAGAGTTGCCAGGCGACGAAACGCCTTATGAAAGGCTTTTGAGCGAGGCCATGGCCGGCAATGGCGCGCTCTTTACCCGGGAAGACGCTGTAGAAGCTGCTTGGGCGGCAGTCGATCCGGTCCTCAAAAGCCATCACCGGGTTCGCCCTTACAAGCGGCACACGTGGGGTCCGAAAGGGGCCGATGCGATCATCGCTGCTCACGGCGGCTGGCATAACCCCTAGAACCGCTCTAACTATAACTAATCGCCCGTGGTCAGGGCCCCCGGATCCTGTGCACCGATGGCAACGCAGTCGATCGAGAGGCACGTTCCCAACTGGCCGAACGTCTTGTCCCAACGAGAGCGGTCGTCTACGGCCAGCGCAGTGAGGGCATAACTCGTGGTACGCAGGATCTCATACCAGATGTTCTGCGCCTGCCACAAATTCAATTCGAAGGGCAACTCTGTCAGCGAGCGAGCTAGCCCGAGCGCCCGGTCCAGCATCTCCAGCGAACCGGAAGACATTTGCAGGTCGATCATGGCGCGCTTCATGCGCAGGTCGGCGATGTAAGATAGCATGGCCGTCTCGAGCGTCACCTGATCGGCTTTGGCCAGCGAGAGGTAGGAACGCAGTTGAGGGTGGTCGATGGGATCGCTCTCGAGCGCGCGGCGCAGCCCCGCATTGATGGCAAAAGCAGCGGCCAGTGTAAGTGCAGGCGGCTTCGGCAGTCCGGCTTGCGACAGAAAGTGCAGCAGGCTGGCATGGTCTTGATAGATCGAGATGAGTGAATTCTCGATGTCGGAGAGCGTAGAAGTGAGAATGAGTTGCACAATGCGCCGTTGCTCATCGCCGAAGAGTGAAGTAAGCGAGTAGTCCATGTGTCCGTAGTAACGGTCGAGCAGGCGAATCGTCTCGGGAAAATCCGCACGCTGCACGGTAACGGCGGCTTGAGCAGCGAAGGCCTCAAAGGCTTGCGCATCCTCCGATTCGTAAGGCTTCACAGCGGCGGTAATGTTCTGGTCGCCAAAATGCAGTACCGCAAATGAGAAGCTGCGCTGTTTTCCCGTAATGGCGCCAACAATCTTGACCCTTCCTAAGGCGAGCCGTCCCCGGCCAGAGGTATAGACGTCGTAGGAGTTGCGCCACACGCGGAAGCTGAAGAGGTCGGTCTCCTCGGCAAAGGAAGAGAAGATAGAGCTGATGGCATAATGTGCCGCGACCTGCTCCAATCCTAGTTGCTTGGTGCTAACCTGCTCGATGTAGATTTGCGCTCCATCGCCGGCCTTTGCCACGTTGGAGCGAGCCTCGGCCATACGAGCCAGAAACGCCGGCTCAAGCGGCGCCGCCAGTTCGATCGAAACCTCTCGGGCCAGTTGCAACACCCGTGCGGCGTAGGCGATCACCTGTACCGTCTCGATGCCTGAAATATCGTCGAAGAACCAACCGCAGCTTGTGTACATGAGCTGGGCATGGCGCTGCATCTCCATCAATTCCAATGCGCGCACGCGCTCCGGCACGGTGAGCACATGAAGCTGGTGCTGGCGAAAGAACTGCTCCAGCATTTGCGGACTCCGGTCAAGCATGGCATCGATATATCCGTCGCGTGCCGCCCAGACATCTTTGAAGAGCTTGGCACCCTCCTGTTCGGTCAACGGAACGAGTCCGTCGCGAAGCCCGTCCAGGGCCTTGCGAAGCGGCGCGCGCCAGGCCTGGCTCCAGCCCCCATGACCGGAGTTGCAGCCGCAGTTGGAGCGCCAGCGCTCGACGCCATGAACGCAACTCCATGAAGTGTTTTCGACAATCTGGGCCTCGTATTCGGGAGGAAACTGCTCAAGAAAGCTTCCGTAATTGATCAGGTTGACGTTCTTGTCGCTTTCAAGCATGCGCAGCGCATAGGCTAGCGCCATTTCGCCGTACTTGTGATGGTGGCCGTAGGATTCGCCATCGGTTGCCACATGAACCAGTTGCGGCTCCGCGTTATCTTTGAATCCTGCCTTGAGCCGCGCAGCAAGGCTCTCTCCGGAATTGAGTAGTCCCTCGAATGCAATCGCCCGCGAGGTCGGGCCATCATAGAAAAAGACAGCAATCGAAAGTCCTGAGTCGAAACGCACCAGATACGGATGGGTAATGTCCACGCTCGCGCTGGGTGTGTCGACCCAGTTTGTACCGCCTCTCAGCGGACGAATGCGTTTACACTGGTGCGGTGCAAGCACTGTGAACTTGATGCCGTGCTGGGCCATTAACTCCAGCGATTCGCTGTCGGCCGCCGTCTCCGCCAACCACATACCCTCGGGCGCGGAGCCATAGTGGCGCTGATAGTCGGCGATACCCCAGCGGATCTGCGTGATGCGGTCACGGGTGCTGGCGAGCGGCATGATGACGTGGTTATAAACCTGCGCCATCGCGGAGCTATGGCCTCGAAAGGTCTTCCGGCTGCGCCGCTCCCCGTCCAGTATCATACGGTAGGTGCGGGGCGCGTTCTCCACTAGCCAACTGAGCAGCGTAGGGCCAAAATTGAAGCTGATGCGCGCGTAGTTATTCACGATGCGCATGATTCGGTTCTTGCTGTTCAGAATGCGTGCCGCGCCGTTCGGCGCGTAGCACTCGGCGCAAACGCGCTCATTCCAGTCGTGATAGGGCGCGGCCGAGTCCTGAATCTCGACTGTCTCCAGCCATGGATTTTCGCGTGGCGGCTGGTAAAAATGACCGTGAATGCAAATAAAGTGTTTACTTGCGGGCATGAAGGTTCCCCGTCGCCTGGCGTGAACTGGTTGTGCTTGATTATTGTAGGCTGGACCGCCCGGTCGGCGCTGTGTTCCGGACCAGATCGCAAGCGCGCCACAGATACCAACTCGCCACGGAGCGGAACGGCGCCCATCGTTTTCCCCTTTTGAACACGACCTCTGGCTTGGGCAGATCCTCGGCGGCCAGGGGACGGGTTTTGGGCAGCCGCTGGAAGGTGAGCGCGAAGCCCTTGCGCACTCCGTAGTCGGTCGCCGGCATCACGTCAGGCCGCCCGAGACGAAAAATCAGCAGCATCTCCACCGTCCATGGGCCGATTCCACGAACCTCTGTTAGCCGCTCGACAATCTCTGCGTCAGATAATTTCTTGATCGTCGCATGAGTTGGCACGGTTCCATCCAGCGTGCGTGCAGCCAGGTCGCGCAGGGCCTTGATCTTGTTCCCGGAGACTCCGGCCGCGCGCAATGGATCGTCTGGCGTATCGAGCAGGAGTTGCGGTGCCGGATCACCACCAAAGTATTCACGCAAGCGGCGGTGAATGGCGGCCGCCGCCTTGCCATGCAACTGTTGATACAGAATCGACTCCAACAGCGACTCAAAGGGCGAGGGAAGTGGATCGAGCTTGAGCGTGAATGGGCCGGCGCGGTCGATCAGCGTGCCCAGCTTGGCGTCGGCAGCACGCAGATGCGCTAACGCTTCTTCGGGGTCGAAGGGAAGTTTGCGGCTTCGGCCATTATGAATCATAGGAGAACAGTGTACCGCTCCGGGACTTTGTTGCGAAGGCCGCCCCCTGCCCTATTAAAGCGTTGACCCTTGCGGCTGCCGCCCTTGTAGAATCCAAGGCAGAGACCAACGGGAGCTCCGAGACTATGAAGATGCGGCCGGGAACACAGACTGGATTTCTGCTTTGCGGCAAAGAGTGGATCGAGGGGGAAGCGCTGGAGGTGCACTCGCCCTGGGACAAAGGGCTGGTCGGCCGTGTCACCGTGGCTACACGCGCCGATGCGCGCCAGGCCGTGAACCATGCCGTGGCAGCTTTGCGACGCACCCGCGCCCTGCCGCGATGGAAGCGGCGCGAGATTCTGGAGGACGTCGCTTCCGCGCTCATCGAGCAAAAGGAGCGATTTGCGCAGTTGATCGTTGCGGAAGCGGGAAAGCCAATTCGCATGGCGCGAACTGAGGTGGATCGCGCCGTGCTCACTTTCAAGACCGCTGCCGAAGAGACGGTGCGGTTGGGCGGCGACAGCATTCCGCTTGATCTGGCGGAGGGTAACGAAGGACGCTGGGGCCTTGTGCAGCGCTTCGCGATGGGTCCGGTACTGGCCATCACGCCCTGCAATTTTCCGCTGAATCTTGTGGCGCACAAGGTGGCTCCCGCACTCGCCGCTGGCTGCCCGGTGATTCTAAAGCCCGCACCGGAGACTCCATTTACCGCGCTCGCGCTGGGCGAGGTGATTCTCAAGGCCGGCTGGCCCGAGGAAGCGCTGGCCGTGCTGACGCTGAGCAACGCAGACACCGCATGGCTGGCCGAAAAAGAAGACCGCATCAAGCTGGTCAGCTTTACCGGTTCTGCCAAGGTTGGCTGGGAACTGAAGGTTCACTCTGGGCGCAAGCGCGTACTCCTGGAACTGGGCGGCAATGCCGCTCTCATCGTCCACGGCGACTGGCCGGACCTCGACGATGCGGCCGTTCGCACAGCCCATGCGGCCTTCGGTTACGCGGGACAATCCTGCGTGAGCGTGCAGCGAGTCTTTGTCGATCGCAAAGTCTATCAGACCTTTTTGTGGAAGGTGGTGGAAGCGACCGGTAAGTTGGTATCAGGAGACCCGGCCTTGGAAGCTACCGAGTTAGGCCCACTCATCCGGCTGGCCGACGCCGAGCGCATTGAAGCCTGGATCAAGGAGGCTGTCGAGGGCGGAGCCAAGCTGGTAACTGGCGGGCAGCGCAACGGCTCCATGATAGCTCCGACGATTCTCACCGGGACCAAACCGGGCATGAAGGTTCGCGACGAAGAGGTCTTCGGTCCGGTCGTGGCGATCGAACCTTACGACGACTATGAGCAGGCGCTGGCGGACGTCAACCACTCGAAGTACGGACTACAAGCCGGCTTGCTCACGCGCGATGCCGGCCTGATCCTGACTGCTTATCGCGAACTTGAAGTGGGCGCTTTGATTGTGGGAGACACGCCTAGTTGGCGCCTCGACCCCATGCCATTCGGCGGCGTCAAAGACTCGGGCCTGGGCCGCGAAGGCATTCATGCGGCCATCGAAGAGATGACAGAGCCGCGCATGCTGGTGATCGCGGGGCTTTAGCTGGAACAGTTGATTGCCCGGGCGAGTGCCCGAGAAGTAGGCCGCCTCTGGCTGCGCTTATTTCTTGGCCTTTTGTGCGGCCCAGCGCTTGCGCTGCGCGTCGGCAATCCGCTTGCGCGCTTCGGGGCTCAATGCGCGGCGCTTCTTCGCCTTATTGGCGGGAGCAGCGTGGGTGGCCTTTCTGGCCATGTGATCCGTCACCTTGGTGGCGACTCTACCGGTCGTGGCTAACAAAGCGCGGACCTGGGTCAGCTTTGCGATTTCAGCATCGATGAGGGCAATAATGGATTCATTAGTCATAAGTCAAGGATAACTCACTCTCCCCGCCTCTTGAAACAATGGCTCGTCCCGCGACACGCCAATGGTCTCGACTTTCATTCCGGTTTTCCTACGGTCTTCTCTTCATAGGCCTTCTGCAAAATGAAAAACGCTTGTTTCTTCTGACCTTGATCCGAAATCAATCCCTTCCGATTGAACTCATCTTGAATCCCCACCAGAGGCCGGTTCGGCGATCTGAAATCCATCAGAATCCACGGGCTCATGCCTCTGAGTTGCGGAATCCGGTTGAGCATTCTGAGCTGATGGCGATAGATATTGGCCTGGTATTCTTCGGTCCAACGCTCCCCATCGCCGCCATGCAGCCCAGCCTTGGCATCGCCGCCAAATTCACTCACGATCAAAGGCTTGTCGTAGTCGATGCGCCATTGTGTTGCGTCGGCTGTCTCGGGCTTGCCTTCGTACCAGCCGATGTATTCGTTGATCCCGATCACATCGAGAGCGTTGCCCAGCGCATCATCCACAATCTTTGTCTGTCCTTCCGTGCGGACCAGCAGAGCTGCGGTAATGAGCCGGGTCGGGTCGAGCGCACGCGTGCGGCTGGCCAGCGTTTCTATAAACTTGGTTCGCGCTTGGGTCGACGGTGTCTCGTTGGCCATCGACCACAAGATGATCGCGGCGTGATTGCGCGAGGTTCCGATCTCTTCGTCCAACTGCTGCTCGGCCTTGGCCAACACCTTGGGATTGTCAAACTGTAATGCCCAATAAACGGGGTTCTCTGACCACACGAGCAGGCCCATTCGGTCAGCGGCGCGCAACATCGACTCATCGTGTGGATAGTGCGCAAGCCTCACATAATTGCAGCCCATCTCCTTGGCCCAGCCCAAAAGCGTCTCCGCATCTTTGTCTGTGTTTGCTCGTCCCGTGCGAAAGGGCGCTTCAGCGTGAATGGAAATCCCGCGCAAAAAAATCGGTTCTCCATTGAGAAGGATCTGCGTGCCACGTGTCTCGATGGTGCGAAAGCCGATCTGATCCGTGACCGAGTCGGCCGCAGTGCTGATTTCCACCTCATAAAGCTTCGGCCTCTCCGGTGACCAGCGTTCGAGCTTCGGCGCGACCAGAAGGATCTTCGCTCGTCCGTCGGCGTTCAGAACGCTTGAGCTTGTGGCGCTGAGCTCAGGTAGATTGACCTTCACGTTATCGCCGGCTTTGCCTCCTTCAACACGGATCCAACCCTCGATGTGTTCGAGATGAGTTGCACCGACACCAGTTTGCGGGGCTTTGGACAAATGGATGTCGTACTGATCAATGAAAGCCTCTGGCACCTCAATCAGCGAAACAGACCGTGTGAGTCCTCCGTAATTCCACCAATCGGTTTCGAGCGTCGGAACGCCGTCTTCGTGGCGTGTATTGTCCACCGCGGCCACCACAAAGTTAGCGCCCGCATGAATCGCGTCCGTCACCTCGCAGTTAAAGCTGGTGTATCCACCCTCGTGTTCGCAGACCTTCTGCCCGTTGACCCAGAAGAAAGAACGATAATTAGCAGCACCGATATGCAGGAAGACCCGCGTACGCTCTTTTGGCTGGTAAGTGAAGTCACGCTCATACCAGACCGGACCTTCATAAAAGAAGAGCGACTCGCGTTGCGTATTCCAATCGGCGGGCACCTTCAATTTCGGCGCCTTGGAAAAGTCGTACTCAGTTACAAACGGGTCGCCGGGTTGCGCCTTGCGGTTCATGAACCAGCCGTCCTTCTTCTCTTCGTGATGAAAACTGTATAAGCCGGAGAAGTATGGATCGACAATTGAAGCCCATTCGCCATCCAGCGGAATCGCAGGCCGCCGGTCGGCACCGGTCAGAACGATTGGCGAGGACGCGGGCGCTGCATTCACTACAACCAGGATACCGATGTAAGTAACGAGCAAGGCAAACAGACGAGCAGACAGGCGCTTCATTTCGCAACCTCGGCAGACAAGATCGGTAATATGTCCGTCTTTCAACGCGGCGGGCAATTTCCCCGAACGGACGACTTATTCTAACGCCTCATTCGGTACAAAATCCTCTACAACGTTTGATCGCAGGTCAATCGCATGAATGAGGGCAAATTCCATCACAGTTCCACAGTTTCACAGGAAATAGGGGGGGTGGGGGTACCCCGCGCGGAAAGTAAAGCGGAACCCCATGGCGTTGTGCGGAAGGTGCCTATTAAGGTTCTAATGTTCGCGAAAGGGCTGCTGAAATCGGTCGATGCGATGCGCTGGAAACAGGCGAGACAAATTCAGGTTAGCACGATGCGAGTAATTATATGCAAAATGCATTCATTCCGATTGCACTGCGTTTGACTGCCTGCAGGCATACAAAAGGGGACAGGCATTGCGGCCTATCCCCTTACGTTGATGAACCGTGCTCTACGGCAATGCCTGTTATCCCAGATACTCCACATGCACATAGGTGCCGAGCCGCACATTGTAGGCTAAGTACCAGCCTTCGTGATCTGGATCATCGTAGATTACGATCTGGTCGGTGTCCCATAGCCAGCCGTCACAAAAGCCAATGTCGACGGGCGAAACGTGCCAGTACCAACCATTGAACCAGAAGCGATCAGGACCGCCCCCGCCAAGACGCCAGACGTGGTGTGGACCAAAGCCGCCGGTGAACCGGCCGTGTTCAAAAGGATGGTCGAGATGATACCTGGCGTCGTCGCGGCCAGTGTCGTGACCAACCCAGTTCTTGCCCTTATCGACGTGCGGAGCGTTGGGATGGCCTTCTTTGTCGCTGAAATTGCGGTTGGGCTCTACCGCATGAGGCGCGCCCTGATGCGCCGTGGGTCCATGAGACGGAATTGCAGGATGCTCTCCGCCTCTTTCGTGCTGCGCAAACGCTGGAACTGAAAGCACCAACAGTGCGGCCAATGTAAATTGAATCGTCTTCATCGTCTCCTCCGGGTGGCCGCCGAGGAATGCAGCCCTCTATGCTGCTTGAGCAGTCACCCCAACTACATCAGATACAACCCGGTACCGGGAGGCAAGTTGCGTCTTGATGAAAATCGAAGTACCCCACCCTTCCCCAAAATATTGCGAAGAATGAGGCTCCGGTAAGGTTCATGCGATCAGTGCTGAGATGGACGCCGCCACGCATAAAGCGGAAATTGATTGGCCAACTCAGCCACCTCACGGCGAATCCGCTCCAAGGCCGTGTCATCATTGCGCTGATCGAGCGCCTTGGCGATCCATGCGGCGATCTGCCGCATCTCCAACTCCTTCATCCCACGCGTGGTCATCGCGGGCGTTCCGATGCGAATGCCCGAAGCCTTGAGCGGCGGATTGACGTCATAAGGAATCGTGTTCTTGTTGACAGTAATTCCGGCCTTGCCCAGGGCCAGTTCGGCCTCCGAGCCGAGGATGCCTTTCTGGAAGACATCCACCAACATGAGATGGTTATCAGTGCCGCCGGAGACGATGCGGTATCCGGCCTCCTTGAGCGCTTCGGCCAGCACTTTGGCGTTGGCCACAATTTGCGCGGCGTAAGCCTTGAACTCGGGCCGCAATGCCTCACCCAATGCCACAGCCTTTGCGGCCACGATGTGCATCAATGGACCACCTTGCTGGCCAGGGAAGACTGCCCTGTCGATCTCTTTGCCGATCGTCTGTTCCGGCTTGGGGCCAACCACATAGTCCTTGCCGCAGACAATCAGTCCCGAGCGCGGCCCACGGAGCGTTTTGTGTGTGGTCGTAGTGGTGATGTGGGCGTGGGGCACCGGCGAAGGGTGCACGCCGCCCGCCACCAAGCCGGCGATGTGCGCCATGTCAAAAATATATGTAGCTCCAACTTTGTCGGCAATTGAGCGCATCCGCTCGAAATCCCATAGGCGCGGATAGGCGCTGCCGCCGCCAATGATGACCTTCGGTTTCTCACGCTCGGCAACCTCTTCCATCTGGTCATAGTCGATCAGCTCGTTGTCCTTCCGCACGCCATAGAAAGTCGTGTGGTAAAGCTTGCCGCTGAAGCTGAGCTTGTGCCCATGGGTCAGATGGCCGCCGTGGGACAGGTCGAGACCCAGGATCGTGTCGCCGGCCTTCAAGACAGCCCCGTAGGCCGAGGCATTGGCCTGCGAACCAGAATGTGGCTGCACGTTGGCGAATTCGGCGCCGAATATCTGCTTGGCCCGGTCGCGCGCCAGGTTCTCCACCACATCGGCGTACTCGCAGCCGCCATAATAACGCCGTCCAGGGTAGCCTTCGGCGTACTTGTTGGTGAAGATCGAACCAGCCGCCTCGAGCACCGCTTCGGAGACAAAGTTTTCGCTGGCGATCAGCTCCAGCCCCTCATGCTGACGGAGGGTTTCCCGGTTAAGGGCATCGGACACGATAGGGTCGGCTTCGGCAAGAGTCAAAGACATACGGTCAGTCATAGTGAAATTCTAGCGCCTTTTCCCCGAACAAAGCACCTTCCCGATTCAAGAACAGGCCTCGAGAATCTTTCAATTGTAGTCAAAATTGATTAGGGGAGAGACTCGTCGAAGGGTGAAGATAAGTCTGGAGCAAGCAGTATTTCCCAGATCGATCTCCAACCTGCCGCCCTTTTTCAAAAGGGCGGCAGGGCGTTTCAGTGGCAGCCAAAATCGCCCCGATTTCGGCCTTATTCCATCCGGCCATCCAGCCGGCGAATCCAATCTGCAGCATGAGATGACGTTGAATTCTTGACTGATCTCCGCCTTAATCCCAGACAGGCTCAAACACAACTCAATTAACTGAAACCTGTTATCGTTTTCAATAATCGACGCTGAACCTATGAGAAGATACTGGACACAATTCGTTCTGGCGATAGCATCTGCTATGGGATTGCTTTCCGCCTCTGCGCAGACAGCGATGACTGACCCAGCTTTGCTGGCTAAGGCAAAGGACGGCGATCCGGTCGCGCAGGTGCTGGTCGGTGAGAGTTATGCAGCCGGCAAAGGTGTGGCACAGGACCTGAAGCAAGCAGCGGAATGGTACGAACGAGCCGCCGACAAGGGTGTCATAGCTGGCGAGATGCATCTGGCTGCGCTTTATCGGGACGGCGGCAAAGGGTTCTCTCGCGATATGGCGTCGGCCGCAGCCTGGTATCGCAAAGCCGCCGAACAGGGGGACGTGACCGCCCAGGCCACGCTTGGTCTGCTCTACTCGCTGGGCCAAGGCGTTCCGAAGAGCGATGTGGAGGCCTATTTCTGGCTCGATCTTGCAGCGTCGGTCAAAGGCCCAAAGCAGGAACAGTACGCAGCGAACAGGCAGGCGATCGGTACGCACATCACGACCGATGAGTTAGAAGAGGTTCAGGACCGCGCAGCCAAATGGCAGGCCGCGCATCGACGCTAGGCCGTTAAGCGTGAGCACTCATTCGCTCAAGGTTTGCTCCGCGACGCCTACCACCCGGCCGGTCTTGCGGTCGGCGAGAAAAACGACCAATCTAAGCGGTCCAGCCGCTTTGTCAGCACCAGAGGAAGGCACGCCGGCGAGGCGAAGCGGTCTTCCATCGGTCGACTTCGAGCCGAACTCTTTGATCGCGCGAACAACGGCTACATGGTGCAGCGTCTTGCCGGCATTCTCTCCGCGCGCCACAACGGACCGGGTGGCGTTTTGCGCAAGTACGGCGATCAGGGTTGCTCCTGGGCTGTCATCGCCATGCACGGAGAAGGAGGCTGCACCATCGGTCAGGCGCGCATCTGCGATGGTGAGTTGACGTTTCGGTATTGTGGCTGCACGAGCCACCGCCTCGCTGAGTTTGCTCCGATCGCTGCCGACGAACTGCGCGGCGCCATCCACGACCATCTGTGGCGTATAGCTCGAGTCGAGCTTGAAGTGCTCCTCGTATCGCTGTTGCCGTTCGGTCACGGCGTCGAGCGAGAAGGGGTCGCGCCAGCCGAGTCGATCCCAATAAGTGACGTGCTCACTCAGCACAATCACCCTCGCGCCAGGAACAAACTGCTTAGCATCGATCAGTTCCAGCAGCGCGTCAGCTGGAGGGCAGTCGGAGCAGCCCTCCGACGTGAAAAGCTCCACGAGCACGGGTTGGCTCTGAGTCGACGAGCCAGCCGCGGCAGAATTCTCAGGTGACTGGCACAAAACGCCGGCACCCCATGCGCCGGATGCAAGGGCCCCGGCCAGAACCAGGCCCGCGTTACGAATTGGGAAAGGAAAGCGGGAAGCCATAGGTCTATTTGACGATTGCGTAAGGCGCAGGTTTTAAACTTTTTTGCCGATAGGGGGTTGGGCGCCTCGTCTATTCTATCGAGAATGCAACTTTCTGTGGCTCAGCGTGCTGTTCCGCCTACCATTCTCCTCCTTTGCTTAGTTGCAGTGACCGGCCTTCCAGCTCCTGCGCAGACTGCCAACGTGACGCTCACGCCAGCCGCGGTCGTGGCCGGTTCCCCAGAGTTGATTCGAGTTCAGCTAACCGGTGCGACAGGCATAGACGGCGAATGGCTGGGGCGCAAGTTGGAATTCTTTCGCGGACGCGATGGTCGGACATGGTTTGCGCTGGCCGGTGTCGATGTCGAAGCACCAGCCGGGCCGTCGACGTTGACGATCTCTGCCGGTCTTGCCCTTACTGGCCTGCGCGATCTGAGCCGCACGGTTGAGATTGAGCCCGCGCACTATCGTACTGGTTCGCTATCCGTCGAGCCTAAGTTCGTCGAGCCCGATCCCGAAGCGCTGAAGCAAATCGATGCCGATCAGCAGCTCAAAGCAAAGGTCTTTGCCTCGAGTGCGCCTGAGCCTTTGTGGGCGTCGAGTTTTCATGCCCCAGTAACCGCACCACCGACCTCAAGCTTTGGCATGCGGCGCACATTTAACGGCAAGCTGGCCAGCATCCACAGAGGGATGGATTTTCGCGCAAGGACTGGTACGCCGGTTCATGCCGGAAATAGCGGTGTGGTTGTGCTGGCCCGTCCGCTCTACTACGAGGGCAACTGCGTGGTTATCGACCACGGGCTTGGGTTGTTCACACTTTCGATGCACTTGAGCCGGATCGACGTAAAAGAGGGGCAGCATGTCGCCTCGGGCGATCGCATTGGCCTAAGCGGCGCAACTGGCCGCGTCACTGGCCCTCACCTGCATTGGGCCGTCCGCTGGCAAGACGCTTATCTCGACCCCGCCAAGCTGTTGCGGCTGAATCTGAATGCGGTGCGTTAGCGCA
>CAYTJN010000022.1:0-32920 GCA_964438125.1 uncultured Occallatibacter sp.
CCGGGTGAGCGCATCGGCTGGTCGGTTGGTGTATGCAGGCGGTCGGTGCCATCGGGGGAGCCTCCCACATGGACGAGGACGGGCTGCGCTCCGGTTGCGCGAGCTGCGGAGAGCAGGCGCACACAGTTGGCGATGACAATGGGCTTGGAGTACGGTGCGCCGCCGGGCATCAGCGCAATACCCTTTTGCAGATCAATCACTACGATGGCTGTGTGGCGCGGGTCAAGCTCAAGCTTGGGCCTTTCGTCGCTCATTGCTGGATGCCCTCCTGGGACGGAATGATGCCCATCTCTTGATAGATGGGCCGGATCTGACGGCGCAATGCAGGCAACCGCGTTGAAAACCATGCTGCGCCCAATACAACCACAGCGCCGTTCAGAATCACCGTCCAGGGCGCGCCGACCTTGTGCGCCATCGTCCCGGCCAACAGGCTGCCAAACGGGGCCATACCCATGAAGGCCATCGTATAGTAACTCATCACGCGGCCGCGCTTGTCGTCGGTGACGATCGTCTGGATGACGGTGTTGCTGGCGGCCATGCCCTGCATCATGCCCATGCCGGCAATGAACACCGTGATCATCGAGAGCCAGAAGACGCGAGAGAGCCCGACACCGATCAGCCCCAATCCAAAAACGGCTGCGGCGATGGGGATCATCCGCACCAACCCGCGGACGTTGCGGCGGGCCGCTAAAGAGAGCGCCGAGAGCAGCGCGCCCAATCCCATAGAGCCCATCAAGAATCCGAGGGTATGCGGGCCGCCGCGCAGGACATCTTTGGCAAAGATGGGCATGAGCACGACGAAAGGCATGCCCATCAGGCTGACCACCGCAAAGAGCAATAGGATCGTTCGAATTGGCAGGAAGTTGGAGACGTAGGTCCATCCGGCCTTCAAATCGGAGAAGGTCGACTCGGCGGCGCGCTTGACCACTGGATCGTGCAGGCGCATGGCCAACAGGGAAACGATGACGGCGATGTAGCTGATGCCGTCAATGAGAAAGCACCAGCCTTCGCTGGATACCGCGATCAACATTCCGGCCAGCGAGGGACCGATCAGGCGAGCCAAATTTACCATGGACGAGTTGATGGCGATGGCGTTTTGCAGGTCGCGCTTATCATCCACCATTTTGACCATGAAGGACTGTCGTCCGGGCATGTCAAAAGCATTGACGACACCCTGCATGACGCTGAGCGCGAGAAGCCTGGGGATGGTGATATGGCCGGAAAGTGTAAGAGCGGCCAGCGTCAGCGACTGCACCATGGATAAAGTCTGTGTCCAAACCAGGACCTGGCGCTGATCGAGCCGGTCTACCCAGACGCCGGCGAAGGGCGCCACAAGAAAGGTAGGGATCTGCCCCGCAAAACTAACCGTGCCAAGCAAGAGGGCCGAACCGGTGAGGCGGTAGACGAGCCATCCGGTGGCTACGCGGGTCATCCACGTGCCGATGAGGGAGATGGTCTGGCCGCCAAAAAACAACCTGAAATTGCGATGGCGCAGTGCGCGCCATGCGTGAGAGACTCCGGCGGCCGGGCGCGACTCAGGGTCGGCGATAGCCGCGCTCGCTTCGATGGTCTCGGCTGGATCCGTACTACTCAATTTTGAGCCCCATTCGCAGTTTATCGGAACGCGGCGTTGGCGGGGCGACTGGGCGATTTCAATCGAGATCCCGTTTTTACAAGATGATAACTAAACGAGCGGCGCGAATGCGCGCTATGCTTACCAAGCAAGACTTGCGGACGGACACCGGTGCATTTTTCGTCTAATCAGGGAGGAATGAAAACAATGGAAGTGAAGGTTACGCATCTAGATCAAGTGAGATTCAGCATACAGGCACGATCGCATTTGATCGTGTGCGATCAACCGTCTGACAACGGCGGAGAAGACACCGGCATGACGCCGCCGGAGTTTCTGCTCGCGTCTTTGGGTTCATGCGCAGCCTTCTACGCTGTGCAATACCTGAAAACTCGCAATCTGGCACAGAGCGGGGTGGAAGTTACCGTGACCGCTGAGAAGCTGATGCAGCCTGCCCGGCTGGGCAATTTCAGGATTCAGGTTGTGTCTCCGATTTCGCTTACGGAAGAGCAGACGGAGGCTCTGATGCGATCTGTGCACCACTGCCTGATTCACAATACGCTGCTTTCGCCACCGCAGATTGCGATTGAACTAACTACCAGATAGACCACCGCCATCCGGGTATGAAAGGGTCTCTTTAACGTTTAAACGACACGGAGTCACGGAGAAGATCAAGCTTGCGAGCGGTCTCAGAATCTCTCGGAACGCGCTCAAGACCAGAGATCACGAACGCGGAAAAAACTCCTACGAATAATCCCGACCCAGCAGCCAGAAGAGCGATAAGAATACGCTTGGGAAACGACCGCTTATCGGGTGGAAAGGCGGGATCGACCACCTGAATGATCGCGCCTTGCTTTGCTTCATCAAGCTTGGCCAATTCGAACTGCTTCAACAGAATCTCGAAGATCGCCTCGTTATACTTCACCTCGCGCAGCTTGCGGACATAGTCGAGGCCGGCTTCAGTAATCTTGCCTTTGGGAACAACCATCTCGCCCGCTGAACTGTCAGCAGATCCGCCCAGCTTACTCAATTGCGCGCGTAGGCTTTCCAACTCACGTTGCGCCTGCACCAACTGAGCATTCTCACCGGTTGCATACGTTTCCATTCCTTGAATCTGCACTTCTCTCGCTGTGATCTGTGCACGAAGTACGGAGCCGGACTGGATGAGTGCGCGGGTCTGGCCGCCCAACTCAATTACTCCAGAAGTCTGCATGGTCTGCTGCAGGGCCACCTCGGCATTCGCCAGATTATCTTTGGCGTGCAAGAGTTCCTGTTCAAAGAAGAGCCGTCGCTGCGAGGCCTCTGTGATGGCGAGATGTTGAGATAGGCTCCGGAACTGGTCGACATAACCATTGGCGAGATCGGATGCACGGTGCGGATCGTGATCCCAAACGGAGATGTGAATCAGGCTATCCTTTCCGTTGCCGGTCACGTCGGTGTGTCTTTCAAAAGATTTGCGCGCATCGGATTCATAGCGCTTATGGTATTCCTGCATAAGACCGAAGTGTTGAACCATCGCATTCTCAACAGCGTGACTCTTGAGCATGGCAACGTACATCTCATTGGGGCTCTTGAAGCCAAAGCTTCCTCCAGACAACATGGCTATGCCGCCCATGGAGCCAAGTTGCGAAGCCAGTGCAGCGGCTGTAGCGGAATTTTGTTGTGGAGGAAGTACTAACACGGTGGCCGTATAGTGCTTAGGGAGAATTAACGAGACCAAGACTGCGACGATGACGAATCCCGCAGTGATCAACAAGATAATGCGCTTGTGTCCGGTAACTACGAGAAGCATGTCGAGCAGAGCAATCTCATCGTCCGACTTTGCACCATACCCCGCTGGTTGTGGCCTAGCCAGAGATCCGGCCGGTTCAGTCAGTTCGCGAAGAGGAGTCATGGTAGTCATTAGTTCCTTCCAATTATGAACAATGGCGTTTTTCACGCATGCGCTGCTATTGAGTTACGTGAACCGATCAGGACATAGTACTAACTGCTATAACATCCTGTGATCGTTGAGTACACTGCATAATGCAGAAGACTTGACGGTCTTTTTTGGAATTGCACCCAGGTCGCTTGACTACTTAGATAACCCGTTCGCGCGGAAGATGGAGACTTAAGAGTTAAATTCCACCGCGACAAGACTCATCATATGCGAATATGATTTGGCATTTCTACGATCTAACAAATGTTTGACAATACTATGACATTTTGCAAAATCATCTCTGGTACTGTTGGGTTAGTTGTTCGGCCGGGATTGTGGTACGGCCTAGGTACATTGCTTTTTCGCGACAGCCTGAGGTTGATGCGCTCCATGGCCGAACTCCGCGCTCGAGCATGCATTAAGCAAGGATTCGTGCTGAACGAACGCCGCCGCAATGATTCAATATTGCGGAATCGCGATTGCACCTACAATTCGCTGATCTTTGGAGGTTAAATTTGAACCTCGATGTGCGGCTCGCTTCAGCCCTTGAGGGCATCGCCTTAGACCGATCGGTCGAGTGCCGCGATGTCAAAGTCGCGCATTGGATTGAAGCACCGGTGTTGGATTGCAATCTGACGACCGCAATCTCCTCCCGGCTCAAAATGCGCGAAAAGCGATTGAGTTCTTGGTCGCGATCGCCAATAAAGCGACTATTTGACTGTGCCTGCATCGTTCCGCTCATCCCTCTGCTGATTCCAGTCTGTCTAATGATCGCTCTGGCTGTACGACTCACGTCTTCCGGCCCGGTCCTTTTCCTACAAAAACGGATGGGACGTTACGGCCGGACTTTTACCATCATCAAGTTTAGAACAATGATCCATCCGGCAGAAATCGCGCATCAACTCATTACAACAGAGAGCAATCAACGCTTCACATCGATAGGTCCTCTACTGCGACGATGGAAACTCGACGAACTTCCCCAGTTGTGGAATGTTCTTAGGGGCGACATGAGCCTGGTTGGACCGCGGCCGAAGATCCTCGAGCACCGAATATCCGTACTTCCTTGCCGCCCTGGAATCACAGGCGCCGCAACTATCGCCTTCGCCGATGAAGAGATAGTGCTTGACCGGATATCAAAACGCAAGTTGGACGCGTGGTATCAAGGCGTGGCTCTTCCGGCAAAGCATCGCCTTGACTCTGAATACATGGCTCGGGCCACCTTCCGCTCTGATCTGAATCTTATTGCCAAGAGTCTTTTTAGGCGCTGGGATAGGTTTGCAGCCGAAAACTTGGTCGATAAAGAAGCGTGGGACGACGTACATGGAATCTGTCCATGTGAAGCTTCTGTTGTCGCTACAACACTAAGTGCCCGTTGCCAGGCCGACTTAATGCAAGCGGACCCAGATGGGCGAGGCGTGGGAGCGAAAGTAAGTTTGGCTATTTTAGGAACTCGCGGCATTCCAGCTCGATATGGAGGATTCGAAACATTCGCGGAGCAGCTCGCATCTTGTCTTGTACAGCGCGGAGTGAGCGTTACCGTGTTCTGCCCGACCGCTTCCGGAAAGCCCGACCATACATACCTAGGAGCGACCCTGAGGTATGTAAAATCCCCTCGACTCGGATGTTTCTCCGAGACAGTTTGGGATGTGCGGTGCCTGTGGAGGGCGCGCCGGGAATTTGATGTGGTCTATATGCTCGGCGTGGGGGCGGGATTTGCGGCTTGGATTCCCCGCTTGTACGGCGCGACGGTCTGGATCAACACCGATGGAGTGGAATGGAAGCGCCGCAAATGGAGATGGCCGCAGCGAGCATACCTCGCGGTTGCGGAAGCTTTGAGTGTCTTGTTCGCGACAAGAATCATCGCGGACGCCGATTCGATTACAAAGTATTTGCGCGAGCGGTATCCTGGACTGAGGAAGTTGTCTACGATTGCTTATGGCGCAGATATCCCGGCCCACGAGCCACATCGGGAGTTACTCGATAAGTGGGAACTCAAGGCGGGGACTTACTACCTTGTTGTTTGCCGTCTCGAGCCAGAAAACCATATTCTTGAAATCGTCGAGGGATTTAAACAATCCAAATCACGAAAACTTCTTGTGATTATAGGTGATATCAGGAACAATAATTCATATGTGCAATCACTTCTGCGCCATCAGAGCGAGCGAATTCTTTTTCTGGGGACCATTTACGATCAAGCTGTTTTGCGCGCGTTCCGCTCTTATGCCTGCGCCTATCTGCACGGCCATAGCGTCGGCGGAACAAACCCTTCGCTTCTGGAGGCCATGGCGTGTTCAAGTCTTGTCATTGCCCACGATAATGCGTTTAATCGTGAGGTGCTCGGCGATTGCGGGCTCTACTGGTCGACACGGCAGGATGTAGCGTCGATGCTGGACGCGGTCGATGAATCGCGCGTAAACGCAAGGCACCGTAAGAAGTCAGCGGCGGAGATAATTCGCTCTCGGTATACGTGGAGCCAGATAGCCAACTCGTACCTTGCCGCCCTCGAAGAGGTTCACAGTGCGGTCGCCGCGACACAGCGCAGAAAAGCTCAATACGAAGTCGCTGTTCCGGTCGCAAGAGTCTCGCAGGAACGATGAATAGAAAGAGTCCTCAGATGGTTCTATTTGTTAAAGTGACCTCACTGCGTCCATGGGCTTACTAAGTACATTCTATGCAGACTTAATCTTTTGCTTTGAGAGTACTTCTCGATAGACAGCAACGGTCTCTGCGCCGATCTGGCTCCATTCATGTTTTTGCCGAATATAGGCTAAAGCTCGTGTTGCGACTTGCTGTCTTCCGGCCTGGTCGCGCAACGCGCGAATCAACACTTTCGCCAGTTCATCCTTCGATCCGCTCTCGAATATGTATCCAGTGGCTCCATCGGTAACAATCTCGCGCATGCCGGGTAAATCGGAGACGACGGCTGGACGGCCATAAGTCATGGCCATCAGGAGAACACTGCTTTGATAGATGCGTCGGTAAGGCAGAACCACTAGGTCTGCAGAAGCGTAGAAACGCGCCACATCTTCATCGGGAATGAAGCCTATGTGTAGGCGGCAATACGCCCTCACGTTCAGATGATCGATAAGAGCATCATAGTACGCGAAATCAGTCTTCCACGGACGGCCAGCGATAAGTAATCTCACCTCTGGAATCTCTCGCGCAATCTGCGGCAATGACTCGATCAGAATATCCAGTCCTTTAGAGTGTTTGATCTGGCCGAAGAATAGAATTACCTTGGCTGATGGCTCAATCTCTAGTGCACGCCTTGCATCCGAAGTTGCGGGCATTTCGAGGATGCTTTCGAGGTAGTGACCGTGCGCAATTACAGAGATCTTATTCTCATGAAGGCCGATGAGGCGCAACTCTCGCGCTGAGACCGCACTGTGAACGATAACTCGATCTGCAAGCTGATAGATCCACTTTTCGGTTCCCCATTGCGCTGTCTTAGTATCTTTAAGCGAATCGACATCGTGAACGGTCAAGATTACTTTCATGCTAAATATTTTGGCAATCGCAATTACTGATAAGTCCGTCGTCAGGTTATTGAAGACATGGAAGTGACAGATCGCTTTGCCGGATGCGACCGCACTACGGATGGATCCGATGGTGTCTCTCACAAACCGCAACCCCCGCAGCCAACGATTTACCTTCCCGTAGACTCCCCGGTAAGAAGAGTGAAAATCAAGACCGGAGATGGATGGATCCGCTGTTTCGTCGCACGTGTAGAGGCTCACTCTACATCCAGCGGCTAACAGTCCACGACATAGGCCAAAATCATAGTAATGTGCGCCGCCGTGCCCGCCCACTGGCTCAATAATAGCTGCGGAGATTTCTTGCTGTATTCTTCCATTGCCGGTGTTCAGGTCCACCGCGCCCTCATATCTCGCCATCGAGTCTCCTATTCAACTGTCCCGCGACGCACCAAGACCCGGCAGGCGTCTCACGCGCCAGGAATCAAGTGTTCCGTAAAACATGGCCTTAATTGCATCGATACGTCCACCGATCAGAAAAGGAATGGAGCGCCGGACCAACATGAGGGGGAAGCACAGCATGGCGGTGATCCAATGCCATCGGCGGGCGTGAAGGTGCACATTGAGCATTCTGTTCCGCATTACATGAAATGCGTAGAAGGGTAGATGAGCATTATCCACAGACCAGAAATCAGATGGATCACTCGCGCCATTCCGAATGCTTCCTTGCACTCGATGAAGGACGAGAGAACGCGGTACATATCGGATACGGACCCCCTCCGCTCTGGCCCTCAAACAGAATTCAGTGTCTTCCTCATAAAGGAAGAAGCGCGGGTCGAAACCACCAAGCCTTATTGCCGCGATGCGACGCACAAAGAGCGCACAACCGCTCGCGAAGGTGACCTCCCGCTCTGTCATTGCGAGCGAAGAGCATGCATTGAGCCGAAATCCTGGGGTAAAAGCGCTGGCACGCCGCCAATCGATCTCTCCGCCTCCGTACCACAAAGTAGATGGAGTATCGAGGAATGCGATTCGAGGCGACGCGATGCCTACGTCAGAACATGCCGTCATCGTATCTTCCAGTTGCTGGATGGAGTCGGGCAAGACGACCGCATCATTATTCAGGAAGAAAAGAAACTCGTACGAAGTGCGCGTCAGCGCCCATTGAATCCCTAGATTGCAGGCGCGTCCGAATCCGATATTTGTGTCCGCGCGAATCAATGTCACATCCCCGACCCGCTTCAATGCACCTTGCAGATCCGGGTCGTTTGGAGTCGTATCCACGATCACAATCTCGACGGGAACAGTGGACGCACGGAGCGACCTAACACACGCAGCTGTGTCGGTCGCTCCGCGATAGTTCACGCTGATAACGCAAGTCTTTGAGCTACGCATTGTTGCAGTGTCCGATTGTCGTCCGGATTCAGAGTGCGCGCATACGGCGCAAGGTCGTACAAAAGCGTGACAAAAAAAAGCGTAGCGCCGGCATCCCATACGCACATGCCGGTCTCGAGCGAGTAGAAGGCGGAGAACAGGAGGAAAGCCTTGATGGCATCCAGGAACGGACTTTGATAGGATTCGGGGAGTCTCTTGACGGCAAGCCACGCGATTCGATATTGAAATGCAAACAGAAAAAGGCCAAGAATACCGTAGGAGAAAACAATCCCAAAGATACCAATGTCGGAAGCAAAGAAGTACTCGCCTATAGCCATCTCGCTTCCCCCTTGCCACTGATTACTTACAACTCCGCTCCCCAAGAGCGGATGCGCCTGGACATATGGAAGAGCGGCCAGGGTCTCGAAAATGCGGGCGTTCGCAGAGGGGTCTCCGGTCGTCGGGCCTGCAACCGTTACGACGAACGCGTCAGAGAATTTTGCGATACGAGCGGAAACAGTCTCAGGAAAAGATTCGTAGATGGCACCGCCAATAACAGCGGCAAGACACGAGAACTTTAGCGCGGCAATTGTTCCCCTGCGAATACCGCGCATCCGATAAAGAATGATTATGAGTGTCGCGCCCACGCTGACGGCGAGTCCCCGGCCGCTACCCCCGAGCGCCGCAAAAAAGAGAATCGCGGCCGCGAGATAGTAGCGCGTCCGTTGAGTTCGGAATCCGATACCTGCGTAATAGAACACTCCGAATACAAGGAAATAGGGTTGGAACTTGAAACTTGGTTCATAACCGGCCATGGGATGGGTCACCAGGCCTTCGCCATAAGCGACGAAATCAGTCGGATTAAGAAAGATACGCGCTGATGTATATAAAACAAACGTGCCCCAGGCAAGATAAAGTAAAACGGATTCCACGTCATCATGCTTTAGCGTTCCAGCATGCAACATAGTCGCCAGGATGAGCCATCCCGCAATCAGGACTATCCCTCGTTGGGAAAGAATACCGTAAGCGAGCGGCTGACCGAAAACCTCTTGCGCACTCCGCCCAGCCAGAGATATGTCTGCGGACATCAACAACAAGATGTATAACTCGAGCTGTGTGAAGCGAAACACTATCCGCGTCTTCCAAAATGAATAGACAAAGAGGACGAGAAGAAAGCAAGCGGCATACCACGCCTCCTGTACGTAGACCATGCCGGGAAAGAACTGGAATGTGCGGAAGCCCATGACTACCGCAATGGCGATCGATCCGCGTCGGAGCAGACGCTCCATGCCGATCCCAGTACCCGGTGCTTCGTCGATTGTCACAGCGAAATCACCTCCGGCTTAGCGAATATCCGCATGACATCATTTCCCGCATAGAAATCAGATTGCGCAAACGGCTGGACCCCGACACATCTCGCCCCAGCGCCAAGTTATGGCCGCGGTCGCAAACAACGCGAGCGCGATTGCGGCAGCACGTAAGAGTGTTGCATGTAGGTCGTTGAATATGATCGCGAACGCAATCATTGGCAGCAAACATAAGATAGGCCGAAGACAGCACTCCACCAATAACTCCGATCGGGATACGATTGGTTCCTGTAGCCAACCTATCGTCAACAGAAAAACCCACGAGATGCTGATCAGAGCCCCGGCCACTGTGCCCCAGGCAACGCCGATCGCGCCTAGGGCCACCGCGCCGGCAATGCTAAGTGCAACATTGCTGATGCCCTCGGCAAGAGCCCCGGAGATCCCGTGATGCTGCTGGTTGGTTGCCACAAGCGCAGCGGAGAGGGGAGCTCCAACCAATCGAATGGCGTTCGCACTGACAAGTATCTTCAAAATCGGCAGCGCCTGCAGTGCGTAATTGTCCCCCACCCAAAACCTGAGAAGGGCGCCTCCGTACAAGAAGACGAACAACGTCACCGCCAGATCAAAAAAGCTGCTTATTCGCGTGACGTTAACAACCAGATTCCTGATCCGAGGCCATTCTCCCCGCTCTTGAAGCGCAGCAATGGGTGCAAGCAACGCAGCGGAAACGGAGTAGTTAACGCCGGTGAAAAAGGCGACCAGCACAACTGCGACGGAGTACGCTCCAACCGCGGCGAAGTCGTAATGTCCGACTATAATCACATCCAGGCCGCTAACCAAACCCATGCAAAAAGACCAGATGGTGAGCGTGCCGCAATATCTGGCCAGTTCTAATGCTATGGGTCTTGTTAGTCGGCTCAGCGAGATGCGCATCGATGGTATTAACCTTCGAGCGAGGATGTATTGAGTTAGGCCCCCGGCCACGTTGCAGATACCTATCGCCATTGCCAACAGGATCAAAGAGTGGGTGTATTGACAAGCGACGACGACTAGAATCGCTCCGCCCAGTCGCGATCCTCCAATGGCCAGCGCTGGGAGCTCATTGCGATACAAAGCTGTGAGAATGCCGGTGAAAGTGGAAAGTGGAAGCTGAAGGGCAGTACTCAGAGCCAGGATACCCGTCGCGGCGCGCAACTCTCCAAAAAGGAAAACTGGGGCATGCCGAAAAAGTTGCGGAATAAGCGCCAAAACTGCACCGACTGCAAGCAATGAAACAAAAGCTCCACCGGTGAGGAGCACGAATGCCGTGCTGATAACACTGTCTCGCAAAGCATCGTCGCGTCGTTCCATGGCCTGGGTTACATAACGCGCAACCGCGGTTTGAAGGCCGAAGTCAATATAGTTGGCACAGGCCGCAATGCTGAGTATTAGTGCCCACGCAGCGTAGCGATCATGATCTAGCGCACGGGTAAGAAAATGAGGCAGAGCGAGCGCAACGACTGCTGAGCCGCTGGCGCGGACCATGTTTGCCAAAGCGTTCTTAATTACTGTAAAACGTAGCCAGTTCAAAGAAATGTCCTAATAGTTTGTTCTCTCACTAACCGCCGGCGTCATTCACAACGACCGTTATTGTCAAGATTCTTCTTCTCAAGGAGCATGTTCGTGCAAGTCCCACGAAAGGAAAAACGTGAAAGCTCCTATCCTGCCTCTGCTCCCTGTATAAGCACCGCAGGCTGGCGAATACGCGGGCCAAGAAAGAAGAAAAAAAGCAAAGCTGCCAAAACTGCTATTGCTGCAATTCCCGTAAAGACGCTTGAGTACCCGTACCTCACGATCATGTTCCCGGTAATTATGGCGGCAGCAGCGTTGGAGAGTGAACCGGCTATATTCTGCACAGCTGAGGCCGTGCCGCGCTCTTCGTCTGGCAGTCGATTCATAAGCAGGCTATAAATTCCAGGTCCGCTCATGTACTGGACACTCATATAGCAGAGGTAAGATGTGACCGCTCCTTGCATACTGTGCGTTCGACCGACAACCAGTAGCGCGGCGCCAGTAGCAAGCTGCGTAGATATGACGCCGGCAACTGTTCCGAGTCGTCGGAACAGCAGAGGTGCAAGCAGCATCGCGGCAAACTGCGCGAACTCCGACGCAGAGAAAACGCCGCCGACATTTGCAAGTGACAGTCGAAGGCGTTGTTGAAGATATACGGCGGCGAAGGGAACAAACGATCCGGTAACCATGCTCCAAAGTACAAACGGAGGCAAGAATCGAAAAAGAAAAGGGTGAAAGATCTGAGGACTCTGCTTTCCGGAATCTTGAGTAGGGCCGAGGTGGAGCATGCGCAACGGCACAATTCCCAACATTGCTACCACGCAAGCGAAGAGCAAGACAAGTTGCAGATCGCCCAGTAGGTGAGTGACTCTTGTTGCACTCCTGATCATGCCTGGAACGTGTCCTGCAACCAGTCCGGCAAGTGATCCGGACCCGATCCCCGTTGCAAAGATGATGCTGAATCCGGAGACTCGGTTGTCTTCAGTTGTGAGTCGCACAAGCGTGGGCGAGAAGCAGACCGGCCAACAACTGAGTGCTGCGCCTGCAAGAATTGCCAACCCGATTTGCGCGGGGAGCCAAGCAGCCAAAGTCCTCAAGATACAGAGAAGCGGGGCCGAGACAAATCCGAATACGAGAGTGTTACTAAGGCCGATTCTCCTCGCTAACATACTCATCGGAATCGACCCGGCAAGGTTACCCAATGTAAGTGTACCGGTAACCAGGCCGACAATGTTCTCTTTGTAATGAAGATTAACAAGAAACAGATTGAAGAGAAAGAAGTAGAGCCCTATACCGAAGTCCCATAGAAGCGCCGCTGTAAAGAGAACCCAGAAATCTGTGCTGAATCGCTTGCTGCTCCAAAGTGCATTGGCAAAGACCTGCAGCCACGCTCGACGACTGCGATGGGGTTTCGTAACGAAACTGGCGGGCAGAGGCACTACTCTCCCTCCACGGCAAGCCGGCCGAGTCTTTCGATTGCCCAATCCAGGCTGGAATAGCGAAGCTCGAGTGCGCCGGAACCGAGCACCCGGTCAATCATTGCGGTCTGGACCTTTAGCGTGTCCGGCAAGCCGAAGAGCCGCTGTAGCATGAAGTATCTAGCAACCTCGGAAGGGAAAGGAGCTAACTCCTGGCGCTTCACATCGCGCCTGTTCAAAAACACCACGTGATTGACCCGCGCGACATATGAAGTGGAGATGTTTCGCAGAGACGCGGTCTTTAATTCGATGGAAGGCTTGCCCACTTCACCGCGCTTGGTGATAGGTCTGCCTGAAAGCTCCTTAAAGAACTGCTGCGCCGCCGGGCGAAAGCGGGCCTGGTTGCTGTTGCCAACTACGAGGCGATCCTTACGACTGTTAATCACGAAACTCGCGTCATCGGTTATATAGGTCCACCCTGCCTGCGCGCAGGCATACGAGAGAGTTGATTTTCCTGCGCCCGAATCTCCGCATAACAAAATGCCGCATCCCTCCAAATCAACACAGGCCGCATGAATGGGCGTGGTGTAGGAGGTGCAGATCATGCATAGGACGGCGGCTTCCAGAAAGAAATATCGGCAGTAGCCCTCGTGAGCCACCGCTGCCTTGGTGAGCCAGATCGAAGAGAAGCCCTGCGCACAGTCGGTGACACCAAAATTTTCGCTGTCAGCGAGGTTTGACACAATATGATGTTGGACCCGAATGCTCGGACTCGGGGGGCAATCGGACGAACTTCCATCCTGGACGCAGACTCTCAGCCGAAACGGAGGGGTATCGAATAACTTCATGAACCCGTGCCAACTCTCGGACGCGGCAATGAGTATTTCTTCTGAGTTTGTCTCAATGGCAAGAGGGAAGCCAAGGGGATAGAATGTCTCTTTGAAAGGAAGATCGATCCGCGCAGACATGGGATCACCCAAGACAATCTGCTCTGATTGATTGCAGGCAGTTCTTATCTCGTCAATCGTCAAAATGGAACTAAACTGGTCCCTAGAGATTGTTGCGGGACCGACGATTATTTCTTTGCAATTAGTTTTCATCAGAATTGATATTTCAGCGCAAGTTGGATAATGCGCGGGTTGTTAGAAGTAGTTGTAATGATTCCAAAGGACGGGGCGCCAACTATGTTATTTGAGTTTGGGTTTGACCCCGGGTTAGCGAAATTTGCGGTATTGGCAAGGTTAAACAGCTCAACTCGCATGTGAATGCTCTGCGAGTCGGAGATCGGAATACTCCGTTCACAAGCCATGTCGATATCGCGCTGACCAGGACCGCGCACAAGGCCCACGCCGCTATTACCGAAGTCAGTGTCGCTGGGTCCGGTTCCATAGGGCGCTTCGGGAGCAGTAGTAAATGCCGCAGCGTTCAGGTAACTTCCTTGCTCGCGCTTGAAGAGGGACCCCTGAGTGGATGGATTCAATCCTGACAATTGCGCGCGATTCTCAAATGGATAGTTGCCGTATACCGCGCCCGCGGAATAGTCGAGGACGGTGATTGGCGTGCCGCTCTGTGCGACAAATAGCCCCGATACTTGCCATTCAGCCAAAGTGTGACGCAGCAACGATGGCAGGTTGCGCATTTGGGGCGCGTTGTAAACCGTGGTCAGGACACCTCGTTGGGTGCGATCGAAATCTGTTGTTCCATAGGAGTGCCGCGGGTTTGTCTGGTCATTGGTAACCAACCAAAGCTCGTAGTCCTGACTTCCTGATGAGCCGCTGGTCTGATCGAGGTTACGAGACCAAGTGTAACTTCCAAGAAACTCGAGGCCGTGGCTCAACCGCTTGGCTAAACTGCTTTGCAGTGAGTTGTAAGTGGAATTGAACCTAGTCTCCGACAGGAGTGATCCGGGAGTTACACCCTCGAAAGGCAATCGCTCTTCGACATTGATCGCAGAGTTAGTGGTCACCCCGTTAATAGGATTCGACGGACTTGCCAGCAGGGCCTGATTAAACTCAAGGCTTCCTGCTACGTGTAGGGCGCGGTTCCCCACATAGCCGACTTCGAGCAGGTAGTCGCGGCCGAATGCAACCTGCGTGTTAAAACTATACTCCTCAACATAGGGATCGATCGCCTTCCGCGAAACCGCAGAGATGCTTGGTCCTCCGCCCGGGATGCGCGGTGTGAAGATGGGATAGCTTGAGGCGGGAGGCAGCGTAGGGCTGAACGGTTGCTGAAGGGTCGCACCCCCGTTCAATGCTCCATAGGAAAAGACGGAGGTTGAGAAAGGTTCTTGTGTAATCAGGCTCTCTGCCATGCCGGCTGACATCCGATCGTAATAGATCCCGTACCCGCCCCTGAGCAATACCGTAGGACGATTGTTAAGGCGCAAGGAGAAACCAAGCCGGGGGGAATAGTCAGTGTATTTTGTCGGCCAAAGTCCGGGAATGGATGACTTGATTCCGCCTTGAGGGATGGGTCCAGTGTAGTTAGATGGCACGACAAAGCCACTCAGCGTGCCCGCAGGCGGTGCATTCGGGCTGGCGATCGTTGGATCGAAGGTGACCATTCGCCCGTTGATGTCGGAAGGTGCGCCGAATACTTCGTAGCGTAGGCCCGCATTCACCATAAGGCTTGGCATGACTTTGACATCATCTTGAAAGAAGCCGGCTAAATCGATATATCGTTCATCTTTCCGAAAAAGTCCGGAGCTGCCGTCGCTGCTTGTCACGTTGCTGAATCCCTGTGGGCTTCCATTCTCTGCGGCGCTTTGGCCTAGGAGAAAATCGTTGAAGGTGTTGATATCCAAAAGGCCACTGGTTGAATATGGGGCGTTGACCTCTACCTGATGGCGTTTTGCCTCTGCGCCCGCCCGCATGGTCTGCTTGCCTCGGCTGAGAGAAACCGTGTCCTGCCAGATATAACTGTTAGTCACCTGTGCTTGTGAAGGCGTTCCGGCATCACCGATCGTGAATAGTCCATCGATGGTTAAACCCGGAGCGGGGATTGAGCCACCTGAAAGTCCTGTTGGAGACTGTGTTCCAAGGTCGGAGGCCGTGATCGGATTAGACACAGTCGATACTCCGTTAAAACGCATGTAGCCAAAGCGCGCAATGCTGACAAGGTTGGGTTTGAAAACGTGCGTGTCGGCGAGAACGAGCATGGCGTTCTGGTCGACTTCGTTCGTTCCCCACCCCGGAACAGTCGCAGCGTTCGGCGAAAATGCTTGGATTGTCGGCGCATGGGAATAGAAGAATCTCCCTGACAATTCGTTCTTTCGCGAAATTACCTGGTCGATATTCGCCGTAAATTGATCCTCATTGTATGTGGCTGGGATTGAAAAGGTCGATTCTCCCAGAGGAAGCGCAGATGGATTTGTCACAGGTAATTGGATTTGCGGGCTTGGAATTGCGAATTTGCCGTTAGGGAATTTGAAATTGAGCAATGCAATCGAAGCAGGATTGATGTTCGATCCATCACACGCCACCTGCGTTCCGCCCGCCAATGTTGTGTAAGTGCAGAACTGGGCACCCAACGTAGCGGCAGATCGATCCGAAGTGAGCAACGGTAAAACTGTCGTCGATTTAGCGCCCAAGGCCAATCCATTGCGTGAGCGGAGACCCTGATAAGCCCCAAAAAAGAAAGTGTGACCGCGCTGAATCGGTCCGCCTACCGCTACGCCAAACTGATTCTGCTTCAATTCCGGCCGTGGCTGCCCATCATTTTTGGAAAAGAAGTCATTTGCATTCAAAACATTGTTGCGCAGAAACTCCCAGAAGGTTCCGTGAAAATGGTCGCTTCCGCTTCTGCTGACAACGTCGACATTCGCGCCGGTCCCTCTGCCATAAGTGGCGTCATAGTTTCCGGTCTGCACCTTGAATTCCTGAATTGTGTCTGGCGCTGGAACGGCCACCCCGACCTCTTCTCCCGCGTTGGCAGCGGAGTTTTGAGAGAGGTTATTGGCGTCAACTCCGTTGAACTGAATATTGTTTGCTGTGGTCTTGTTTCCGTTGTCTGTAACATCCTGCGTGCCCCGGCCAAGTGCCGTAGCGTCGGGGAGCCCCACCACCACACCCGGAGAGAGCGCTAGGATTTGCGTGAAGTTACGGTTAGAAAGAGGGATCGTCTCAATCATTTGCTGGTCTACCGCGCGGCCTAGAGCAGAGCTCTCCGTCTGCGCTAGTTCGACCGTTGGGTCCACCACAATGCTAGCTCCGACACTGGCAACAGAAAGATGAAACTCGATGACGCTAGTTTCGCTGACAACGACATCCACCGCGTGGGCTGCCTTGTCGTCGAATCCAGCGGCGGTGACCGTAACTGAATACAATCCGGGAGTCAGTAATGGCACGGTGAATTCGCCTGTGGGCGCTGTGGAGATAGACCTCATTACCTGGGTCGAATCATTCATCACCGTAACTTGAGCTCCCGATACAACCAGGCCGGCCGGATCATAGACCCTGCCGATAATGGCACCTGTGCCGGGTGCCTGGGCTGGCGCCCGCTCCTGCATAGAGAGGATGAGCGGAAGCGCGAACACGAAAAGCCTGTGGTTGTGGATCTTCATTTCGTCATCCCTTACAGAAATAGCGGGTTTCGATCTCAGGTTATAAACAGGTTCGCATGAGGGTTGTCATCGGACTGTCTTCTCTTTGTCATTCCTCGTGATTTGGAAGGCTTCGCGGAAATTCTTATGCCGAGATATCTTTTACCTTGTTGGTTCGGTGAAAGAGGACCGCGAGTCATGGGTTAAGGAAATGTAGGATGTCTTCTTCGTCCTGTTTGCTGAGCGATGCCCGTATCCGCATATGGCGAACGATCGTCGCCGAGATGTGAGGGGAAAAGCTTTCTGGAGGCGTATGGCAGCGGCTGCAGTTCTGCGCAAACTTTCGCTCACCATCGCCCTGAGGCACAGCGTTTTGGTGATCACGCTTCTTCATTCCGCGACTGTTGTTTCCACCTGTTGGGGTATCACCGCCCTGCGAGAGCATGGGCAAAGCGAAAACCCAGAGCAGTCCTAACATCGCAAATCTGCGTTGAAGCGTCATTTACTCCTCCATGCCGGAAACAGGAAACGGTACACAATGCCTGTTTGCCAAATGTTACGGTTGCCCGTTGAAGACAACTGGCGTGAGTAACTGGTATTAATTCTCACTTCATGTGGCAAGTGGTAGTCGAGACCTGCATCGATTTCGCGTGTATCAGCAGAGGGGAGACCATCGCTTGGGTCCGGGCTGTTGCGGAACACCTCTTGCCAGCGAAATACAGGTTCAAGCCGCCCAATGCCGGTATCCGGGCCACCGAGACGCGAAAACCGGTAGTCGGCTTCCATCCAATAACCCTGCGAGTGCGTGCCGCGATCAAATTCCGAGCGAAGCTTGAACGATGAGTCCCCAGGCTCCCACCAAGCGTGTACTCCAACGTTATTGGTTTTTTGTTGAGCATTGACACGGGCAAAAGAAGCTCCTAGCTCGAGGCGATTGCGCGGAATGTAAATGCTCGACCTTCCTCCCCAGGAGTTTTGAGAGCTGAAGTTCTGGTTCGAACTGGCCGCCGAGTAATACGCGGCGTAATCAATCGAGTAATCGGACGTCGACACTGCCGAGCCGCGTATCATACCGCCCACGCTCGAACCGGTGCCTATCCCGAGAGTGAAGCTCAGTGGGGCGTCCTCGAAATTGCTGATCCATATTGGCGTGAGGCGCTCGTTGTAACTCCCGAAAGGCGTCAGGAACTCCCCTGCAACAATCGTCAAATGCGAGTTCACAAGATAATTCAATTGCATGTAAGTCAACGCGACGTAATGGACATGCGAGTAACCAGACTGGTCGCCGCCCTTGGGAAAGAAATCTTCAAGAAGCGTTGCTCGTCCTTCTGCCAAGGCGTGTGACCCGAGGGGCGCTGTGATCAAGGGCATAACTGTGGGGAGATAGGAGGTGTTGCCAGCATTTGTATTTGTCAAAAACCCGGCACCGCCGGAAATGAGCGGAGTGTTTTGTGCCGGGGTTTGGATTGCTACAAAGAGCACTCCAATAAGAAGTGCTCCAGAGAGGAGAATGGAGGTCTCGAGGTTGCGGCGCTGGGCGTTCGTCGAGTTGTAGCTACCGTTCAACATGATTTGTACGGTAACGCAGAACAAAGTGCGGTGTGTCAACGAGCCGTCTTCACTTTGTCAGTGCTTTGTAACTCTGACGAAACATGGCGACCGCACAATAATTAAACACCCACGCTCATATCTTCGAGGGTATCTGAGGCTATGCGCGACCAGTGCGCGACAAACTCCTGACAATCGGTTGACAGGTGCATGACACCTCCACAAAAGGAAACAGTTACGGTGATATACGTGTCGGAGATCTTGAACAACGTTGTATCGATTGTGGCTTCATCTGCGGAAAGAGCGGGCGTAACTTGTTTGACACTGAATGCTAAAGACGGGATTTTTCAGCGCCAGGGAGGGGATATGAAATGTAAGTGCTCAGTTACTACCATCTTCACAAGCACCTTGCTCGGGATCTCAATCTTAGGCCGAGCAGTTGCAAATGATATCTCTCCCAAGGTTATCCAAGTAACGGCGAAACGCTTTGTGTTCGAGCCGGCTGAGATCACGGTCGAAAAGGGCGAACCGGTTGTCCTTGAATTGAAGAGTGTGGACGTCCCACACGGCCTACGAATTCGTGAACTCAATCTGGATGTCAAAGTGGGCAAAGGGGCGACGATCCAAGCACCCTTTACCCCCGAAGCTCTTGGTGACTTCGTCGGACATTGTTCGGTTTTTTGCGGCCCGGGTCACGGCAAAATGACGCTAATCATCCACGTGGTAAAGAAGCCTTGAATCGCGCAATTCACTTCGCATTGCTATTGTCTTCGCTGTCGATCACGGGCTGTAGGGCCAATCCTCCCGGCACATTTGAGACGCGCATGATGAACAGAGCCAAGCACAGTTTGTTCATCGGTAACAAATCGCAAAAGAACCCCATGGCCTCCACAACAGAAAATGTTGCGGAGGGAAAAGAGGCTTTTTCTCATTACTGCGCGGCTTGTCATGGATTGGATGGTCAAAATACCGGCGTTCCGTTCGCTGATCGCATGTCTCCTCCCGTCCCCTCGCTCGCTTCGAAGGAGGTACAGAGTTACACCGATGGTCAAATCAAGCAAGTGATCGACTACGGCATTGGTCCGTCGGGCATGCCGGGTTCCAAGGGCATTCTGAGCGAGGAGGAGATATGGTCAATCGTATTATTCGTACGGCGTCTTCCACCGGCGGGCAGTCTCGGAGAGCCGCAAATGTACAGCCAATAATCCGGGCGCATGCAAGTCAGGATCGAAATGAATTGGAAAAGTCCAAACCGCGGCTTGCGCTTGAAAAACGCAATTCTTGCGTCCTTTTTTGAACCGGCGAGTAAGGTTGCCCAAAGTCTCGAATCATTTTCGGGGCGCGATTGGAGAAACGCTCTGTCATGGCTCGATATGAGTGGTCTCGCGCTCTACCTATTAGATCGATTGGCGATTCTCGACATCAAGGCGTGCCTACCCATTCCAGTTTTAGATCGGCTTGAATTGAACCTCGCTCAGAATCGTGGACGTACCGAATGGCTATTCCGCGAGGCAGTTGTGATCAGCCAGGCTATGATGAAAGACAATATCCCTTTTGCGATTCTTAAAGGGTTTACTCTTCCTCCCGAGGTAGTTTCGGATCCCGTGCTGCGTTGTCAGGCAGATATAGATATTCTCATTCGCGAAACGGATGCGATTGCTGCTCGCGAGGTCGTCCTGGGTTTTGGGTACGACCATGATTCCATCAAGGGATCGGAATGGGCCTTCATGGCCGGCACAGACAAGCCAATGACCATGGAGAGTCTGTATAAAGTCCGTCCGCAAAGGATGGTCGAGTTACATTTGATTCCGGTCCCATGCGAGGGTGCACTGCCTGGGGCTGAAGACCGGTTAGCTCGTTCGCGCTTGCGTAGCTTTCACAACATTGAGTTACCCGTACTTTCGCCTGTCGACATTTTCGTGCAACAGGCTGTCCATATTTTCACACATCTTTGCAGTGAGAACACGCGCGCGGTGTGGCTCCTGGAGTACTGGCGACACGTGGAAGCCCGGCGTGACGATTCCGCTTTTTGGCGAGAGACAAAGTCGACTGCTGAAAAGGAGCCTGTTGCAGAGGTTTCTATTGGCGCCGTTACACTGATGTCGGCCCATCTCTTTGGCCAGTCTGCCCCAAAGGAGTTATCGAGCTGGTCGGTCGATCGCCTTTCGCCGGCAATGCGGTCATGGATCGAGCTTTATGGGCGGCGGGTATTGGTCGTTGATCCTCCAGGAAACAAATTCTATCTCTTTCTGAAGCGGCAAGTTAACGCCGGGACCGGAACGACGTCGGCTCGTTGGTACCGGTCGCTGCTGCCATTCCACTGGTGGCCGAAGCGGATCACCCACGGTCATTCAGGGGAACGGCTGGCAGCGCGATTGGCACGCTATCGGATCGAGGCCAGTTTTGTGCTCTATAGATTGCGATTCCACATTCGGACGTGCATCCCATTTGTGCTAGAATCCCGTCGATGGAAGGGGATTGCCGATTCGCCCAAATGAGTGTCCGTTTTAGCAGGTTATGTTTATGCGTCACGACGCCTGGTCGCATCGTCATTGGAGGAGCACGGAGACAGCTAAGAATTAAAAGTGAGAACGAGAAACTCACGTTTATTTGACTCGCGCACTACTCGGCAATTGCGGCGAGGAAGGCTATCTGGGGCAATTGTCATCCCATTGTCATTTCTGAATTCGGGCTTGTAGTTATGTGACCCCTCGGAGCAAACTTAGACTAGCGGTGAGGGAAATTATGACGGCAACTACTGAAATTCGCGGTGAGGAAACGATTGGAGTCCGGCTGGGCACGATCCTAATCGTCGAAGACGACCCGAATATGCAGAAGGTTCTTCGACGCATTTTTGTCAAGGAAAACTATTCGGTCGAAATCGCAGGGGACGGCAAGGTCGGCCTTGAACTGTTTCGTATTCACCACCCAGCCGCAGTGGTGCTGGATCTTATATTGCCTCAAATATCCGGTCGCGATCTCTGCCAGAGCATGAAGGCTCTATCGTGCGACACGCCCGTTATTGTTTTAAGTGCCATCACCGAAGTTGTCGATAAAGTTCTTCTGTTGCAGCTTGGCGCCGATGACTACGTGACAAAGCCATTTAGTCCGCGCGAACTGCTGGCGCGTGTGCAATCCGCCATCCGACGCCGCCAGCGGAGCGCGCCGGCAACGACTTATCGCTTTGGTGACTGTGAGATCGATTTTCAAAGAATGACGGCGCAACGCGGCGAGCAATCTGTCACACTCACCTCGCATGAATTCAAGCTGCTGAAGTTTTTTACCGATCATTGCGAGCGGGTACTAAGCAGGGAGGTCCTGTTGAATGAGGTCTGGGGTTATAACTTTTACCCTACCACGCGGACAGTGGACAACCAAATACTCAAACTACGCCAGAAGCTGGAGCCCGACCCGGCAAACCCGCGCCATCTGCTCACGATCTACGGAGCCGGATATAAGTTCGTACCATAGAGCTCGATTGAATCAGGAGATCAAGTTGGCACCCGTTGACGGAGCGGCCCGGAAGCAGTTTAAGAGAGGCATCCGAATGCGCGTGCTTCTGGTGGCGGCAATGGCATTCGTGATAGGAACCGTCACGGTGGCCAGTCTCTTGTTAGTGCGCCACCAGTTAGGAGTTCAGGTCACCGAGGATCTCTCGCGAGATCTCGAACATTCAATGCTGACATTCCACGGCCTGCAGGCGCAAAGGCTCAATGCGCTTGAGCGCGAGAACGCGCTGCTGGCGGATCTGCCAAGCCTCAAGGCCTTGATGACCACCAGCGACCAGCGGACCATTGAGGACGGTGGCGTTGAGTTTTGGAAAGTGAGCGGTAATGATCTTTTTGCTCTGGGAGATAGTGAAGGGCATGTGGTTGCGGCTTACGCCGTTGGATCTCCCTCGATAACAACTCTTCGTACCGATGTCCAATCGGTTCTTAACAGGCCGCAGATTCGGTATCTTGTTACTGGCGGCCGACTCTATGCCTGCTCCATACAGCCGCTCTACTTTGGCAGCGAGAGGAACGGCACGGTACTCGGCTACGTAATCAGCGGCTTCGCAATCGAGCATAACGTGGTTAGTCAAGTTAGCAGAGCTACGGCTGTCGAAACTGTGTTCACCAGCAGCGGCCGTGTCCTTGCCAGTACTCTCGCGCCTGACGTTCTCAGAGAATTATTGGGCGGCCCGTTACCCGTCCCACGCGATCCCGCAGCTACCCTCTCGCTGAAGTTTGGGAATGAGCGATACCTCGCAGCCTCTGAGGATCTTTCTTCCAGTGCATCCGCGCCACTTGAACTGGTTGTATTGAAGTCCTTAGGTCCGGCCCAGCAATCCATCCGTCAAATCGATCGCCTTGTGCTGATCGCAGGAGTTCTAGCTCTGATGATCGGCACGGTATTGATGATTGCGCTTTCAAAGGCAGTAACTCATCCTCTTGAAGAACTCGCTGCAGGGGTGCGTGCCTTCGGGGTTGGCGACAGCGCGCACCATCTGCCCAGTCGAGGCACACTGGAGGTGCGAGAATTGAGTACAGCTTTTGCCGGCATGCGAGAGGAGATTCAACGGGCTAACCGAGCTTTGCTGGAGTCGGAGAGGCTTGCAACGATCGGGCGCATGGCCAGCTCGGTATCGCACGACCTGCGGCACTATCTAGCGGCCGTTTATGCAAACGCAGAGTTCCTCGCTTCTTCGCCGCTTTCTGAGGCCGAGCGCAACGAGATTCTTTCCGATATTCGCGTCGCCGTGCATGGCACAACTGAACTGATCGAGTCGATGCTGATCTTCAGCAGGACCGGAAACGCCATTTGCCGTTCGCATGTGCTGATTTCGTCATTGCTGGAACGTGCCGTGGCGCTGATCCACGCCCATCCCGACGCCACCGGCGTCTCGCTTGTCACGAGGTGCGATCGTCCGGCTGAAACCGCCGCGGTCGTCGATAGCAAGCAGATTGAGCGCGCCATCTATAACCTACTTCTGAATGCTTGCCAGTCAGGTCGTGCCGTCGTCGTAGCACCGCAGGTTGTGGTTACGTTAACAGTTGAAGGTGATCGGATTATCCTCGAAGTCCAGGATAACGGCGAGGGTGTTCCAGATAGTATTCGCACCAGTTTGTTCCAGCCTTTCGTAAGCAAAGGGAAGCACAAGGGGACAGGTCTTGGGCTCACGTTGGCGCGCTGTATTGCCATCGAGCACGGAGGGGAGGTCATTCTTGTCAGCAGCGGCCCTGGAGAAACTATTTTTCGCATGTCGGTTGCACATGCCGTTCTGCGAGAGGACTTACCGGCGACGGAGAATCGGAAAAGTGAGGTGGCGGAATGAGACGTGCCTTTTACGAACAAAGACGATCGGGTAGATTGCCCGTCTCATGGAGCTTGCTTCTGAGTTTGCTTGGACTCATGTGCGGAATAGCAACTCCCGTCGGTGGACAAAGCCCTCCTCAAACAGTTCTCGAAGAACGAGTGAAGCAACTGACAGAGGCGATGACGCGCGCGCAGGCACAGATCGAAGAGTCGCAAAGGCAACTTGAAGACTTAAGGAACCAGCTTGCAAACTTGCGACAGCAGATATCCGGCACAACCGTTAGTGCAGATTCTTCTTCGGACGCAACACAACTTGCGAAAGCGGTTGACGAGATTCGTGAGCGCCAAGCTGTTCAGGCGTCGCAAATTGCCACTCTCGATCAGGCTAAAGTTGAAAGCGATTCAAAGTATCCGGTTAGACTGACGGGGCTCATCCTTCTGAACGGGTTTGTGAACACGCGGCAAGTTGATGTGGCCGCAACACCCGCTATTGCGATCAATGGAACGGGCAGCACAGGAGCCTCGATGCGCCAGACGGTGCTGGGTGTCGACGCGCGCGGTCCCCATCTCTTCGGGGCAAACAGTCATGCCGACCTGCGTGTTGACTTCGACGGCGGATCTGGATCAGGCGGCGCAACCGGACTCTATGCTGACAGCCTCATGCGGATGCGAACGGCTCACGTGGCGCTCGACTGGGATCACACTGGGCTGTTTTTCTCTTACGACCACCCGCTCATAAGCCCTTATACTCCTGACTCACTGAGCGCTATCGCTCTGCCCGCTCTGGCCTGGTCGGGCAATCTATGGGCATGGAATCCGCAGATCGGTGTGACGCATGATATATCGAGTCCAACAGGTCAGCGCCTGCGCATGCAGGCAGCCTTGATCGACGTATTTGATCCTCCTTCGCTCTACAACAGTTCCGCAGCTGCAAACATGGGAACGACTCCGCAGGCTACCACTGCTGAGAATAGCCGCTGGCCGGGCGTCGAAACTCGCTTCGCGCTCCTCGGTGCCCACGAACAAACCAGCGCTCAGATCGGTGTGGGAGGGTATTTTGCACCGCATCGCACGGGCGGCGGAATCGATTTCGATTCATGGGCCGGCACGCTGGACTATAGCCAGCCTCTTCCGATCCGAATGGATCTGATCGGGAGCTTCTATCGTGGTCAAGGGCTGGGTGGCCTCGGTGGGGGAGGCTATAAGGACTATGCGTACGCCGTCAATCCTCTTTATCCTACCGAGTTCTATTTTCGCGCACTCGAGGATGCGGGCGGATGGGCTCAATGGCAACTACGTGCCAGTGAAAGACTGCGGTTCAACGCGGCTGTTGGCATTGATAACGTGCCCGCAGCAGAACTGGCTCCTTTTGCTGGTCCCGCCGGCGCAGTCTATCAGAACCTTTCCCGCAATCGCACCGCGACCGGAAATGTGATCTACAGCCCAAGCGCTTATCTCATGTTTTCGTTGGAGTATCGCCACCTCGCAAGTTCGCCGGTGGTTGGCCCAACAGCGACGGGTAATACGATTGGAATCGCAGCGGGGTACAAGTTTTGAGGATGCGATTGCAGAGATTGAATTGGCTGCTGGGGACGATTGTCGCTGCTGCGATGGCGGTTGCTGAGAAGCCTGCGCCGGTTCAGGTGCAAATGCAGCTTTCGTTTTCTGGACACGCAAAGAAGACATTACCTCCCGCGGTACTTTGGTTAGAGCCACTGCAGCAGCTTTCCTCAACACCAGTTCCGTCACATGAGCGGTACACTCTGGTGCAGCAGAACCGGATGTTTCGACCGCATTTGCTGGTCATTCCCGTTGGCAGTGTGGTGTTGTTCCCCAATGCAGATCCGTACTTCCACAATGTCTTCTCTCTTTTTGACGGCAAACGATTTGACCTTGGTCTCTACGAAGCTGGTTCCACCAGGGAAGTGACGTTCTCCCGCGAAGGAGTCTCTTACATTTTCTGCAACATCCATCCAGAAATGAGCGCGGTCGTATTGGCTCTTTCCACACCGTTCCATGCGATTGCTGATGCGCGGGGAGCATTTCAAATACGCAACGTCCCCGCAGGAGATTACGAACTGCATGTGTGGGTGGAGGGTTCGCCGGAATCCACGCTTGGACTGCTCACCCGTCGTATTCATCTCACTGCCAATTCCAGCGATCTCGGAGAACTGACCATTCCGGCAATCACACAGCGACAAACAGACCACCTCAACAAATTCGGTCAGCCGTATGATCGGAAAGCGACTCCAATTTACTGACCGCTACTACCGAATGAAGAATGAATAAGCCGGCCAAGGGCGGCAAATGCTTTCCTCACTAAACAACAGCCCGAGTTAAATCGAACAATAGATTGAAACCGGCGAGTAGGAAGTGTCATCTAAGTGTTTGCCGGTGTAGAGGGGTAAAGAGGTCGACCGCGTTGCTCCTTAGTGTGACCCCGCGCAAAGGACTGTAAGGGGAGACCCGTGGCAAAGCCTATTCTGCTGACAGTCGATGATGACCCGGAAGTGTTACGCGCCATCGAGCGTGACCTGCGACGACGCTACTCCGAGCACTACCGTGTGTTGCGCGCGGATTCCGGCGCCACGGCGCTTGAGGCGTTGCGCGGACTGAAACGGCGGGGCGATTCGGTGGCGCTACTTCTGGTGGATCAACGGATGCCGCAGATGACCGGCGTGGAGTTCCTTGGGCAGGCGATTGAGATCTTCCCCAACGCCAAACGCATTTTACTAACCGCGTATGCCGATACCGATGCTGCGATTCGCGCAATCAATGATGCCCGGATCAACCATTACCTGCTCAAGCCATGGGACCCTCCAGAGGAGCACCTCTACCCTGTGCTCGATGACCTTTTGGATGATTGGATGGGGTCATACCGGCCCTCCTTTGAGGGAGTGCGGGTTCTCGGGACGCGCTGGTCTCCCCGCTCTTATGCAATTCGCGACTTTCTGGCGCGTAACCAGGCGCCTTATCAGTGGATCGATGTAGAAACGGCGGGGCAAGTGGCCGAAGTGCGCCGCATAGTGGAAGCTGCCGGAGCGGAGATATCGAGCCTGCCCAAGGTACTTTTCCCAGACGGCACAACATTGTCAGATCCAAGTGTCGGCGAGTTAGCCGAGCGGCTTGGGCTGCGGATTCGGCCGGAAGTTGCATTTTACGATTTGGTGATCGCTGGCGGCGGCCCAGCGGGATTGGCGGCGGCTGTTTATGGTGCGTCAGAAGGCCTCAGCACGGTGCTGATCGAGATGGAAGCGCCGGGCGGTCAGGCCGGAATGAGTTCACGGATAGAAAACTATCTCGGCTTCCCTTCGGGGCTCAGTGGCGGCGACCTGACACGGCGAGCCGTAGCCCAGGCTAGACGCTTCGGAGTGGAGATTCTTAGCCCCCAACAGGTCACCGGTGTCAGCGTGGAAGGCGCGTCGAAGACAATCAAGCTGGGAGCGGGAGCAGATATCGGCTGCAAGGTGCTGTTGATCGCCACGGGGGTCGCTTATCGTAAGCTCGATGTACCCGGCGCTGAGCGGTTGCAAGGATGCGGCGTCTACTATGGGTCAGCTACGACCGAGGCCGAGGAGTGTAAAGGCGAGGATGTATATATAGTCGGGGGCGCGAATTCAGCCGGGCAGGCAGCGATGTATTTCTCAAAATGTGCTCGGCAAGTGGTCATGCTGGTTCGCGGGCCATCCCTCTCCGCTACGATGTCGCAATACTTGATCGATCAAATAAATAAAACACCGAACATAAAAGTAGAAACTCAATGCCAGGTCACGGAGGTTCACGGAGATACACACCTCGAAGCCGTTTCCATTCGTTGCGCGGAAACGGCAGTAACTTCGAAGGTTCCGGCAAACCTGCTTTCAGTCTTTATCGGCGCTGAGCCAAATACTGATTGGCTCTCAGGCGTGGTGGAGCGGGACGAGCGCGGCTTCATTCTTACCGGAGCTGACCTGATGCGCGATGGAAAAAAACCGAAGGGCTGGCAACTGGAACGTAACCCGTACTGGGTGGAATCGAGCGTGCCCGGAGTCTTTGCCGCCGGGGACGTGCGACACGGTTCAGTGAAGAGAGTTGCTTCAGGCGTGGGCGAGGGGTCGATCGCGGTGCAATTTACTCACCAATATCTCAGTGAGGTGTAACTTGGCGCAGAACCTGGCGAGTGCGACGGAGATAACTCCAAGTGAGACGGGTAAGGTTTCAATCGAGGACCTGCGCAAGATTGAAGTCTTCGCTGACTTGCCCGAGGAGCAAATGGACTGGCTGGCCGAACATCTTGTCGAAATGCGTTTCCAGCCAGGCGAGATCATGGGCCGGGAAGGTGACCCTCTGGACAATCTAGTCGTCATCCTCGAAGGAGAGCTTCAAATACAACGGGGCAACGGCGCCAATGAAATGATTTTCAGAGGTTTTGCGGGCCAGGTTTCAGGTCTGCTCCCCTATTCTCGACTTACGCACTATAGCGGAAATACGCGCGCGGTGCTCCCTACCCGGATCGCCGCCCTTCACAGAAGCCTGTTTCCAGAGATGCTCCAGCGTTTACCCTTGTTGGGCCAACGGCTGGTTTCGATCATGGCGGACCGCATCCGCGAGACCACGCGCATCGAAACACAGCGCGATAAGCTTGTAGCTCTTGGCAAGCTCTCCGCCGGGTTGGCGCACGAACTGAATAACCCCGCCGCCGCCGCACAACGGGCAACAGCAAGCCTTCGCGAAGCGCTGGAGACGGTTCGTGAGGCGAGTATCCGGTTGTCACGTCACGCGCTTTCTATCGAACAGCGGGAGATGATTACACGATTCGAGAGGGAGGCCAAGCAAAGTATTTCCGCGGATCCCCTGGAACTGAGCGACCATGAAGAGCGGATCATCCAATGGCTTGAAATGCGGCATGTGCCGGATGCATGGAAGATTGCGCCTGCGATCGCCGACGCCGGCGTGGAAACTCCCAAGTTGGAGAGCCTCGCGGCCGAGGTTGGCGACGAGGTGTTGTGCGATGCCCTTATCCGCATCGCCTCACTGCTGACGATTGCAAAGCTGATCGACGAGATTGACATCAGCACCAAACGCATCTCGTATCTGGTCCAGGCCGTGAAGGAGTATTCGTACATGGATCAGGCAGCGATGAAAGAAGTGGACCTTCATCAGGGCCTTGAGAATACGCTCACGATTCTGAACCACAAGCTCAAAGGCGGAATCAAAGTGATTCGTGACTATGACCAGAACCTGCCGCGAATTTGCGCCTTTGGCGGAGAGCTGAATCAGATTTGGACAAACTTGATGGCCAACGCGATCGAGGCTATGCATGGGAAGGGTGAAATGAGGGTGCGAACCGCACGCGAGTTGGACCGGGTCATTGTGGAGATCGGCGATAGCGGCCCTGGAATTCCGCCCGAAGTGATGCCTCACATCTTTGAACCATTTTTCACCACCAAGGGAGTTGGCGAGGGAACCGGAATGGGGCTGGATACGGTCTGCCGCATCATCAGGAATCATCATGGGCAGATACAAGTCTCTTCGCATCCAGGGGACACTCGGTTCCAGGTTTACTTACCATTGAACCAGCCGAAGAGCACAGCAATTGGCACGATAGAGGAGGGAGACGATGCAGGAAACTTGTTCGCACCTAGAGCAAATACAAAGCCCATCCCCTAAGACCGATGGATGCGAGGAGTGCCTGGGGATGGGCGATTCGTGGGTCCATCTGCGCCTTTGTGAGATCTGCGGCCATGTTGGCTGTTGTGATTCATCGAAGAATCGGCACGCGACGCAACACTTCAGAAAGACAAAGCATCCCATCATCGGTTCACTTGAGCCAGGCGAGGACTGGGGATGGTGTTACGTCGATGAGGTGATGATCGAACCGATTTCGCGAAACGTGTCCGGCAAACGAAAGGAATAGATCATCCCGTGAACGCCTTGGCAACCCAACTGGATAATAGGGAACTGCTTTTAGCGCGCATAACCGAGTCGCGCTCGATAACAGATGACTTGTTTCGAGTGGTGCGAGCGGACGCGTTCTATGATCGGCCCATTCCTGAACGGCACCGAATTGCATTTTACCTTGGCCATCTTGAGGCGTTTGACTGGAATCTTATCGCAGTCCATGGGCTCGGCCTCGGAACTGCGCACAAGGAGTTCGATCAACTCTTTGCGTTTGGCATCGATCCCGTAGGGGGCGGCCTTCCGGATGACAGGCCTTCCGATTGGCCCCAGCTGGCGGAGATCAGAGCCTACAACTTAAGTGTCCGTGAAAAGATCGAAGAGTTACTCCGAAGCGATTCACAAACGTCATCGATCTCTTGGCGATACCCTGAGAGCACCCTTCTCAATGTTGCGATCGAGCATCGGTTAATGCACGCAGAAACACTGGCCTACATGCTGCATCAACTAGGCCAAGATCGAAAGTTAGTGCCGCGAAATTATCATCCCATTCAAAATCCTCAGCCGAGACCGTCAATCGATTCCCGCATGATCGATATTCCGGCAGGAAACGCGACGCTGGGAGCTCCACGCAAAGAAGAACAGTTTGGCTGGGACAACGAGTTCGAAGAATTCAACGTGCAAGTACCGGCTTTTGCGATTGGCTCTCATAAGATTACGAATGGGGAGTTCCTCCGATTTGTCCGGGAAGGTGGATATGACGACCGGCGGTATTGGAGTGATGCGGAATGGGCGTGGATCAAAGAGCAAAAGATAGGCCATCCGCGTTTTTGGAATTTACACGAAGGGCGGTTCCTTTATCGAGGCATGTTTGAAGAAGTGGAACTGCCGCTCGACTGGCCGGTCTACGTCAGTCACGCTGAGGCGGCAGCCTATACGCGCTTCACGGGCTTTTCCCTTCCTACAGAGGCGCAGTATCATCGCGCCGCCTATGGGACACCAGATGGTTCGGAGCGTTTGTATCCGTGGGGTAATAGTGCCCCCGATGATGGTCATGGCAATTTCAATTTCGAGCGGTGGGACCCGATCTCGGTGGGAAGTTATCCAGTCGGGCGAAGCGCTTTCGGATTGGAGGATGCGCTCGGCAATGGCTGGGAGTGGACATCATCACAGTTTGAGCCCTTGCCTGGGTTTGAGCCGTTTCCTTTTTATCCAGGTTATTCGGCGAACTTTTTTGACGAAGATCACTACATCGTCAAGGGCGCCTCGCCGCGAACGGCAACTTGCATGCTGCGGCGTTCGTTCCGCAACTGGTTCCAACCGCGCTATCCGTATGTGTACACCTCTTTCCGATGTGTAAGTAATTGAAATGGAGTCGACATGCTGATTCACAACGATGCTACTGACACAGCTAACTCGTTTGCCGAAGACGTGCGCGAAGGGTTGGGACGGCCTGGACAAAAGGAGTTACCTTCGAAGTATCTCTACGACGACGTTGGGTCTGCCTTGTTTGAAGCGATCACCAAGCTTCCCGAGTATGGTCTGACACGGGCAGAGGAACGGATCCTGCGGCAACACTCAAAGGATATTGCTGAACATCTAACGTCGCACGGGATGGTTGTTGAACTGGGCAGCGGCAGCGGCAAAAAAACTCGCCAGATCCTTGAGGCGCTTGCCCACCATAAGTCGATGACTTACTGTCCGATCGAGATCTCGCGTGAGGCTCTTGTGAGTTGCGAGCGCGAACTAGACGATTTGGCTCACATCAGCATTCTGGGCTTCGAGACAGAATACCTGGATGGACTGAGCAGGGCGGTGGCGCGTCGCCAGCCCGGTGATGCGGTGGTGGTGCTTTTTCTGGGCAGTTCGATTGGTAACTTCGATCGCAGGCCCGCCGAGGAATTCCTAAGCCGAATTCGCCAGACCCTTGAGCCAGGCGATTCCTTGTTGCTCGGGACCGATCTTGAAAAGCCTTTGACCCAACTAATCGCCGCCTACGATGATTCTCTTGGGGTGACTGAGGCCTTCAATCGCAACCTGCTGGCCCGCATGAACCGTGAACTCCGAGGGGATTTCGACTTGGCGCGATTTGAGCACATCGCCCTTTACAATGCACGGGAGCGCCGAATTGAGATGCATCTGCGATCGATTCAAGCCCAGACCGTGACAATCGACGAATTCAGTTATACGTTCCGCTGCGATGAAACCATCTGGACGGAGAGTTGCCACAAGTATGGGAAGGACGAACCCCTGAATATGGCAAGTCGCACGGGGTTTGTTTGCGTTGAGCAATGGACGGACGCCGAATGGGGATTCGCGGAGAACCTGCTGCTTGCGATCTAGGCAGGATATTTCATTCGAGTCTTGCTGAAAGGCCAGATTGCGAAGGCTGAAGGGAAGTCCTTCACAAAGCAGGTATTATTAAGGTACATTCTTCCATAAATATATTATTTGCAATAATTTAACCTGCAACCCAATCGAAGACTGAATGCCAGAGGCGGCGTCATCGTGCTGCCTCATCAGCTACGTGACCGCTGTCACTGTTTCAAGACTCGACTCGACCCTAAACTCGGTATATGGTTATCGATATGAATTTATCGAATCCAATGCCGCTCCCAAGGCCAGAGGCGCGGTCGATTCCGCAGCCGAGCCTGAGGCGTCTGCCGCAATACCACCATTACCTGAGGGAGCTCGAGGCGAAGGGACTCACTCGAATCTCATGTAGTGCGATCGGCCAGGATCTGGGTCTCGTTCCCGTGCAAGTGAGAAAAGATCTGCAGTATACGGGGATCATTGGCAAGCCCAAAACCGGATACTCGGTCTCCGAGTTGATCCAGGCGATCGAAACATTTCTTGGTTGGAACAACATCAACGAGGCTTTTCTTGTTGGAGCTGGGAATCTGGGGACCGCACTGCTGGGACACGAACGCTTCTCCAAATTCGGGTTGCGAATAGTGGCTGCTTTTGACACCGACCCAGCCAAGATTGGGCAATGGATTCACGAGAAGGCAGTCTTGCCTTTGGACAAGCTCGCCGACCTTGC
>CAYTJN010000023.1:0-32730 GCA_964438125.1 uncultured Occallatibacter sp.
GTTGCACCACGCAGCAGAGGTTTGCAATGCCGCCTTCAACCGGCTGGATACCACCGTAGCCTCCGGGATAGAGCATTAACTCAGAGGTATGGGCGAGTTCAGCGGCCTGCGCGGAAGCCAAGCGAAAATACATTTTGAAAGCCACCCATCGTTCCGGATCCTCAGGGCGTGAATAGCCCCGGAGATCGCGTTTGCCTGTGGCGAGAAACACCGTCGGGGCCAAACGGGTGGTGCCATCGTCGAGCGTAGCTTGCCACTCGCTGGGTGCTGTGCGCGCCAGCGCCTGCACGGTGCGACCTTGCTCTACGCGGACTCCTGCCGCGATGGCCGCGGCGATGAGCGCCGCGTCAAGCGTCTTGCGCGTCAACGAAGCTGCGGAAAAAGGCAACGGAGCCTCTGCGGCGCGCTTGGAAGCGGCTAGACGAACCTTGTCGATAGGCACGGCTCCTAGTGAGGTTACATCGATCCCGAGCAAGTGCAGATCCTCAAGAGCCTCACCGCTTAGAAACTCTCCGCAGACCTTATGACGTGGGGTGGGCTCGCGTTCGATCAGTGTAACTTGCCGTCCCTTACGAGCCAGAGCAATGGACGCAGCGCAACCTGCCACTCCAGCGCCGAGAATGAGAACTTCATTTTGCGCCGGGATCCGATTCAAAGTAGTCGTAATAACTGGAATCTCCTCTTTTGCGGGTCGGTATTGAGATTATACGGTTTCAATGCGTTTTGTATAACTGTGCCGCCATTCCGGGGGTGGGCATATTAAACCCGAACTCCTCGCGCACGGGTTTGACGGATCATAAGCGAAGATCGTGAGCCCAGCTCTTCCGCGATCCTTCGCATCGGCACGATTATTCATAGAAACGCTGTAACTTCGCCGATTGGCCAATCAGATCGATCATAGGCCTCAAACATCGGCGAGAATGGAAAAGTCGTTTGTCGCTGGATCGTTAGCTGCTTGTGGGCCAGCTTCCCTTATAGACCCATGTGACGTCTAACCCTGGAATTCGAGATGAGGACCTATTGCAGGAAACTACGGCTTACCTGAACCGCATGGCCACTGCCGTACCAGGGCACGATGTTCATGACGCCTTGGTTGTCTTTGCCGAGCAACTTCTCGCCAAACTTCGGCTATACTCGGTCTTCCGCCGTATTGCGGGCTGCGCAGGTATCGGCATCGCGATTCGTCCCTCAAGCCGCGGGATGCAGCAGGGAGATAGCGCATCTTGATGGAGTCTAGTGAGAAGGTCGATTTTAGAATGCGAGTCTCCCCGCGCGATCTGCCGGAGTTGATGGATGGCGATTGCGGCTATGAGGATTTTCGTGGTTGCCTCCACAGCCTCGCGCAGATCAACCGCTGGTTGCTGGGTTATCGACCGACTCTCGCTTGGCTGAAGCGACTACAGCCTGGAGTGCCCCATCCGGTACACATCGTCGATGTGGGCTGCGGCGGCGGCGATCTGCTGCGGCGGATTGCGCGATGGGCACGGAAGCGCGGCATTGATGCGCAGTTAACGGGTATCGACTTGAATCCGTATGCGGCGCGCGCGGCAGCGGAGGCCACGCCGAAGGAGATGGGAATCACGTGGGTGACCGCCGATGCTCAAGTGTATCGGCCGGAAAAGCCAGTGGATATCGTCGTGAGTTCGCTGATGGCCCATCATCTGGAAGATGAGGAGATCGTCGCGATGCTGCGCTGGATGGAAGCGACTGCTCGGTCGGGTTGGTTTATTAACGATTTAAGGCGGTCGTGGTGGAGTTGTCGGATGTTTCGGTGGGTGGAGAGAATTGCGCGGTGGCACCGGTTTGTTCGGCATGATGGGCCGGTGTCTTTCCGGCGGGCCTTCCGCCAAGAGGACTGGGTGCGACTGCTTACGGCGGCTGAGGTTCCACGGGAGGCGGTGACAGTGGAGCATTGGCGGCCGGGACGATTGTGTGTGGGACGTTGGAAGTAAGTGGGTCGCCTCGTGGGTTATTTCCAGCGCAAATGTCGTCTCTCTGGCCCGCCATCAGTTGCGACGAGTGGTTAGTTCATGCCAGTTGAGGCCGAGGTCAACGATAAGCAGCGAGACGAGCGTAAAGGCGATGACGCCGACGGCGGATAGGGTATCGCCGAGATGGCTCCAGTAACGGGGCCAGAGGTTGAGGACGCGGCTGGAGACGAAGGTAAAGGTCACTGCGTAGGAACGGGCCATCCATTGGCGATGTTGGACGATGTGGCGATTACGCGCGGTGATGAAGGCGGCGCAAGTACAGACGACCCAGGCTGCGGCCTGCCCGCAGGTTCCTGGGAAGCCGGGGCGGCCGGCGGCGAGGGCGACTCCAGTTGCGGCACCAATAAAGACGGAGATTACGTAAATGCGGCCAAGGACGCGATGGAACTTGAGGTGCCGCTGGCGTATCCGCGAGGAAAAATTGATGGGGCCGATTAAGAGAGCGAAGATTCCGGCGAGTGTATGTGGGATGAGGAGGCCTCGGTCGGCGATAACCTGCAGACGGTAGGCGTGGTACATCGGGTAATCGGTGACGAGAAGAACCTCTGAAGTGATAAAGACGAAGAGAGCTGTGAGACCAAGAGAGATCCAAAGAACGGTTTTCAATCTCGAACGACTGGATGTGGCGGCAAGCAATGTGGACGGTGCCATTATTCGCCCTTCAGATGGTTGGACGCGACGAGGGGCGCTCCGAGAGCGAGGAGTTTGAATAGGTTCATATTCCCAGTTTAACCAGAAGCTTCCCGATGCGCGGCCCGAGAACGCCCGCGTCCCGACAATCAGTCTCGGGGTTTACATGTGATCCGCTCCACCTGAAGACAACCCCGCCATGTAAATGTGCACCATACGCAGCGGAGGATCATGTATATGCGGCGTTCAAACGGGCTTTGGGCTCTTTTGGGTTTTGGTGCCGCCGTCGCTGGAACCGCATGGTTGGGCTCGCGCTATAACTCACATGATTCCAGAACCAGGCTATGGTATCGAAGGCTGGACAAGCCATTCTATACTCCCCCTGATTTCGTATTTCCGATCGTTTGGTCGTTTCTCTACACCCTGATGGCTATCTCCGGTTGGCGCGTTTGGCAGCATCGCAAAACTCCGCAAGGATCATCCGCGCTCCGCTGGTGGCTACCGCAATTGATCTTGAACGAAGAGTGGACGAGGCTATTTTTTGACAGGCACTTGCCCACGTGGTCCATGGCGGATATTCTGTCGTTGCAGATCGCAATTATCGGTTACATCGTGGCGGCCCGTAAAGTGGATAAGTCTGCCGCAGTTCTCTTCGTTCCTTATGCCGCATGGGTTGCTTTTGCAGCGCTTCTCAATGAAGAGATTATTCGGCGTAATCCCAGTACGGCAACGATGTTTCCTCAGGCCCGCACAGCTTAACTGGCTTCATTGCCACATGAGTGAACTGAAGGCGTATGCCGCTGAGTTCAGGATTTAAGGTCGCAAGTTTGATATGCGTTTAATCGACTGGGGAATATGCTACGACGGAACTGCGAACGCGATTGCAGAAACTTTGATGCAAACGCGCGCAGAACGTGGCGCGGATTACGCGCTGAACGCGTGGCCAGAACAAGGACTGCCTGAAACGCAGCTCGCCTCGAAAAAGAACCGAAAGAAACGGTGATGATGCCTGCGGAGATAGCGCACTTTGCGCTGCCTGTGATCGCGGCCGCAAGCATCGTGTTGATGCTCCTTCGTCCGCGAGGGATCCCGGAGGTTTGGTGGATCTCCGCAGGTGCGGTTCTGTTGATTGTGCTGCGGCTCATACCAATCAGGCTTGCCGGGCAAGCGATCGCGAAAGGCAGCGACGTCTACTTGTTTTTAATCGGGATGATGCTCCTTAGTGAGGTCGCGAGACAGCAGGGTGTCTTCGATTGGGTTGCGTCGGTCACCGTTGGAGGTGCGAACGGCAGTTGTTCGCGCCTGTTCCTGCTGGTGTACGGGGCGGGCACACTGGTGACGGTCTTTATGTCGAATGATGCAACGGCCGTCGTCTTGACACCGGCCATCTTGACCGCTGTTCGCAAAGCAAAAGTCTCGCCGCTTCCATGTCTCTTCGCATGTGCTCTGATCGCGAATGCCGCAAGCTTTGTCTTGCCGATATCAAACCCGGCCAACCTTGTGGTTTTTCGTGTCGGGATGCCTCCTGTGGGTCAATGGCTAGCCGACTTCGGTGTGCCCTCGCTGCTATCGATCGTAGTCACATTCGCGGTAATGAGGTTTCTCTTCCGCCATGAACTCTCAAAGAAAATTGAATGTGAAATTGAGGACACCAACCTATCACTGAATGGAAAGCTGGTCCTAGCGGGACTGGCATTGATGATCCTGGTTCTCCTAACGGCTTCTTCCATGAAAAAGGATTTGGGATTGCCTACGTGTCTGGCGGCCTTGTCGATTACCGCTGTTGTTTCGATTAAAGCAAGAAGCAATCCTCTCACATTGGCGCGCGAGATAAGTTGGGCAACCATTCTGTTGGTAGCTGGGTTGTTCGTGATGGTTGAAGCGGTCGAGAACGAAGGTGCGCTCGAGGTGGCCAGACATTGGCTCGCATGGGCCGCGGGGCTGGGACAATATGCGGGCGCGATCGTCGTTGGATTTTTTGTCGGTATCGCAAACAACATCGTAAACAACCTGCCACTGGGACTGATCGCGGGCGCGACCATTCAAGCGGCGCATACTAACGGCCTGATTGCGAACGCGGTCCTAATTGGCGTGGATCTTGGGCCGAATTTGTCGATGACGGGCTCTTTAGCCACAATTCTTTGGCTCTTGGCAATCCGCAAAGAAATTGGTGATCCCGATGAGGGAGAAAAGATCGACATTAGCTTTTTGAAGTTTCTCAAGGTGGGGGCTATTGCAATGCCCTCAGCTTTGCTCGCAGCCCTGGGCGGGGCTGTCTTGATGAAGATCCTGATTGGGTAACAGTACAAACGGAGGACCGACACAATGAGCGCTGGATGGATTATCCCCTTCATTATTCTGGGAGGCGCGTTACAGACCTGCGGAGCGGCCATGAACGGCCAGCTTAACAAGTATGTCGTCAACCCATGGCTTGCCTCGGCCATGTCGTTCGCTCTCATCACGCTATTCTTTGTGGGTGCGTCACTCATTCATCCCTACCCGTTGCCGAGTCAGAAGGAACTGTCAGAGATGCCGTGGTGGGCTGTAATCGGCGGCTTAGTCGGAGCAGTTCAAGTCTACGCAGGACTTACTCTGGTGAACAAAGTCGGCGCCGGACTGTTCACGGGCCTTACAGTCACCGCGGCTCTGATTGCCTCTTTGGTCGTCGACCACTTCGGATGGTTTCGGATGCAGCCTCACCCGCTGAACCTTGGACGAGTGATCGGCGGAATCCTGTTGGTGGCCGGAGTTACTTTAGTCGCCAAGTTCGGAAACTGACTGAGGACAACCAGTTGCCTCGATTACAGATTTCTGCCTGCGCAATCGGGATCGATTTGACCGCTCTACAGGCTTCCGGCGTTCCTCAGCATGCCACCATCGATGAAGTGAGTGCTGCCCGTTACATACGCGACATCATCCGACGCGAGATACACTGCAAGCTGGGCTACCTCCTCAGGCTTGCCCCAACGCCCTAGTGGTATCTCCGCCAGGATCTGATCGTTGAGTTTGGCATCCGCCTCAACATCTTTGTCGATTGGAGTGTAAATGGCGCCGGGTCCAATATTATTTACGGTGATCTGTGTGGAACATTGGCGGCCTTTTTCACCGGAACTCTTCATGTCAATGCTTCTTGTGGGAGTTTGTTTATGGTTCTCCAATCGACTCCCCAGTAATCCTGCTCGCATCGGCCAACGACAAGTACTTAACGAGCCTTGCCAACCGCTCCGACCAGGTGGGACGCAATTTTATGTACCATCAGGTCGACGCGCTTCTCGCCGTCTCGACGAACCGCAATGAAGACAGTTATGCAAAGACTTTTGGTACCAACGATTTCTACTTCAAGGATACGGACCCAGGTTATCCACGATGAAAGGCGTTTCAAGAGTAAGCGGGGAAACAACCGTCTTTGCTTATGCAATATTATGGATCGTAACCTTTGAAGGATTCACCGAAGGCTGTGCGCTTGCATCCGTGTTTGGAGGTGAGTTTCAAAACGAATGCAGTGCCTTCACATGCAGCGCATCCGTTAAACTGGACGGTGGGTGCGGCGCTCACAAATCACGAGCGGCGCTCCAGAATGGAGCTTCCCTTGACTGAAGATGTGGCGACTCAAAAGACAGCGGCAGAGACGATCTTCGACGTGGCGATCATTGGCGGCGGACCGGCCGGATTCACAGCGGCCATTCGCGGCGCGGAATATGGGCTGAAAGTCGCGTTGATCGAGAAGGCCGACAAACTGGGAGGCACTTGCCTGCACGTCGGCTGCATCCCGACCAAGGCCCTGCTCTTCAATGCCGAGATCTGGGATCATCTGCAACACGGGGCGGAATTCGGCATTCAAGGCATAGCCACGCCTACGCTGGACTGGGCTGCGGTGCTCCGGCGCAAAGACGCCATCATCACCAAGCACGTCAAGGGTCTCGAATTTCTGATGAAAAAGCACAAGATCGCCGTGATCGCAGGCTACGGCCGCTTGACTGGCGCTGCCCAGGCTGGCGTGCACACGGTGGACGTTACAGCGGGCGGCGGCGAGACGAGCCAGGTAAAGGCGAAGAACGTCATTCTGGCAAGCGGCTCCGAGGCCAAGATGCTTCCCGGTCTCACAGCCGATGACCGCATCCTCACCAACATTGAAATCCTGGCCCTTAGCGCGGTGCCAAAATCACTGATCGTCATCGGCGCAGGCGCGGTGGGAATGGAGTTCGCCTCGCTCTTTCGCACCTTCGGCTCCGAGGTCACCATCGTCGAATTCCTGCCACGCGTGGTTTCGGTTGAGGATGAGGAGGTCTCGAAGGAGATTACACGTCTGTTCAAAAAGCGCGGCATCGACGTGAACACCGGCGCGAAAGTTGAGAAAGTCGAGAAGACCGACACCGGAGTCCGGGTCACCTATACCGACGCAAATGGCAAGGCGCAAGTGAAGGAGGCCGAAAAGGTCCTGGTCGCCGTGGGCCGCGCGGGACTCACAGGCAACGTCGGCGTGGAGAAGACGAAGATTGAGTTGGAGCGCGGCCTCGTGAAAGTGGACGGCGCGCAGGAGACCGCCGAGCCAGGGGTCTTTGCGATTGGCGACATTGTGGCCGGCCTGCCGCAATTGGCCCACGTAGGCAGCATGGCCGGCATGATCGCCGTCGCCAAAATTGCCGGCAAGCCTTACCGGCCGATTCGCCGCGATCGCATTCCCGGCTGCACCTATACCGAGCCGCAGATCGGGTCGGCGGGCCTGACTGAGAGCCAAGCTAAAGAGCAGGGCCACGAAGTCAAGGTGGGCAAGTTTCCGTTCGCAGGGAACGCGAAGGCCACCATCCTAGGCAACCACGACGGTTTTGTGAAGATCGTCTCCGACGCGAAGTATGGCGAGATTCTCGGCGTACACATTCTCGGTCCGCAGGCCACGGAGTTGATTGCCGAAGCAGTGGCAGTCATGGAGTTGGAAGGCACCGTGGACGAGTTGATGTACACCATCCACGCACACCCCACGCTCGCCGAGTCGCTGCTGGATGCATACGGGGCTGTCAATGGCATGGCGATCAATGCTTGAAGCAATGAGTTAGGAAGTTAACATAGCAGCCGCGAGCGAATCATCGAGTGATCCGCTCGCGGCTACAATTCCATCGATTGGCTGGCAACTAGACCCTTGGCCCTGGCAATAAACTCCGACAGCGGGATGGAGCCTTGGTCGCCCTTGGCGCGGGTGCGGACGCTGACTGCGCCGGCCTCCTGCTCCTTGTCGCCGAAGACGAGAATGTACGGCGTCTTCAGGTTGGCAAAGTCGCGAATCTTGCCGTTCATTTTTTCGTTGCGGTCATCCACTTCAACGCGCAGGCCCGCGGCCTTCAACTCGGCCTCGACCTTCTTCGCATACTCGTGGTGCCGTTCGCTGATCGGCACGAGACCCACTTGAACCGGCGCCAGCCACAGCGGGAAGGCGCCCGCGTAGTGCTCGATAAGCACGCCGAAGAAACGCTCGACAGAGCCGAAGAGCGCGCGGTGAACCATCACGGGTTGATGGCGTTCGCCATCCTCGCCGACGTATTCAAGCTCGAAGCGGGCGGGCAGATTGAAGTCGAACTGTACCGTCGAGAGTTGCCACAACCGGCCGAGAATATCGACGAGCTTCACGTCGATCTTGGGGCCGTAAAAAGCGGCCTCGCCGGGGATCGTTCGGTAGGCAATTCCCTTGCGAGTAAGTGCGCGCTCAAGGCCGCCAACTGCCAGGTTCCAGTTCTCTTCGGATCCCGCATAGTGGGCGCGGTCGTTGGGATCCCAGGTGGATAACTCGACTTTGAATTCATTGAAGCCGAAGGTTTTCAGCACGGCCTCGGCGAAGTCGATGCAGGCAACAACTTCGTCTTCTATCTGTCCCGGAGTGCAGAAAATATGTGCGTCGTCCTGAGTAAATCCGCGCACGCGCAGCAGTCCGTGCATGGTTCCAGAGCGCTCATAGCGATAGACATTTCCTAACTCGGCCAGCCGCACGGGTAAGTCACGATAACTCCTTGGAGAGTTTTTGTAGATAAGAATATGGCCGGGACAGTTCATTGGCTTCAGACGATACTCCGCGTCGTCCAACTCCATCGGCGTGTACATATTCTCCGCGTAATAGCCGTCATGGCCGCTGACCTTCCACAGTTCGCGGCGCATCACGTGGGGCGTGAAGACCAGCGAATAACCGCGGCGCAGGCACTCGTCGCGCATCCAGTCTTCCATCACTTTGCGGATGATGGCGCCCTTCGGGTGCCAGAAGATCAACCCCGCCCCGGCCAATTCTTGAATGCTGAAGAGGTCCAGTTGCTTACCCAGCAGGCGATGATCGCGCTTGGCTGCCTCTTCGAGGCGGACAAAGTGCGCATCCAGGTCCTTCTTGCTGAAAAACGCCGTTCCGTAGATGCGCTGCAACTGGGGATTCTTTTCGTCGCCCAGCCAATAAGCGCCGGCCAGGTTAGTCAGCTTGATAGCCTTGACTCGCCCGGTCGAGGGCACATGCGGCCCACGGCAAAAGTCCACAAATTTGCCATTCCGATAGAAGCTGACCTCATCGCCGGGGACGGTGAATTTCGTCACGAAGTGACTCTTCATGAAGTCGCCATCACGCGCAAATTCTTCAAGGGCTTGTTCGCGCGGCTCATATTCGCGCACAAACTTGTCGTCGCGTGCGATGACGTCGGCCATCCTGGCTTCGATCAGTGCGAGATCTTCGGGAACGAAGGGCTTCTCGCGATAGAAATCGTAAAAGAATCCGGCATCAGTGGCCGGGCCGTGACCCAGTTTGGTGCCGGGGAAAAGTTCAAGCACCGCAGTGGCCAGCACGTGAGCGGCGGAGTGACGCACCACCTTCAGCGCTTCCGGGTCGTTTTCCTTTACAAGTTCAAGCCGCGTATCGGCTGTGAGCGGCGTCGATAAGTCCACGAGGCGCGGGGCGGACGTATCCTCCGCGGCATACATGGCGTCCTCAGATTGAGCGTCGGCATCCGATCTCTTCTTCACAGCGGTGCCGACGGGCGTCAGGCGCGCTGCCACGACCGCTGCGGCAAGGCGCGGCGAAATCTCGTTGGCGATATCAAAAGGCGTCGTGCCGGCGGGCACTTCGCGAATGGCCCCGTCGGGTAGGTGTACGGCAATTGTCTGCGTGCTTGTGGTCATATGGGTCCTGAAATCTCCAGCCGCGGCCTTCCGTCTGTATAACTGCGGCAACACTTCAGGATATACCGCCGGGTGTGGGAGGCCCAAGGTCTTGATCAGCAGACATGGGAAATAACGAACCTCCTGCGAGTGCTCTAGCGAGTCTCTGGCCGCACGGGAGGCGCCTTTTCCTCGTGATATTCCATCTCGGTATTGATAGCCCAGATGTTTTCTTTGGATGTGACTCCGTTGATGATGTTCTCTACAGCCGTCATGGCGGTCAGCATGGAATGGTCCTGGTTATTGTATTTGTGCATGCCGTTACGGCCCACGAGAAAAAGGTTTTCAATGCTGTCAGTGTATTTACGAATCATGTCAAATCGGTCATAGCTGCCGAAATATGCCGGATAAGTCTTGGGAACGTGGACCACGTGGGCGTCCTCGACATCCTCCTCGTTGAGAATGCCAATCTTCGCGATCTCGCCGATAGCGAATTTGGCCATCTCGTCGTCCGGTAGTTTCCATAGCGGATCGGTGTCATTGCAAAAATATTCGAGGCCGATCCAGACCTTGCCGGGGCCGGCGACCAACCATGGGCTCCAATTATTGAAGATTTGAAGTCGCCCGACGATGACATCGGGCTCTTGAATGTAGATCCAATTATCCTTGAGAGGGCTGCCGTCCTTCTCAGTCGCTGTGAGCTTGCGGGCAAGCAGTCCGACGGTGATGAAGTCCCGATACATCAGACCTTCGGCGACCTCAACGACCTCGGCTGGGACCGGCGGAGTGATAGCGCGGATCAGATCCCGGACCGGCATGGTCGAGAAAAAATAATCGGCTGTATAACTCACTCGTTTTCCTGATTCATCGAGGCCTTCAACCGAGGCAACCTTGTTGCCCTCCAGTTGAATTCCGTCGATATGAACACCCAGGTGGATCTCGCCGCCACCTGCCACGACAAGCTCGGCCGCATGTTCCCACAGCTGGCCGGGGCCTAACTTGGGATATAGGAATTTCTCAATGAGAGAAGTCTCTGTGTTTTTTTGTGCTACGCCGCCGGAGTCTTTTGAGCCAAAGGTTTTTTTCAGGAAATGCGTCACCACGCCTTTCAGCGAAAGGCCTTTGATGCGCTGTGCCCCCCATTCGGCGCTGATCTCGCTGCAAGGCACGCCCCACACCTTTTCCGTATAAGATTTGAAGAAGGTCAGGTAGAGCTGCTTGCCAAAACGATTGATAATGAAATCTTCCAGTGAGTGCTCTTTGCGCTGAGGCAGCAATGCCGAGCGCATGTAGCTAACACCACAGCGGACGGTGCGGACCATGCCCATATTTCTAAATGTCGCTGCCGTGAGGCTGATGGGATAGTCGAAAAAACGGCGCAGGAAATAGATGCGGCTCTTGCGCTGGCGGACGAGCATAACAAGATCCTCATTTTGAGGATCGGAAGCCAAGTTCGATGTGGGGACATCGCTCTGCTGACCCTGGTAACGCAATTCGCCGCTCTGTGCAGTCCCTGCCTCGACCGGCATCAGATCAAGCCACCAACGCATGACGCGGTCGGATTTTGAAAAGAACCGGTGGCCGCCGATATCCATCCGATTCCCTTTGTAGCGTACAGTTCGCGAGATGCCGCCAATCTCATTGCTGGCCTCAAGGAGAATTGGCTTGATGCCCGAGCGCCGCTGCAGTTCGATTGCGGCGGTGAGCCCGGCGGGGCCCGCTCCGACGATAATCGCTGTGCCTTGTTTCATACCTTAGTCTCGCATCTCATCAACAGTTTTTGGAAGAGAATCAGAAATCTCGTACAGCGGCGGAGATGCGATCTGCAACGGCAGACCACGTGTATTTGCGAAGTACCAGGTCACGCCCCTGTTGGCCCATGATCGCCAGTCGTTTGGGGTCGGCGAGGAGCGAGAGAATCTTTGTCGCCAGTTCTTCGATAGACCCCTTGGAAACGAGGTCGCCATTCAATCCTGGTATGACCGATTCGCGGAGTGCCCAGGCGTCGGTGACCAGGCATGGAAGCTGATAGAGCATCGCTTCCAGAGGCGCGATTCCAAAGGGCTCATAGAGCGACGGCAGTACAAACAGGGTGCAGTTACGGAAGAGGGACTCGAGTTCGTGATTCTGGCCGGGAACATCTTTGGAAAGGTGTCCGTGAAAGATGACGCCAGATGGCAGGTCTGCGAGTTTTGAAGGTCCGACGATGTGAAGTTCCGCCCCCGGCATCGCCGCGTGAACCATGCGAAAGGCTTGAAGTAGTTGAATACCACCCTTGCGGGCAAAATCGGTCCCGATGAAGAGAATACGGGGCGTCGAATAGTCCTTTTGCAAGTTGGCTGAGGGGAATTCGGCGAGATTGATTCCCGCGCCGACGTTGAAGACGCGCTCGGCCGGAACGTGATAATCCGAAATGAAAGACTGGCGCAGGTATTCGCTGAAAGTGAAAACAGCTATCATCTGTCCCGCGACTTGCTCCTCATAGCGAAGAGCCTGATCAACGCGCCGCGCGGAGACGCCCGCAAGGCCGAATCCGCTGTGGATGTTCACAGCAAGGTTGCCATCGTGGTAAGAGATGCACTTCTTTCCAGGGAACGCATCCGGCAGAGAGAACATATGTCCGATCTGAAGGAGAAGATCATCAGCGACGGAGACGTGCTTCGCGGCCTGAGTGAGCCGGCGCCGGTAAGCGGGATCGAAGTAGTAGTGAGAGCGCCAAACTGCGCGATTGCGATTGAAGTTCTTGGCTAGAAGAATGCTGTTGAGGATAGGAGAAACTTTGATGCCCACAGCACAGTCGAGAATACCCGCCCTATCCATCGCGCTGAGAAGAAAGCGGGAGACCCCGGACCAGGTCTTCTCCGATTGAGGATCAGAACCAACGGAGCCGCCGATAAAAACCGTCAGCTTAGACATGAACCTGTCCCCGGCGATGGTGGTCCTCGAATGAATGCGATCAGTCATCACTCGCTTGTATCCGGTGATGCCGTTGGGAAGAACTAGCGGCGCAACTTTCCATCTCATGGATTTCGCACGCAGTCGTCGGTCAGCCGGATTGGAGTGCCCGTGTCCACAACTTCGAAGTCGGTCACTTTCACATCGGCCATATCGCGAGGGCCGAAATCGATATCGGTGTACTTCGCTTTGGTATCCGCGTCGTTCTGTGCGGTGAGGGCGATGTTTCCACCGTCAGAGAGGAACATGCCATATCTCTGCATGGCACGCGCGACCACTTGCGCGGCGGGCGTCAGTTGCGACATGTCGAATGAGGCCTTGAGACGGAAGCGCGCGCCCATCGGCGGAGCAGACATTGGCCCGCGAGGAGCGCCGGCGTGCGTAGCGGGATGCACGAAGACGTGCGCCCGAATCCGCGGATTGGGAAGGATGAATCGAATGGCGTGATTGATGCTTCCGAGAGCGAGTTCGTCCGCGTTGAAGAGCAGAGGTGCAATTGGGAAGCCGGCGGCGTCGGAGCTCGTGCATTGATCCCCTCGCCCTGACGGTGGATAGACGCGCTTGAGATCCCACACGGCAACGAAGTTTGCGGTCACAACGTTTTCGGCTTCGTTCGCCTGGTAGGCTTCATAGAGTTTGCCTTGGCTGCGATCAACCACGATCAGGTGGCAATCGTCTTGATCGATACTGCACTGGTAGCCCTTCTGCCCTTCAATACCTCCGCCTACGGGAAGCGGAAAAGTCGAGAGCTGATCGGAATCGGGAAAGACCGGCCCTGGGCCTTTGAAGGGAACATGCGGAGTGGCGGCGTCCGCCTGCAACACTCGTATACCGAAATCCACTTGCATCCTGTTGTTATGCCCCCATCCGCCCGCTTCTGACAGCCATGCAATCATGGCGGAGGACTGAGGATCAAGAGGCGCGCGACTCACGTCCTGTGTCCAGACCGAGCCGGGGGGGAAATAGGGCACAGATGCGGGGATATGCTCCAGCTTGGCCGCCCGTACCTTGACGATGTGGCTGTGCAGGCCGTAACTAATTACAATCGCTCCGATTCCCAGCATGAGAATGAGCAGTTGTTTCTTGTGATTCATCACGGCTCAGCGCTCCTCTCGTCGGCGCAAGTCTTCAAATAGGATTCTACATCCGGTCATTTTGCCCTGCAGTTGCGAAGGGATCGGATACGGTTGAATTCTCGATCCCAGAAGTTGCACTTCCCGCGGCCGGCGCACCCGAGTTCCAGATGCAACAAAGCGGGCCGCGCGTGAAAAGAAACTTATAGAAACCCACAACGGCCGCCACTTTCAGCACGAGCAGCGCGCTGGCCGGGGCCGCAATGCGATGCAGAAATGGAATTTTAAAACGCAGAGCAGCGAAGGCGACGGTCCAGAAGAGAACCTGAAGAGCACCGAATGCTGCGTAGATGAGCGAGCCGCTTGAAAGCGCCAGCGAGGAGACAAGAAGAAGAAGGAGAAGGTAAGGCACGACCAGGCGCATCACCTTGTGCGAGACAAGCTGAAAGAGGACTGGATTCCGGGGAGTAAGCGTCCATGGCGCAAGTCGGAAGAGCTGGAAGTTTCCCGCCAGCGTGCGCACCTTGCGATGAAACTCCTCTTCAATTCGAGTGGGCCAACTATCGTAAACGCAGGCTCGCGAGTCGATGACCGACCGGTAGCCCTGGCGGATGATGGATAGAGGCTGAAACATGTCATCCAGAATCATTCCCTCCGGCTGCGGCACGGCCAGCTCCCGGCGAATCGCATAGAAACCGCCATAAACCCCGACCGGGGAGTCGTAGATCGACTCGCAGGTTCTGATCAAATTCTCATAACGCCAATACACTCCGCTGACGGCCGCGGTGGGGTCGTCGTGGCCTTCTCTGCGCAGCCTCAGTGCGCCGGCCACGCATCCCACCTTGGGGTCGGCGAAGTTGCTGACCAGTTGCTGAATCGCGCCGCAAGCGATCTCGGGTCGTATATCAACAAACAGAATCACGTCACTCGTGGTCTTCGCCATGCCGGCGTTTACGGCAACCGCCTTGCCACTGTGCTCTTGCAGAACGATCGTTGTGAGGCGCGGATCGTGTGAATGGGTCAGCAACTCCGCCGTACCATCGGTTGAACCATCCGAGACGATAATGATCTCTTTAATGTTGGGATAGTCGAGGCCAAGCAGGTGCTGGACCTTCCACGGCAGCAGCGCGGCGCCGTTGTGCACCGCGAGCACGATGCTCACGCTGGGAGCGATGGGGCTGGCGGTCCAAGGTCTCGGCCGCAGCCGCGCCAGCGTCCAAATGACTGCAGGGTATCCTGCGTACGTGTAGAAGACGCCGATCATCGACAGCCAGAAGATGATCCTCACTGAGCGCCCCTCCGCAGGATGATTGTTTTAATGGTCTCGAACATGATGAGCAAATCGAGCCCTATTGAATGATGCTTGACGTAATAAAGATCATATTCGAGCTTCCGCTTAGTCTCTTCCAGGCTTGCGCCGTATCGATAGCGCACCTGCGCCCAGCCCGTAATCCCTGGGCGAATCATGTGCCTCAGGTCGTAAAACGGAATCTCCTTGCTGAGCCATTGCACAAACTCCGGGCGCTCCGGACGGGGGCCGACGAAGGCCATGTCTCCACGCAGGACGTTCCACAACTGCGGAATCTCGTCGAGCCGCGTGCTTCGCATGAATTTGCCAATTGAGGTAACACGCGGATCGTTCCTGATCGCCCAGACTGCTCCATTTGCTTCGGCGTTCTGTCGCATGGTGCGGAACTTGTAAGCGGTAAACAAACTCCCGCGCTGGCCGACCCGTGTCTGGCTGAAGAAAATGGGACCCGGAGAAGAAAGTCGCACAGCGAGAATGATGAACGGAAGAAAGGGCAGGCAAATGGCCAGTGCAACAAACGAGACGACGAGAGAGAGCAGGCGGCGGAAGAGCTGCTGCGATGCACTCAACTTGAAGCCATCGGTGAAGATCAGGGTGCTGGGACTGAGACCGTCCAAGGGCAATTTGCCCGAGAGGCGCTCCATCAGTGCGCTGGAATTGTCAATGAGGACACCCCGGAGGCGAAGGTCAAGCAGTTCTCTAACAGGCATCGATTCGCGTCGGTCTTCCATGGCAACGATGACACGGTCTATGCCTGGCCTTGGTTTCGAGAAGGCGTGAAGCTCCGCGGCGAAACGCTCAATTCGTCCATCGACCTCGCTGTCGTCTCTCCAGCCTACGACTTCCATTCCGGCATCGCGGTTAGTGCGCAGCAAATCGACCACTGTGCGGGCACGCCCGCCGCAACCCAGCACGTAGACCCGCTCGCGGAACATAGGAAGAGCAATCACCCACTCATAAACCCGGCGCCAGAGGACGAGGAAAATGGTAAGTACGGAGACGCCGGCGACCAATATGTAGGGACCTATATCCAAATCAGGGAAACAGTAGACAATCCCGGCAAGAATGAAGGATAGAAATCCAAGAACGAGCAAGAGGCGAAAGTAAATCTCCCAGCCTGCCGCGATGCGGCGCGGACCGTACAAATCGAAGTAATACGTGAGAAGCAGCGTGACCAGGGTTATGCCCGCGATCTTCAGCAAGCCACTTTCATAGATCAAAGCATTGAACAATACTACCGAACCATCCGGCTCGATGAGGCAGAGGCATGAGGCAGCCAAAAGAAACGAGCCGCCTACGAGCAGCGCCTCGAAAAAAAGCAGCACCAGGGTTCTAGCCGGATAGTAGACGTTAAAAATCCTGATCATCCTGGCCGCCGCTGATCCTTTCGAGCTTTCGATCCTCGGGCTTCCTCCGGCTTCCCATAATAGTCATAAGAGCCTCTTCGAGGTGCATCCTTCACCGCATTCAGCACGAAGCCCAGAATGCGCGAGTTGCTGAAAGCGGCCTGCGCGCGCTGCGCAACGTTAAAGGGAGTAGTTGCGGCGCGCGCGACCAGCAACACGGCATCGGCGGCGCGCGCAAGGTCGATTGCGTCCGCAAAAGCGAGCACCGGCGGAGAGTCGATCAGTATCCAATCGAAGTGCGGCGAGAGGTTGGCTATCAGTTCCTCAATACGGTGATTGGCGATGAGCTCTAAAAAGTTTTCGCCGCTTGCGCCGGCAGGAATAAACGCAAGATCCGGAACGTTGCGCACGCGGCCGGATTCAACCATGCGAGGATTTTCGTTGCGCTGCAGGATGTCATCCACCCCCGCGACTCCTGCGAGATAGTCCGAAAGTCCCGGCATGATTGGCGCGCCCAGAATGGTATGGAGTACGGGACGGCGCAGGTCGGCGTCGATGAGCAAGACCTTATGGTTCCTGTTATGGGCCAGACTCATTGCCAGATTCGCCGCGACAAACGTCTTTCCCTCACCCGGCATGCCGCTGCTGACGAGGATCGTCTTGAGCGGAGCCTGATCGCGATGCTGGTAGATCTGCGATCGCAGGCCGTGAAACTGCTCGATGCTTTCGCCGTCGTCTCCGAGCGTTGGAAGGGAGCTCATTGATGGATTCCACGGCCGCAAAGCGATGCCGTCGAGGGTCACGGCGCTCACTGCCAGCGGATCACTGGCACCAGGCGCAGTAAAAGGCTCGGCCGTTTCAGGAACTCCTGCCTGCCCTTGAGCTCTGCGCTCTCGTTCGGCCCTCTGAAGTGCATCGTAAATCCGGCTCATCTTCCGCGTTCCTCTTTCAAACCCGCATCGGGCGTGACGGCGTTGGAGATTGTCGCTTGTGCAGATGGCTCTGTCAACCCGTCCATGGTCGACGCTGAAATCGTGAACGGGTGCTGGACAAGGTCCAGTTCAAGACCTACCGCCGCGACGATATGCGCTGGAATCGGCTTGATCTGTTCTGCATACGCGGTGATCAGCGCGTGCTCACAGAGCAGATTGATGATGCGGGGAATTCCTTTCGAGTAATCATGAACAAGCTCTGCAGCCTCTTGCAGCAACACGGGCTGAGTGGCTCCGGCGATGCGCAATCTTTCAGTAATGTAAGCCTGCGTCTCTTCGCATGTCAGCGGCCGTGTCCTGCACCACAGCGAGACGCGCTGACGAAGCTGGCGAACATTGGGAGCGTGAAGCTTCACTTCAAGTTCGGGCTGGCCTGAGAAGACAATCTGCACCAGCTTTTCCGATGATGTTTCGAGGTTGGTCAACAAGCGAATCTCCTCGAGCAACTCCCATGACAGGTTTTGCGCTTCATCGACCACGATGGCACACAGTTGATGGGCTCGAAAACGCTCAATGAGCCAACTATTGAGCTGCAACAACATGCTGGATTTCGTTCGAGTTTTAGGTGGGATGCCAAAGTCAGTAAGCACAAACTCAAAAAAGTCGAGCACGTCCAGGCATGGGTTGAAGACAAAAGCTGTTGAAAGGCGCTGCTTGGCAAAGCTATCCAGCACCGCCCTGAGCAGCGTGGTTTTTCCCGTGCCTACCTCTCCCGTCATGACGACAAATCCCTTGCGCGCCTCAATGCCGTATTGCAGGCAGGCAAGCGCCTCCCTTATCTGCGGCCTGAGGAAGAGAAACCGCGGATCGGGACTGGCTCCGAAAGGAAGTGCGCGAAGGCCAAAGAAGGATTTGTACATGGCTATCCGCGCGCGCTTTCAACGGGTTTGCCCGTACGAGACAAAAACCTCCCGAACTTGCGCGCTGAAGAGGTGTGAGCCAAGTCTTCGATATGAGAGACGACCGCCAGCGTCGGGAGCTTGGTAAAGGCCCAGATGTCGCGCTCATTGCGCACGGACGTATCGCGATACTCGAGCAACGCAACCAGAAGCAAACCCAAAGCCACGCCCGATCCAAGCCCGCCTAATGCGAAGGCAAAGCGGTTGGGAAAGGTTGGCGAGTCCGGAAGGTTCGGAACATCCATCACGCGGAACTGCTCGCCTTGCTGGCGATGTTCAAGAGCAGTGGCCATAGACGATTCATTCATCTTGGTCAGAAGCGTGTTATAAAACTGCAACGCCGTGTCATGGTCACGAGTTACGGCTTTGTACTCTTCCTCGACGAGCGGGCTGGCCTCAATCCGCGCCTCGTAGCTGCGAATCTGTTCTTCGATCCGAGCCTGCTCCTGCTTGGCGTTGGCCAGTGCCTGCTGGCCCGACTTGAGCTGAAGCTTGAGTTGTTGGAGATGCGGAGAATCATGACGTTTCGCGGAAGCCGTTTCCGGCGCAGCCGACGATGCCGTCTCGATAGGCGCATGCGCAATCTCCGCTTTCAAATCGGCAATCTTGCGCGAGATCGCAACCACATCGGGATAGTCGGGTGTGTAGAGGGCCTGTAGATCCTGCTTTTCCTTCAACAGGTCTTTGAGTTGCTTCTTTCGCTCATCCATCGGCGCGCTGGAGCCCGATTCAGCATCCTGTGAATCCTCGCCCTGCTGGCCGATTGTTGCTTGCAGAAATGTCTCCTCTTGCTGCAGGCGATTCTCTGTCTGCGTCGTGGCGTTTAGTTGTGAAGTTAGCGCTTGAAGAGTGCTTTCGTTTGAGCTTCCCATGGCCAAACTCATATCCCCGAGCTTGATTGTCTGTCCCGGAAGTTTGCCAATATTCTTTTGCTCAAAAGAAGCCAGCTTGGCATCCTGTTCGTCGAGATTTCTCTTGGCTTCGGCCAGTTGCTGCTTTAGAAAGTCGGTCGTGCCTTCGGCGGATTCCTCGCGCGCATTGAGATTTTCGCTGACGAACAAAGACGTGATCTCGCCGCATACTTGTTGGGCTGTGTGGGGATCCTTGGCCTTAAATGAAATGAAAAACCCCGGCATCCCATGCGATTGCTCTGAACGGATCGGATTAATCCCGATAGCCTTTCGCGTCATATCGACGCGGTCGTCCATGGTCGTGTTTTTGCCCGCGTAGAGATCGAATCGCTCGATGATTGGCTGGATGCGAGAGCGGCTCAGGATCTGCTCTTTCATCGAGGCAAGGCGCGCGCCCAAGTCTTCATCGACGACAGGCTTGACATAGTCTTCGGGGACCTTCTGCTGCTCGATAAGCACCAGGGTCTGGGACACGTACTGCGGAGGCAGAATGTGGCTGATGCCAACGCCGATCCCCAGAAAAAGAATCGCGGAGGTCCCAATCATCCAGAATCGACGCTTCAGAATCCCCGCGTAGTCCTCCATCGTCAATTCACGATGCCCGAGCATAGGCCTCCTTGCCAAGCTACCTCTTTAAATGCAAATCCCGCGGCGTGTAGCCGACGCCGAATCCAATCACCTGATATTGCCCGCTGAGAAGGGTTGAGTTATAACCCGATGAGAGTTGCAAGTTGGATGACTGCGCCGTGGCCGTATAACTTGCGAATGCGGTCAGATACCTGCCGAATCGCCTGGTGACTTGCGCGCCGCCGTACTTTGCATTGGAGACCCCCTCAAAGTTGACTGGAACCACAGTGGTTTGGCCATCTACGCCGAGAACGAATTGGGCGGCGAACAGCGATGCTGAACGCATATACGACCCTGTTGCTCCGACGCTCAGGCTTCTGCCGAAATCCCGCGAATAGTTCGCATTGACGGTATCGATTTTTGCTCCGAGCATATATCCCGCGCCACTGTTGGTTCCGTGAAAGTAACTCACGCCGGCCGCCGCGCGCCGCAATTGATAAGTGGCCGATGCGTCCAGAGACAACATTGTTGAGCCGGGCAACGGTGTGCCACCCGCGCTGGGAACTCCCGGACTACCAATCCAATCCGGGCCGGCGGAGACGGTTGTGGTGAATCTCCGGTTCCATTGACGATTGAAGCCGAGGAGCAAGGAGTTGGTTCCGACAGCAATCCCGGTGACGCCGTAAGTGTACCGCGAATAGGAATACTCCGCTGAGGTCGAGTTACGCGCATCCAGACGGCGAGTGATGCCCGCGTTCGCCATTAGTGTATTCGTGTCCTGGCCGTTATTGTCGAGAAAGCGCAGTTGTCCATCAGAGCCGCCGACATCGAGGGACCACGCATAATTCAGTCTATCTTGGAAGGCGATTGTGGCGAAATCATCGAGCGTGCGCGTGTTCAGAGCCAGGATTGTCTGATCGGGCACGGAGGTCGAACCCGATCCGCCGATCGGTTCTCCTATGCCCGGTATACCGGAGAAGCCGGTCGTAGGCGTCTGGTAGGAGTAACTTACGTTGTCGCCGGCCGTGATGCTCCAGACGCGCCCAACGATGCCTTGCGAGAGCGAAAGGTGCTGAAAGAAATTTTGAGACGAAGACGAGCCGTCCCAATCCCAGCCGTAGCCACCGCCATACTGCATTCTGAAAGGCAGGCGCTGGCCCATGTTCGCGTAGCTCATATCTCCAGAGGCGAAACTCCACTGCTGATCATTTTGATTGTCGCCGAACTGCGCAGTTTGCGAGTATCGCAGATCGTAGCTCAGCGTACCGCTTACCGGCAGCCCAGTGGGGCCGGTCACGGCGGGAACGACTTGCGCTTTTGCCGCAGCACCCACAATGAAGAAGATCGCCAAAACTGTGTGACTCCGTTTCATAGGACAACCTTACGGAACGACAATGGTATCGCCCGGACTTAAAGCGAGATTGAGTGATCCATCGCCTTTAAGCGCCTGCTTGTATCGCACTGCAATCTTCTCTTGTTTCCCTCCAAGGTTGCGCAGAATATAAATCTTCCTGGAGTTGGCGTAGGGCGTGAGTCCGCCTCCGGTGGCAATCGCCTGAAGCAAAGTCATCCCAGGAGTCATGCCAACCGGGCCGGGTTTGGCCAGTTCGCCCATCAAGTACACGATCTTGCTGTTGTTCTGGCTCAGGACGACTGTGACATTCGGGTCCTGGATGAACTTTTTGAGTTTGGTCGCAATCTCGTCTGCCAATTCCAACGGCGTTTTGCCGGAGGCTTTCACGTCGCCAAGCAGCGGCATCGAGATCATGCCGTCGGGCCGGACGAGCAGGCTACCCGAGAGCGTTGGCTCTTTGAATACGGTAACGACGATCATGTCGGACTCGCCGATCACATAACTGTCGGTCGAAGCCTTGGCTGCGCCTGGCGCAGCTTTCTGGGCAGTATCCGGTGCGGCGGGTTGGTGGGCGGCGTCCTGTGCCCGGCAATAAAGCGCCGAGCAAAGAACTACCGCGATTAGGATGCTTCCCGGTTTCATCGTGCGACTCCATTTCGATTCAACAGCGATTGATTTTCCGATTCAATCTGTTTGAGCTTGTAAAGCAGAGCCTTGTAGCTGATTCCAAGGTCGGTTGCGGCCCGCTTCCGGTTGCCGCCAGTCGAAACCAGCACCTCTGAAATCAACTGACGTTCAATCTGGATCGATGAGGCCCGCGTGGCTTCCTTGAGAAAAAGATGCCTGCGACTCCCGTTCCCTGTGCCCGAAGGCGCAGCCGCTTTGATGGCCGCAAGAGAGATTGCCTGGTCTCCGATGGCGACAAAAGTCTTGATCGCGGTCTCAAGTTCAGTGAAGTTGTCCGGCCAGGTATGTTCCATGAGATACCCAACAATCTCTTTGCAGAGGACGGGCTTGGGACGGTCGAACTGCTTGGAGTACCGCGACAAGAGCTCATCGGCGATGGATAGAATCTCGGATTTCCTTGCGCGAAGCGGGGGGATGCGGAGGGTCACTGCCGAAACAAGATAGTAGAAGTCTTCCCTCATGCGCCAGGACCTGACTTCTTCGAGCAGATCGCGAGTGGAGGCGGTCAGCAAGCGGCAGCTTTGCGCCTGCTCCGAGTGGAAATAGGAGTGGACGACAACGTCTTGCAGCGAAAGGCTCAGGTCCGTTATTTCCGCCAGGTAAACCGTTCCATTCGCTGAGAGAGCCTCCCGCATGGCTTCCGCATTTGTATCGGCGCAGCGGACCTCGTTGAAGGGGCCTCCGGAGGGATTCGAATGCGCGTGGATCTGTGCGGCAATGGTTCGCTTCCCGACGCCATGCTCGCCCAGGATAAGCACCGGGCATTCACTCTCCGCAATCTGGGCAATCGCGCGTTGGATTCGCGCCTCAATCGGAAGATTTGGCGTGGCCTGCCGATTTGCATTTTGTAGGTTTGCCATGCTCGCTATCATGTGACCTTGGTCCACCCACTCTTTAGCAATGCAGGTTCCAAAGCTGCGGATTGGACGAGAATAGATTTTCCATGCGATAGAGATGCGCATCGGGCCGCGCTTCCTCGCAGCACGTCGACGAATTAGGTAGATTAATTCCCTGTCAGTAGGAAGAATTGTACCACCGAGATTTCTGAAAAGTGGAAAGCTTTTTCCACCTGCACCGGAAGATCGATTCCTGAGGCGTGAGACACTCATGTCGATTTCAAAGATCGACGTGCTTCACTTTCGGCACTCCGATTGCTAGTGTAGAGTGGTACGGGTCGACATGCGCGAAGAATCCATCCCGGCTAAATTAACTCATCACCTTCCGGCTCCAGCGGTTGCTTCGGACTTCTGGCTCTCCCGCAACGGTCAGTCGGCATTGGGGTCGGCGGTGATCTGCCTGCTGGTGGTTGCGGTCTATTACCAGGTGATGGGAAAGCTGGTGACTGATTGGTGGCAGATACCCGACTTCTCGCACGGCTTCCTGGTGCCTATCTTCGCGGTCTATCTGGTTTGGGAGAAGCGAAGCGTCCTTCTCCGGACGCCGATCGCTCCTACTTGGAGCGGGATTGGTGTGATAGTCCTCGGACTTGCCGTTCTGATTCTTGGGGTCTACGGCTCTGAACTCTTCCTTTCGCGAGTCTCCCTGATCATCCTGCTGGCCGGTCTCGTGCTCTGCTTTGGCGGACGCAAGTTAGTGAAGGAGTTGCGCTTTGCCCTCCTCGTGCTTTTGCTGGCCATTCCGATTCCCGAGATCGTCTTCAATCAGATCACCTTTCCCCTCCAACTGCTGGCTTCGAAGCTGGCCAGCGACCTGCTTCCTTTGTTCGGCGTGCCCGTTTTGCGGGAAGGCAACGTTATTGTGCTCCCGGTAATGAAGCTTGAGGTGGCTGAGGCTTGCAGTGGCATCCGTTCGCTGATGAGCCTGTTCACGCTGGCGATTTTTTATGGATACTTCATGGAAAAGTCTGTCCGGCGGAGAGTAGCGCTTGCCCTGGCCAGCATACCGATCGCGATTGCGGCTAACGCGCTGCGTATACTCGGAACGGGGTTATGTGTCCAATATTGGGACCCGGAGAAGGCTCTAGGTTTCTTTCACGAGTTTTCCGGGTGGGTGATCTTCCTGGTTTCGCTTGCATGCCTTTATCTCACGCATCGCGCAATGCTCGTTTTCCCGGCTAAAAGGCGGCAAGCTTGAAGAGCCTTCGTTTTTGGAGTACAGCCCTACTGCTGGCGGGAACGCTGCTGTTGCTGCATGCGCGACCGGGTGCAGACCGTAATCCCTTCAGCGAGCCCCTTTCCGAGTTCCCGAGCGCGATCGGAGGATGGACTGGAATCGATCAGCGAATCGACCAGGAAACGCGCGATGTTCTCGGCGCCGGGGACTTCCTTTCGCGCGTTTACACTCAGAATTCACAGCCATCGCCAATCGGCCTGTTCATCGCTTACTTCCCCACACAGAGGACTGGCCAGACCATCCATTCTCCGAAACATTGTCTTCCGGGCGCCGGTTGGGTCTTCGTATCCTCGACAGCCATCGTGCTAACCGATGCGGATGGCAAGCCCCACCGCGTAGGCGAGTACATCATTGAAAACGGTGAAACAAAGCAATTTGTTATTTACTGGTATCAGGCGCACGGGCGTAGCATAGCCAACGAGTACGCGGCTAAGATTCAAATGGTTACCGATGCTATACGGATGAATCGCACGGATGGGGCGTTGGTTCGGGTGATCACGCCGATCTTATCCGGCGAAAGCACATCGACGGCAAAAGCCCGCGCCGAGGCATTTACCGGGCAGTTTGCTCCCGTGCTGCCGCGTTTTGTCCCCGATTGAGTTTGAAAGAGCAGAGGATGGCAACGGGGAACAGCCAATAGTTCAGGTTGCAGCCGTTCGAGAGACAGCCTGAAAGGATGGATGACGAGTGGAAAGCAGACTCAAGGCATTTCAATCTGGTGTCAATGGCGATCGGAGACTGCGCGATCGCCGCGCGGCTCTTGGGGCGGTTGTGCTCTTTGTATCGCTCGTTCTATTGTCCGGGTGCTTCCGTGATCCAAACGTGCGCAAGCATAAATATCTTGAAAGCGGACAAAAGTATAGCGCCCAGGGCAAGGACAGGGAAGCCGCGATTCAGTTCTCCAACGCCTTGAAGATCGACAAGAATTTTGGAGATGCATATTACGCGCGTTCTCAGGCCTACCTCCACATGGGAGCACTGAGCACGGCTTATAGTGACCTGCGGCGGACGGTGGAACTTGAGCCAACAAACTATAAGGCGCGAATCGATCTCGGAAACATGTCGCTGGCCAGCGGCAAGATCGACGACGCGCAAGCCCAGGCCACCGCGGTCATGGCAGCCCAACCAACAAACGCCGATGTTTATTCGCTGCTTTCCCGCATTGCCGCCAAGCGGGGACAGAAAGACCTCGCTCTCACTGAGATCCATCGCGCGCTGGACCTTTCACCAAATGACTCCAAGCATCATGAAACTCTAGCATTGCTCGAAGCGAGTGACCCATCACAGGCTGCCTTCGTTGAAGACGAGTTGAAGAAGGCAGTTACACTCGATCCCAAGTCTGCGAGCGCGAGACTTCTCCTAGCCGCTTATTACATCAAAAACAATCGCCTGCAGGAGGCCGAGCAGGCCTGCTGGAGCGCCGTTGCCGCCGATCCAAAAAATCTGAGCGCGCGGGAGATCCTCGCCCAGGTTGTGTTGAAGCAGGGCGACCGTGCCAGGGCTGAGCAGGTGCTTCGCCAGGCCTCCAACGATCTCGCCGACAACCCACAGGGGTTGCGACTGTTGGCAAACTATTATGCAGGGTCGGGACAGATCGACAAGGCCAAGGTGGAGTATGTGAACCTTGCTCAAAAGTACCCCAAGAACCTTTCCGTGCAGGAAGGATACGTCAAGGTCCTTCTCGAGCTTAAAGACTTTGCAACAGCCCAAACGGTAGTAACTGGGCTAATGAAAAATAACGGCAAGGATCCTCAAGTGGCCGTGCTCAACGGAATCGTGTTGTTCAATAATGGCAAGTTGACCGAAGCGGTCAATGCCCTACAGACCGCCGCCAATGACGCCCCCAAGGACGCTTACATTCAGTTCTGGCTTGGCCGGGTGGCAATGGCTAAAGGCGATAGTGGCTTGGCCGAAAAGAGCTTTCGTCTGGCTGTACAACTGAATCCGTCCAACCTGGAAGCACAAGAAGCACTTGCTCGTATTGCCGGTCAGCGCGGCGACATGAGCATGTTATCCGAAGTGGCGGAAAAGACCATTGCAACCGCCCCTCATTTCCCCGGAGGCTACGTCTGGCGAGCTACAGTGGAAATGGCGCGTAACTCACCCGACCAAGCCGAGGCCGACCTGAAGACTGCAATGAGCGATGCCCCCAAAAGCCCCCAGGCATATCTGATGCTCGGTCAAATTCGCTTCCAGCAAAAGCGCTATCCAGAGGGAGCGGCATTGCTTGAGCAGGCTTTGCAAAATGATCCCAATTCCGTTCAAGCCTTGCGCGGGCTGGTGGGGTATGACCTGAACAGAAAGCAGCCTGCGCAGGCCTTGGCTCGACTGAACTCGCAGATCGAGAAAAACCCAAAGAACAGCGCGTTCTACGACTTGCTTGCCCAGTTTCAGATTCAAAACAAGAACTACGACCAGGCAGCCGTCACGGCCCAGAAAGCCATGGACCTGAATCCCGATGACAGCGAGGCAATTACGATCTACTCGGAACTTCAGGCCAGAAATGGGCAGGCAGCGAAGGCGATTGGGGTTTGGGGGCAATGGACCAAAACTCATCCCGGCAATGCCGGCGGGTTAGCCGTTCTCGGAACCTTGGAGGAATCACTCGGAGACACGCAGAAAGCTGAGGACTACTACAAAAAGGCTCTTCAGATCCAGCCCGAGCAGCCGGTCGCATCTAACAACCTTGCTTATCTCATGCTTCAAAATGGCGAGAACGTAGATGTAGCTCTGACGCTCGCGCAAACCGCGCGGCGGGCGATGCCGACTGCGCCGAACACAGCCGACACGTTAGCCTGGGCCTATTATCACAAGGGAACCTACGGTTTTGCTCGCGATCTGCTGGAGGATGCGACCAAGATCGATCCCAACAGCGCGGCAATGCAGTATCACCTGGGAATGGTATACAGCAAGTTGCAGGATAAAAGCAGCGCGGCGGCTCATCTCAAGAAGGCCATTTCATTGGCGCCGGATTCACCAGCGGCAAAGAATGCCCGGGTTGCGCTGCAAGGAATAGGTTAGCAAGCGACGATCCCCGCGATAGCCGGCGGTGCGCAATGTGCAGCCGGCTCACGATCCCCGAACCGACCTGCAAGGACGAATGGTCTGCTCATGCTCTTGAATTCAGAGTTCATTTCGACATGACTAATACCAAGACCATCGCCCGCAACACCGGCTGGTTTAGCGCTGAAAACGTGTTGAACGCGGTGGTTGCGTTCACTACTTCGATCGCAATTAACCGCTATCTAGGGCCGGAGAAGAACAGTTATCTCATTTCTGTCTCTTACATTGCCAACTTGGTCAGCAGCCTCGGCGGGATGGGTATTCCCGCGACCACGCGGAAATACATGGCCGAGTTTATCGGAATGGGCGACCGCGGAACCGCGCGCTACATTTACCTTCGCACCTTGCTGCTGCAAACGGGTCTGGCGACAGCGGCTACCGGGGGATTTCTCTACTGGGTGCTGGGCGACGCCAAGGGCGATTACAGATTGGCCTCTGCTCTGCTCGCGCTAAGTATCTGGCCTTCGATGATCAACTTCATCTCGGCACAAGCCAACACCGCCGCCGAAGATTTGTCAAAGAATCTGCTGGCCTCCATCGCCGGCGCCTTGACCTATTTTATTGCGATTGTCGCAACAGTGATACTGCATTGGGGAGTTGTCGGCGTTGGGGTATCTCTGCTCTTGATGCGCTCCATCGATTTTTTGGTGCGCTTCTTTCCCACAATGAACCGCGTGCTGGCCTGGAAGACAACCCATGTTCACCCTCCTGGATTACGCGCACGCATGACACCGTTTGCTCTTCAGGCTGTCGGCAGCATGCTTGTGGCGCAGATCGTTTGGGGGCGCTCGGAGATCATTCTGCTCATGAAACTTTGCCCCAACGTCAGCCAGGTGTCGTATTATTCCGTGGCATTCACGATGGCTGAACAGTTGTTGCTGGTTGCAACGATCTTCGGGACGGCGGCCGGTGCGACCGTCTTTGCTCAATACGGTCGAGATAAGTCAAAGTTACCCAGTCTTGCTGCTGGCACCTTTCGCTACATCGCCCTCATGTCAATCCCACTTCATTTCATCGCTGCATCGCTCGCAGTTCCGGCTTTGATGTTTTTCTACGGTCGCAAGTTCGAGGGCGCCGCAATGGTTGTGGCGCTGGCTCCTCTCCTGTGCATGTTCAAGGCATTCGCCGCGCCCGCTCAGAGCCTGCTTGAAAGCACCGAACAGCAGCGCTATGTCATCCTGGCTACGGTAATCGCTGGCGTCGTAGATATTAGTGTGGCTTGGTATTTCATTCCCGCGCATGGCGCGGTGGGCGCATGCATCGGCAATGGTGCTGCGCAGTTGATGGCTGTTGGAATGATGTGGGCTGTCAGCATCCATCTCTATCAGGTAAAACTTCCCTGGATTCAAGTTTCCAAAATCGTTTTCATCAGCGTGTTGGCATCGCTGACAGCGCATTTCATCGCTATGCGACTGGCTCCGCTGTGGGGAATTATGGCGGGCGGCAGCGCTGCGCTAGTCGTTCTCTTTGGGCTGTTCTATGTGATGCGCGTGCTGGAACCGGAAGACCACATCCGATTTGGAACCTTGACTCGCATGTTACCCAACGTGATGGCCACACCCGCAACCATGGTTCTGGACTTGTTAGTTCGTCCTCAATGAATGGATAATCTTCAGGATGGCGATTGAAGTTATTTACGCTTAGGGAATAATTTCCGAAAAGTTGGATATAGAAGAACTTTGAGCAGATAGATTACCGTTTCAACAGTTAGACGCCAGTCGCGAAGATCGAAATCGAAAAACTTTGGAGACTTATATGTCCGGGCAATGTCAGCCCATGTGGCCAGCCGCGCCTCGAGGTAGCTTCGAAAGCAATTCACGTCGCGCCTGAGAACGATGTGATGAAAGCAGCGGCCATTCCAACCCACGGGCTCGACCGGTTCTCCAATTAGATCCTGATAATGCAGCCATCCCAGGTCAACACCGGCGTAGGGCGCAGCGTCCGCAGTTACACTGTATCGCGGGTTCGCTTCAATTAACTTGATTCGTCCGTCCCGGCTGTCTCGTTTCAGTTCCAGTTCGCAGAGACCCTCATACCCTATGGAATGAAAAAAGTGATCGCAGAGTGCATCAACCGCCGGGTCGCTAAATGGCTCCACAACGCTAGCCGATCCGAAATGGATTGGAGTCGTTCGGAGTTCGCGAACGAGGCACCATCCGAGGCGTCTGCCGCCCTGACCATAGCACGATAGGTACACCAGTTTGGCGTCGTCGGGGCCTTCGATAATCTCTTGCAAAACCACTGCGGGAGTTACACGCTCCACCATGCGGTAAGTCTCTTCCAGCTTGGTCGGCGAAGAAGCCAGTGCTATCTTCTGGTTCAGGAGTGGATGGCCGGCCGGTAGTTTCTCCCATTCACGAAAGTGGACCGGTTTCATCAGGCACGGAAATTGCGCCACGCTCGCAAAGCGTCGCAACTGTTCTACAGACTCGACGAAGCTCGTGTTAGGCACCGGCAACCCATTCACATCCGCAATTTCATACTGCCGTTTTTTCGTTGCTAGAAGCGCTTGTGTAGCAACTGAAGCAGGCCGAAAGATATAGTGCGGCTCAAGCCTGGCGGCGTGGTCGGCAATGGCCGTAACAAACTGGTCAGCGCTGGCAATCAAGACCGGCCTGCGACCTATCCTCGTGGCAAGGTCAATCATGTACCTCTCCCACTCTTCCGGATGAGTGTCTGGATTGGGACAAAGATTGGCCTTCCCATAGACTGTCTTGAAGCCCGGTTGGGAGTCGTCGCAGTCGATGCAGAAGGTTTCGACCTTACGTCGAGTTAGATTTCTCATCAGCACAACGCCGGTCTGATAAGCACCTGCCACGACCACGGGCGGCAGGTTGATACGTAGTCGCTTGCTCATAAGAATGCCCTCAAAGTTTCATGCCATTCGCTATAACCGATGCCGCGCTGCGTTCCGGAACCTTCTCGAATCAGAAACCGCCGGACACCACTTTACGGCCAGATCAAGGCCAGAACTTTCCCGTTGTGCAGCAGACCGCCGTTTGAACCCGGAAGCGCGTCAGGCTCTGGCCGATGCCGATTCGGTTCACATCGTAACGAAGAGTTCTGCCTCGAAAGTTCGTGCCGCCATAAAATGAAAAGGCCGCGCGATACCCTGCTTCCCGCGCCGCCTGCTGTGTCATATCCGTGAAAGTAGTCCTTCCCCCGACGGGGTAAGCAAGGACATCGACTTCAGTGGCAAGTTGCTCCTTGAGGATGAATCGAGAAGTGGATAACTCTTCCAATTGCCGGCTCGGCTCCAGTTGGCTAAGGACGTGATGCGAATGCGTGTGAGACCCGATCGACATCCCGCATCGACTCATCTCCCGGGCCTCTTCCCAATTCAGAAATCGTCTCTGCGTTTCGGGCGGGTCATCCCCCCGTGTCGCCTTTGCTAACTCCTCAATGAAATACGCGGAGTCGAAATTCGTGGAGCTCTTATACGACCGCAGAATGTTTCTTAGGCTTTCATGCAAACCGTTCTTATCGAGATCGACGGCCACTTCAGCCGGGTAAGTTAGAGAGAATCGACGCCTTTGCGCTGTTCTGACGAGATATGCAATATGGTCCCACCACGGAACATGACACGACCCAACCATGCTTGTAGCAAGAAAGAAGACTGCTTGAACGCCATGAGAGCGCAGGATCGGAAAAGCACTTTTGTAGTTATCGAGATATCCGTCGTCAAAGGTGATCAGGACACGGCAACGGCTCTTCTTCTCTTCGATCCTGCCCTCGATGAAAGATAGTGCCTCCTCAAGAGTCACAAGCGAAACATGGTGTTTCAACCAGCGGATTTGGTCGTCAAATTGATCGGCTGTCGCCGAGAAGACGCCGGGATCGAAGAGGTCTTCATCTGAGTTACCAATGCGATGATAATTCAAGACTAGGAGCGAATCTCGCGCCGGAAACTGCGAAAGCAAGAAGGCTGCGCCGCTCCAAAGCAACCCGCGCGCCAGCAACTCGCGCTTTCCACCGAAGCTAAAACTGCCAGTCATTCTGACTCGATCATAGCAGTGAGTCGGTGCTCGAACGTGTCGAACAGTGCCGCGCTGGGCAGCTCGCTATGTGCGACCTGCCGTTCGGGCACGAAGCACAAACTCTCGCACCTTCGCGGGATCCTTGCATCCCGGTTCGGCCTCCACTCCAGAGACCACATCCACGCCCCAGGGGCTCAGCGCCGCGATTGCTTCGGCCACATTTGACGGGCTCAGGCCACCAGCCGCGATCAGCTTGAGGCGTTGAGCCTCACCAAAAATGCTTTTGCTCGCCTCTTGCCAATCAAAAGTGACGCCCGTGCCACCGACTGCTCCCGCAGTGCGCGAATCAACGAGCACCGCGTCAACATGCGGATTTCGAGCGTGTTCAGAGATGTGGACCGCGTGTTCCCTGGCGGTCTGTGTGCCGAAATGAATCACACGCAGGATGCGCACTTCAGGCCCGAGAGATTCATGCAGTCTGGAGGGCATCTCCGGCTCCGCGTTGAAATGCAACTGCACGCCTGTCAGGCCACAGGAGCGAACTACCGAGATAATCTCTTCCAGTTCCGCATCGACAAAAACGCCTATTTTCTCGATTGTTGACGGCAACTTCGGAGTGATCGCGGCGACCTGTGCCGCGGTAACCTGGCGCGGGCTCGGCGCAAAGACAAATCCCACTGCATCTGCGCCGCCTTCGACAGCCAGCAACGCATCTCCGAGCGAAGTATTGCCGCAGATTTTGATCCAGATGCTCACGCTGTTGCGTCAACTCTTTTCCCGGCAGCTTCGGCTAATAGCGCCGCGAGCGCCGCGCCAGGGTCTTGCTGTCGCATCAGGCTCTCGCCGATCAGGAAAGCGTCAAACCCCGCAGCCCGCAGCCGTAAGAGGTCTTCGGTAGTTGCGATGCCGCTTTCAGCCACTCGGACAACAGAAGCCGGGATCCGCTCGACCAGTTCGAGCGAAGTTTCAAGATGCACCTCAAAAGTTTTCAGGTCGCGGTTATTCACGCCGATTGCGCTGGCCCCAGGCTCCCCCAGGGTGTCGAGAACGCGCTTGAGTTCATCGGCCGTATGCACCTCGACCAGCACATCGAGTGAAAAAGAGCGTGCCGTCCGCGCGAAGCGCCTTAACTCGCCATCTGTAAGCGCGGCGGCTATGAGCAGGATCGCGTCGCCGTGATGGGCACGAGCCTCTACGATCTGGTACTCGTCCACAACAAAGTCTTTGCGGAGGCAGGGCAATGGGACCGCAGCCGAGGCCAACTCCAGATTTCGTAAGCTGCCTTGAAAAAATGGCTCATCGGTAAGGACGGAAAGCGCCGCCGCGCCTCCATCGAAGTAGCTCCGCGCGAGGTCGGCCGCGTCGAAGTCTGCGCGGATCAAGCCCTTGGAGGGCGAGGCTTTCTTGATCTCCGCGATGATCGCCGGCGCCGTAGCTGTGCGACGGCGCAATGCCGCAGCCCATCCCCGAGGCTGGTGAGAAGCAGCCTCGCGTTCCAGCTCAGCCAAGGGAACGCGAGCTTTGGCCGCGGCAACTGTGGCTCGCGTGGTGACCAGAATTCTGTCGAGGTGAGTAGACATACGCTAAGTTGAGTATACGGAAGAAGCGGCAGAAAGAGCGGAACCGTATTGTCGGAGTTTCTCATCACGAATTTCCAGTCCCTAATCATCCCTGATATGGAGTGACCCGTCAATCTCTGCACATCGATGGGATTGTTTTTG
>CAYTJN010000024.1:0-32282 GCA_964438125.1 uncultured Occallatibacter sp.
ACTTTGCAGTTAATTAGTTAACAACTAATCTCGTCGGTTGGACATCGGAGTTTATATCCACCGTGACAACTTCTCTTCAACCGTTGCCAACATAACTCCGTGCACCACAAAAACCTTGCTTCGCGATAACTCGCCAGTGATCAACTCAATCGCGCTCTTCGGAATCGCAAACGTCTCTGCGAGAAAGGCCACCAGCGCCGCATTCGCCCGGCCTTCAAGCGGCGGCGCATGAACGGCGATCTTCAACTGCGCCTTCGAGCCTTCGCCGTAGACACCCATGATCGCCGTTTTCTTTGCACCCGGTTGAGCGCGCACAGCCAATGTAACTCCGTCCGCAACCGCACGCAGCATCAATCGCGCTCCATCGCTACATTGCGCGCGCCAAAGAGAGCTGTGCCGACGCGGATGCGCGTCGCACCTTCTTCGATAGCGAGTCCAAAGTCGCCGCTCATCCCCATCGAGAGTACGTCAAACTCCAGACTTGAATGTGCGGAAGCCCACCGATCGCGCCACTCGCGCAATCTGCGAAAGCAGGCACGCGTTTCAGCTTCGGCAACGTCGAATGGAGCAATCGTCATCAGCCCAAAAAGCTGCAGGTGATCTAACTCGGGCAGTCTCTCCAATAACTGCGCGGCATCGAGCGAGTCTGGGGCCAAACCAGCCTTCGTCTCCTCGGGGCTGAGCTTGACCTCGATCAGCACCGGCAGTCGTTTGCCTAGTTTGCCGGCCGACTCGTTCAGCCTTTCAGCCAGTCGCAGCGAATCCAATGAGTCGATGCCGTCGAATAGCTCCACGGCACGCTGTGCCTTGTTCGATTGCAAATGGCCGATCAGATGCACGCGCACATCTTCCTTCCCACAGACCGACCGAAGGGCTGCTGCGTGCAATGCTTTACCTGCAAACTCCTGGACGCGGTTTTCGCCAAAGAGCCTGAGGCCGAGCGCGGCAGCCTCGGAAAGGACCGGCGCAGGACAAGTCTTCGTGACAGCCATCAATTCCACGTCGGTTCGCGGCCGACCTGCGCGAACGCAGGCTCGTGTTATTTCCCCTTCCAGCCGCTCGAAGTTTTCCTTTAGTGCCGTCGTCGTGCTCCCTGATGGAATCTCTCCCTGCTTAGATAGCGGTTTAGCTTCCGTGCTCCTCGAGAAACTTCTCCGCTTCGAGCGCCGCCATGCATCCGGTTCCAGCAGCCGTAATCGCCTGTCGATAGCGACGGTCCTGCACGTCACCACATGCGTAGATCCCCTCAACTGGAATGCCATTGTGCGTGACGATCACATTGTCTTTGGTAACGATGTAGCCTTCGCTGTCCAGATCAATCTGCCCACTGAACATCTTCGCATTGGGTTCGTGCCCGATGCCTAGAAAAAGGCCGTCGACCCGCAGAATGCTCTCCTCGCCGGTCTTCACGTCGACCAGGCGCAACCCCTTGACTTCCTTCTCTTCCACGCCCAGCACCTCTACCACTGTGGTGTTGGGGCGCAGCACAATCTGTGGGTGCGCAAGGACGCGGTCGAGCATGATCTTCGAAGCACGGAAGGCCGAGCGTCGGTGCAGCAGCGTAACCTTGGTGGCGAAGCGCGTGAGAAAAAGAGCTTCTTCCATCGCCGAGTCGCCGCCGCCCACCACGGCAATCTCGCGTCCGCGGAAGAAAAACCCGTCACACGTAGCGCAACTGGACACGCCGTGGCCGATCAGCGCCTGCTCGCTCTTGAGGCCGAGCCAGCGCGCGCTGGCCCCCGAGGCGACGATTAGCGTGCGCGTCAGAATCTCGCCGACCGAGGTCTCGAGTCGAAATGGATTCGCGCTCAGATCCACCTTCTCGAGGTGAGCCGTCTGAAAGGTCGTACCGAAGCGCGCGGCCTGTTTCTTCATGTTCTCGATTAGCTCTGGCCCCTGGATTCCCTCCGGCCAGCCGGGAAAGTTCTCTACCAGGGTCGTCATTGAAAGCTGCCCGCCCGGTTCGTGTCCTTCCAGGAGCAGCGGGTTCAAGCTTGCGCGTGCGGCATAGATGGCGGCAGTGAGTCCGGCACAGCCGGAACCAAGGATAACGGTCGATCGAATCTCTGTCATGGTTGTCCCGTGTTGATTTTAGAGCATCTACGCACCATGCAGGCGCAAATCCAAACACGTCGTGCCTGTTGTGGGCCGAAGCTCTCTACTCAATTAAGATGTGGTTCATGGCGAATTTGACTCTGGTATACGGACTGCGGCTGCTCCCCGAAGGCGAAGTCATCGAGATCCATGACGCGACGCTTAAGCTGGCCAACGGCCATCAGGCTCACGTCACGATGCACATGATCGAAGGCTCTCGCCAAGAGGTCGAGGCCCAACTGAAGCGCAGCCTCAACGCATTCTTCGACTTCTACCCGGAGATCTGAGAAAGATTTTCTTTGACGGGTGCGACGATATGTTCAAAAGGGGAGCAGCCATTGAAGTGCTCCAAAACAGAACCGCCCTCGCACGATCTCTATCGAATGATCTCCAGTTCAGCACTCCAGCGCCCATGATCGAACTGTGGCCGCCTGGGAGCTTGCAAAAGATAGTCTTCAGGGAATTGTAAGGCGACCCGGCAGTTTTAGCCCGGAGCGCACACGATGTTTCACCACCGCCCACCCTTTTTGCAGCGCGCAGCAATATGGTTGACGGTCTTGCTGCTGGCACCTGCGGCGGCCGAGGCAGGCGGACCCAAGTACGTGGCGGGGGTCAGTTACTTCAATCCGGATGTGGTGGGCCAGCCCGTCCATTGGGCTGCGGGCCAACTTAATTATTACGTCGATCAGGGGCCGTTGAGCGCCTCAATGAGTCATCAGCAAGCCACATCGATGGTAGACGCCGCGGCGGCCCTTTGGAGCGCGGTTCCAACGGCCGGAGTCACACTCACCGACATGGGATCGCTGAACGAAGACGTGAGCGGCGCGAATATCGTCGTCAGCGGTACGAACTTCACGGTCACTGGTGAGCAGACCAACCAGTATGGCGTCATCACTGCACCTGCCGATGTAACGCCTTCGGCCACCGGCTTTCCGCTCGCCATCATCTTCGACGCCGATGGCTCGGTAATCGACGCTATCTTCGGCACGGACACTGCTGAGCAGAACAGTTGCGAGAACAACGGAGTCTTCTTCTGGCTGGACAGCGTCAACCCGGATGCAACCATCGCCCACGCGGTCATTGTGTTAAACGGCCTCTGCGCCACCGATGCCAATCATCTCCAGATGATGAGCTTTGAGTTGGAGCGGGCCTTGGGGAGGATCCTCGGCCTGGATTACGCGCAGGTGAATCCCGGCGCACTCAAGAACGGCGAGACGGACGGCATGGATGGATGGCCGGTGATGCAGCCCTATAGCGGCCTCTGCGGAGCGAGCGGCGGCAACTGTATCCCCAACCCGAACCAACTCCGCTGGGACGACATCGCAGCCCTCAACCGGATTTACCCCATCACCGTCGCCAATCAGGCTAACTTCCCCGGCAAACAGCTCACTGCCGCCAACACAGTTTCCATTCAGGGGACGATCAGTTTTAAAACCGGCATCGGTATGCAAGGCGTGAATGTGGTGGCGCGGCCGCTGGATTCCAACGGCAACCCGCTTTACCAATACACGGTAAGCAACGTCTCCGGATCGCTCTTCAGCGGCAACCACGGCAACCCTGTCACCGGATGGACCGACATCAACGGTAACCTCCTGACCATGTGGGGATCGAACGATGTCTCCCAGCAGGGTTTCTTCGATCTAAGCGGGATACCGCTACCGCCGGGCATGACCACAGCCAATTATCAAGTCAGCTTCGAGGCCGTCGATCCCAACTATATTTTGTCGAACTCGGTCGGCCCGTACCTGAACGGCTCTCCAGAGCTTTCGGGAACCCTGCCACCGGTCGCAGTGCCTTCGATGAAGGCGGGCAGCACGCAGACTCTCGCCGTCAACGTCGCCGACTCAGCGGCGGCCGGCTACGATGATGCCATCGGAACCGAGGCCATGCCACGCATATTGCCCCCCAGCGGGCTCTGGAGCGGGCGGCTGAGCCAAGTCGGCCAGACTGACTGGTTCATCTTCCCTGTTCGCGGCGGCCGCACCTTCACCGTTGTCACCGAAGCGCTGGACGAAAGCGGCGCGCCCACAAACGCCAAAGCCATGCCCGCTTTGGGAGTCTGGTATGCCTTCAATCCGGTCGGCTCGCCGGCCGTCGGCTTCGGTGGGGGGTTGAACGGCTTTACCAATGGCGAGAGCTTGCTCCAAGTCAACGCCCCGACCGACAACGTGGTCCGCCTCGGTATTGCCGATGAGCGCGGTGACGGCCGGCCCGATTACGAGTACCAAGGGTGGATGCTTTATGCCGATACGGTCGCGCCACTGCGGCTGCCGTCCTCGGGCGGCCCTATCGTGATTCGCGGAATGGGTTTTCGGTTGGCAGATACAGTTCAGGTGGGCGGACAGCCCGCCATCGTCACCAGCATCTCCCCCAACGAGATCACCGCGATCGCGCCACCCGCTGCCGGCGGCATCACTGGCTCAGTGGATGTTGAAGTGGACGACCTGCCCATCTATTACGCGGCAGCCGTCATCTCCGGCGGCATCAGTTACGATTCCGGCTCCGGCGACGCGCTGACGCTGATGAGCGCCAACGAGCCTATGGGCACGATTCCCATCGGTGTGCCGGAGCCTTTCTCGGTCATTGCTCTTGGGCCAAACCTGAATCCTGCCGGCGGGGTTTCGGTCGTCTTCACCGTGACCAGTGGAACGGCGACGCTGGGTTGCGGCCAGCCAACATGTACAGTCACAGCAACCGGAGACGGTCGCGCCACGATGACCGTGATGGCGGTCGATAACACATGGTCGGCAGTCACCGCTTCGCTAACCAACTGTTCCAGCCTTCGGGCCGAGTTTATGGGCGGAACGCCCCCGGTGCTTACCTCGCTTTCGCCTACTCTCTCCCTTGCAGCCGGAGCAACCGTCAACTGGACGGTGGAGGCGCTGACGCTGAACAACGGCCTCCCCATCAGCGGCCAGAGCGTCACATGGCAGTCCGGAACCGGTATCACAACGCAAAGCGGCCCTGTCACAACCAACACCAACGGCATCGCCGCCACCACACTTACCGTCGGTCCGCTGACCGAGGGCCAAACTGCAACATCGACGGCCTGCCTCAACGGAACAAGCCAGTGCGTGACTTACACAGCTCTTGGCGCGCGCCCGGAAGACGCCATCCTCAACGCCGTCTCTGGAACCGCCCAAACCCTCTCGGTCAGCGGAACCCCCAGCCAGATCACGCTGCGAGTCCTCGATACGGACGGCAACCCCATGGCCGGCGGCATCGTCACGCTCTATCAGGCTCTCTATGCCTGGGCGCCTCCTTGCCCGGCGCATGGCCGCTGCGCTCAGAGCGAACTTCTGGCCACCCAGGCTGCCACGGCGACCTCCGCCCTCGACGGAACCGTCACCTTTAATCCAGCCGGGCTTCCCGGCGTTGCCACCAACATGCTTGGTCTCGCCGTCACCGGCAACACTGGCAGCGTAAACATCGACGTCGAACAGCACCCGTAGACCCATGCGTTGTGTAGGAAGATCCGATTCTTCGGATGTCAGTGAAGTGCAAGATAATTGACCATCTCCGGGCACTTCCTTCTCCAAAATCTGGGTGAAACATCGGTCGATCAGCCTGCATGGTCCGCCCCTGTGCCACCAACCACCCTCCCTGTGCATCTCTAGAGAAGAGGGCATATGGCTTTGACAAATACAGCGACGCCGCCAGCAGGGCGAACACGGGTTGTGATCGTCGGCGGCGGATTTGCCGGCATCCATGCGGCCCAGGGCCTGGCTCGTCTGCCGGTGGATGTGACAGTCGTAGACCGTCGCAACCATCACATCTTCCAACCGCTTCTTTATCAAGTGGCTCTGGCAGTGCTTTCGCCTGCCGACATCGCCCAGCCCATCCGAACCATCCTGCGCAACCACCCCAACACCCAGGTGCTAATGGATGAGGTAACGGGCATAGACGCGGCCGCGCGACAGATCACGCTAGCCAGCGGCGCCAAGGTGGCTTACGACTATCTCGTGCTGGCCACCGGCGCAACCCACTCCTACCTCGGCCACGAGCAATGGGCGCCTCTTGCTCCAGGACTCAAGACCATCGAAGACGCCACCGAGATTCGCCGGCGCGTGCTCCTGGCCTTCGAACTGGCTGAGCGCCAGATGGTCGAGCACGGCTGGCACCCGCCGCTCAATTTTGTCGTCATTGGCGGCGGTCCGACGGGCGTTGAACTGGCCGGCGCCATCAGCGACATTGCCCAACTCTATATGCGACACGACTTTCGCCACATCGATCCGGCCAAGGCTCGCGTGATGCTGCTTGAGGGCTCTCCGCGCGTCCTGGCCGCCTATCCTGAAGACCTGTCGGCCAAAGCCGAAGCCACGCTGACCCACTTGGGCGTTGAGGTTCACACCAATACACAGGTTTCCTCACTCGGGCCGGGCTGGGTCGAGGCTGGGGACAAGCGAATTGACGCGGTCGTCACGCTCTGGGCCGCCGGTGTGCAGGCCTCGCCGCTGGGCAAACTTCTGGGCGCTCCGCTCGACCGCCGTGGCTGCGTCATCGTCGACGACCACTTGAATCCCCAGGGAATGCCCGAAGTCTTCGTGCTGGGCGATCTGGCCCATTTTGAGCAGGATGGACGCCAGGTTCCCGGCGTAGCTCAACCGGCCATGCAGATGGGCGATCATGTCGCAAAAATGATCGCAGCCGATCAGGCTGGCCGGCCGCGACCCGCCTTCCACTACTTCGACAAGGGAGATATGGCCACCATCGGACGCATGTCCGCCGTCGCCAAGGTTGAGTGGCCCTTCAAAGCCCATTGGAGCGGCTTTCTCGCCTGGATCACGTGGCTCACCGTGCACATCTTTTTCCTCATCGGCTTCCGCAACCGTATCTCTGTCTTTGCCGCCTGGATCTGGACCTACTTCACCTTCACCCGCGGCGCTCGCCTCATCACCGGCGACCAGCGCCTGCCCGGTTGGCAGGACCAAATCGACGCGGGACCGGCGCAATCCTCCCGCTCGACCCAGGAAACCCTTACCCGATAGAAACAGTCCGAATTCAGGGTGCCCCAGGTCCGGATTCTCGGACCTGGGAGGTCACGAACCCCTCCAAAACCGTCTAGTAAACTAATAAAGCGATGCTCGACCTGAATTTCGTCCGTAACAACCTTGAAGTTGTTGAAGAAAAACTGCGCGCGCGCGGTGCCGACCCGGCAGTGCTTCTGGGCGATTTTCGCGCCCTCGATCAGAGCCGGCGCGAGGCCATCACCACCGCCGAGCGCCTCAAGGCTCGCCGCAATGAGCTGAGCCAACAAGTGGGCGTGCTAAAGAAGGCTGGCCAGGACGCAACTGCCGTAATGGACGAGACGCGGGCCTTGAAAGAAAAGCTGGACGAATTGGATACGAACGCCGCGACCCTGGACGACCGTCTGCGCCAGTCGCTGGCCGGCATTCCCAATCTCACTCGCGATGAGGTGCCGGTTGGCAAATCCGAGGCCGACAACGTCGTGGTCAAGACACACCTCGCCGATAGCGCACAACGCACCTGGGACTTCACCCCCAAGCCGCATTGGGAACTCGGCGAGTCTCTCGGCATCCTCGATCTTGAACGTGCCGCCAAACTGAGCGGCGCGCGCTTTGCCGTCTATATGGGAGCGGGAGCGCGTCTCGAACGGGCACTGATCAGCTTCATGCTCGACATGCACACTGAGAAGCACGGCTATACGGAAATCCTGCCGCCCTTCATGGTCAACTCTAAGTCGCTCTTCGGCACGGGACAGTTGCCCAAGTTTGCCGAGGATCTCTTTCGCTGCTCCGACGCCGACGCTGAAGCCGTCGCACGCGGCGAGTTCAAAGACAACGATCACTGGCTGATCCCGACCGCCGAGGTTCCGGTCACCAATCTTTACCGCGATGAGATTCTCGATGACTCCCGACTGCCGATCTGTCTTACGGCGTACACGCCCTGCTTCCGCGCCGAAGCCGGAGCCGCAGGCAAAGACACGCGCGGCATCATTCGCCAGCACCAGTTTCAAAAAGTCGAGATGGTCAAGTTCACGCGGCCGGAGGACTCCGACGCCGAGCATGAAAAATTGACTCGCGACGCGGAAGAGATTCTCGAGGCCCTCAAGCTGCCCTACCGGCGCATGCTGCTCTGCACCGGCGACACAGGCTTCTCTTCTGCCAAGACATTCGATCTCGAGGTCTGGCTCCCGGGCCAGCAGCTTTACCGCGAGATCTCCTCTTGCTCCAATTTCGAGGGCTTTCAAGCGCGGAGGGCCAACATTCGTTACCGGACAGCTTCGGGAGTGGGTGGCGCAAAGAGCAAGCCCGAGTTCGTCCACACAATCAACGGCAGCGGACTCGCCGTGGGACGCACCTGGTTGGCGATTGTCGAGAACTATCAGCAGGCCGACGGCTCGGTCCTGATTCCAGAGGCGCTTCGGCCCTATATGGGCGGCCTTGAAAAGATCGCAAGTAAGTAAGGCGGACAGATCTCGGTGCCAACGAGCTAAGGCGCGTTGCAGGTCAAGGACAAGATGAACAGGATTCTGAAGAGCTATTTTTACTGGACGTATCCGCGCGGCTGTTTCCACTACGACGTGATGGTGACGCTGATCCTGGTGTTTATCTTTGCCACGCCGCACCTCTGGAACTACGGCGACAAGCCATCGAGCGCCGCCGGCCCGCCGCATCCCATCCAGGTCATCGGCGACGGCGGCCGCGGGCTGATCGTCACGGTGCAAGCCTCGGACGTGAGCCTCGACTTGGATACCAAGGACTCGTATCCGGTAGTCAAGAAGGCTCTGCGCAAGGCCATCGAGCCTGTCACGGGCGACGCCGTCTCGGTCGATCGCTGGGAGACGGTGCAGGACGCACAGGGCAATTGGGCCTGGCGGGTCTGGGCGCGCCGTTGATCGATGTTTTCCTCAAACCATCGAGCCCACTACCCCGTCTAACACCCTAAGGAAGTCTATGCACGCGAAAAAAAGAATTGTTGCCGCCGCCTCGATTGCGATAATGCTGTTTTCTGCGCACGCAGCCTTTGCCTCACCGGCCGTCGGAGACGAAAAAGAAAACGTGCTGCGGCGGCTTGACGAAGCGGCGAAGAACTTTCACACCACTTCCGCCGACTTCGAAATCGATTCGATCGAGACCGATCCGATTCCCGACAAGGATGTGCAAACCGGCACGGTCTACTACGAGAGAACCGGCAAGAAATTCCGCATGGCCGCGCACATTCGCGAAGACAACCAGAAGAAAATCGAGAAGGTCTACATGTTTTCCGACGGCGTCTTCAAGCTCTTCGAAGGCGGCAATATCGACCAGGTGACCACCTACGCGCAAGTCAGCAAATTCGAGAGCTACCTGATGCTCGGCTTCGGTGCAAGCGGCAAGGATCTGGAAGAGAAGTGGGAGATCAGGTACCTCGGCTCCGAGATGCTCGATGGCGTGAAGACCGAGAAGCTGGAATTGGTGGCAAAAGATCCAGCCGTCCGCAAGAACATTCCCAAGGTGACCGTGTGGATGGACGCAGACCGAGGCATCAGCCTCAAGCAGGTCTTCGATGAAGGGCCCGGTCAATCCCGTGTAAGTATCTACTTCAACAGAAAAGTAAATCAGCCGTTGCCCGCCGATGCCTTCACCTTCAAGACCGACTCGAAGACCCAATATGTGAATCGGTAAAGCGCCATACCGCCCAGCGCAAAAAGCATCGGGAAACACTCAAGCGTATAGCGCGCCTCTGGAGCCTGCACCGTCGTCAGCAGCGCGCTGCGCAGCAGCATGTACGCGAGCATGGACCGCCAGAATTTCGGTCGCAGCCACAAGCCGACCATCCCCAGCAGCAGGTAGAATCCGTTGAGCGCCGCGTAAGCCCAACTCACGCGCGTCTCCGCGGGATGCTTGCCCGAGACCCACCAGTCAATGTCATCGTAGAGGTTTTCCACGCGAGGCCGGAGCCACATATCCGCCACCCGCCCCAGCGGCAGCCAGAGATAAAAGCGAAGAGGATGCGCGGCGATGCGCTCGTCCGCCAGCTTCCCAAAACGCGCATCAATCGTTGGCGTCAGGTCGTACCCTTTGTTATAGTCGGCGGCCACAGCAGCGGTCTCGGCATACTGAGCCGGGGAATCGAAGGCCCGGCTCGGCAGCTTGCTTATGTCGAGAGTGTCGTTCGGGACATTCCAGTAAATCTCGAAGGTCGAGATGTAGTCCAGGCACCAGCTTTTGACCCAGCGTTCCCAGCCGGGATGGGTATCTTCGCCGGGATCGGTGGCCAGTCGCGGGGCCAGCGGCTGAAAGACATGGAAGACTTGCCAGTTGCGCCAACTCCAAACCGCAAAAGGCATCAGCACAATCAATACGCAGACGGCTGCCATGCGAGCCAGCCTTCGGTAGAAGATCGAGCCATCGCCCTCTTTACGCGTAAGGCCCATGAGCAACGCGGGCGCGAACGCAATGGCCACCAGGGCGCCGTCTGGCCTGAGCAGCGCCGCATACCCGGCCGCGAAGGTGAACAAAAGCGCTGGTCCCCATCCTGGACGCGCATGAAAGCGGGCAACAGACCACGACGCCAGCGCTATCACAAACAGCGTGAGCGACTCAGTCAGCGGTTCGGCGCAATAGATCGCCGTGAAGGGGCAGATCGCCGCCAGCCACAACGTGCAATGGCCAGCGCCGCGGCTAAGCCGTTCCGGCACAATTCGCCGCACAAAGTCGGCCAGCAGCAGGCAGCCGGCCAACTCCAGCGCAATCTGAATCCAGCACGCCGACGCGTAGTTCTCCATTCCAAAAAGCCGGAAGCAGAGCGCCAGGAAGAGCGGATACCCGGGGAGCCGGATAAGCGTTGGATGCAATACGCCGCCCTCCCCAGCCAGTGCGTAACGGCCGTGCAACAGCAAGTTCTTCGCCAGCTCGCCATAGACCAGCGCGTCTCCGTTCACCAGGAAATGCTGTCTAAGCATCCAAAGGCGGAGAGCTAGTCCGGCGGCCAAGGCGAGAGCGACAGAGATGCAGGGCAATGCGCGAGCAAGGCTCCTGCGTCGCGTCTCGGATTGACTAGTAGAGGCAGCTTCCATACGATTCGTACTGTATAGCGTAGACCGTCAACCCGGTTTTCGCCCATCTGGAAACGAGACCGGCAATGCCCGATAGACAGATCTTCTACGATCCGCAACGCAAAAGATGGAAGCGGTTGCGCCGCATCTTCGATGTGACGGCGGTGGCTTTCACCCTTGTTCTCGCGGCATTCATCTTCAATGTCCTGCGTTATCAGCGGTTGCCTGAATTGCTGCTCCCCATCCCCAAGCACAATTACAAGGCGTTGCCTGAACGAACTCCCTTGCTGCACGGCGCAAAGATTCCGCGCCCGGCACGGCGCAAGACCAGCCGTAAGCCGTCCGATATTCCCTTCAACACCGGCGAAGGTTTGCGCGCGGCCTATTATGTGCCCTACGACGAGGCCAGCTACTCTTCGCTCGAGGACCACATTCACCAGATCGACCTGCTCTTTCCTGAGTGGCTGCATATCGACGCGCCCCAGGGAACGCTCCTGGGCATCAACAACGAAACCCATCGCGAGTATCCCATCGTCGACGGCACAACGACACACGACCCCGACGTTGCGAACAAGGTCAAACTCGTCATCCAGGCGGCCAAGGAAGATACCGAAATCTTTCCTCACCTCAACAATTTCAACCCCAACTCCCAGAGCTGGGATCCTGCAGTCTCCGGGGTATTCAACGATCCCGCGAAGCGCGCCGCACTCCGCGCGCAAATCGTTCGATTCTTTACGGCGTACCCAGCCTATCGCGGCCTATCACTGGACATCGAAAGTTTGCCCGACGAAGCCAGCTCCGGTTACGTGAGCTTCCTCCATGAACTCTATGCCGACCTGCATTCGCGCAACCTGCGGCTCTACGTCAACGCCATGGTTTCGACCACCGACGACGACCTGAAGGCGATTGCCGCAAATTCCGACGGCGTCGTGCTGATGAACTACGACGAACACCAGATTGAGAGCCAGCCGGGGCCGATCGCCAGCCAGGATTGGTTCATGGGCAATCTGGTCCGCGCGCTGAAGATTGTGCCGAAAGAAAAGCTGATCTGCGCCATTGGCAACTACGGCTACGACTGGACGATGTCTATCCCCAGTCCTGCGAAAAAGGCGAAAGTCAAAGAGCGTCTCGAAGTTTCCAAAGTCCTCAACACCGTGGACCTCCCGGTCTCTGAAGTCTTGCAGCGGGCCTCCGACGCCGATGCAGATTTGGATCTCGATTACGATACCCTCAATCCCCATTTCGAGTACATCGACGAGGACGCGAACCAGCGCCACGTGGTCTGGTACCTCGATGGCGTCACCGTGTTGAACGAACTCAGAGCCGCCCGCGGCCTGGGCCTGCAGACCTTTGCCCTCTGGCGCCTGGGCGAGGAAGACAGCTCGCTGTGGAACATATGGGACAAACCCAGCAGCCCTGACTCGCTGCAAGCCCTCGACACCGTGCAGCCCGGACACGACGTGGATAACGAGGGCGACGGCGACATTATCCGCGTTACCGGCCTGCCCCAGCCCGGCAAGCGCACCGTCGAGGTTGATACCGACGAGCCCGACCCGCGCAAAAAGCTCATCGTCGATGAGCACATGGACGTCTTTCCACTGACCTACACCATCCAGCAATACGGCTATCACGCCAACGAAGTCGCGCTCTCTTTCGACGACGGACCCGACCCTAAATGGACACCCAAGATCCTCGACATTCTCAGGGACAAGGGCGTCAAGGGCGCTTTTCTGATGATCGGCGACGAGGCCGCACAGAATGTCGGACTGATGAAACGCGTGGTCCGCGAAGGCCATGAGATCGGCAACCACACCTACACGCATCCCGACATCAGCGAAATCTCCAACCGCCAGCTCGACCTGGAGATCAAGCTCACTGAGCGCCTCTTCGCCAGCAAGCTGGGCATCCAGCCGCTTTACTTCCGGCCGCCCTACGACATCGACGAGGAGCCCGACACCGACAAACAGGCTGAGCCGGTCGAGCGTATCCAGCAGGATGGCTACACCATCATCGGCAGCAAACTCGACACCAATGATTGGAATGAGCATCCGCATAAGACGCCTTCGGAGATCACCCAATCCATCCTCGATCAGTTGGAGATCATGAAGGTCAAGCCGCAGTTCCGCGGCTCCATCATTCTGCTCCACGATGGCGGCGGCGACCGATCGGCCACCGTGGCCGCACTCCCCATGCTGATCAACACGCTCCGCGCTCGCGGCTACGCGATCGTTCCCGTCTCAGCCCTGATGGGCAAGACCACCGCTGAGGTGATGCCCAGGATCACCTTCCCCCAGTACCTGCGCGCCTTGCCCGACTCCATCGCTTTCTCCAGCCTGGCAATCGTCGGCAAGTTCATCGTGCTGGTCTTCTTCCTGGGCGACATCTTGATGAGCGCGCGCCTCATCCTCGTCGGCATCCTGGCCATCATTGACCGGCTGCGCCGCCCGCACCGCGCAGCATCGGCGGGCTTCAATCCCCGCGTCGCCGTGCTCGTCCCCGCCTACAACGAAGAAAAGGTCATCGTGCGCACCATCCGCTCGGTGCTCAACTCCGACTACGTCAATCTCCATGTCATCGTGATCGACGACGGCTCGAGCGACCGCACCTTCGAGGTTGCCCGCGAGGCCTATACCGCTGAAATCGCCGCCGGTCGCGTCCAGGTGATCACCAAGCCCAATGGCGGCAAAGCAGCGGCCCTCAACTACGCTCTCGACCGCTTGGTTGAAGAGATCTATGTCGGCATCGACGCCGACACCGTCATTGCGTCTGACGCCATCTCCAAACTCATTCCTCACTTTGAAGACATGGCTGTAGGCGCGGTCGCCGGAAACGCCAAGGTCGGAAATCGCGTCAATCTTTGGACCCGCTGGCAGGCCCTCGAATACATCACCAGCCAGAACTTCGAGCGCCGGGCTTTGGATTTATTCAATGTGGTCACCGTCGTTCCCGGAGCCATCGGAGCGTGGCGTACCGGGCCCGTGAAAGCTGCCGGCGGCTATCCCATCAACACCGTTGCTGAAGACGCCGACCTCACCATGGCTCTGCTCGAACTCGGCCTCAAGGTCGTCTACGAGGATCGCGCGTTGGCCTTTACCGAGGCCCCGATCGATGCGAAAGGTTTAATGCGCCAGCGCTTTCGCTGGTCCTTCGGAACCTTGCAGGCCATCTGGAAGCATCGCGCCGCCTTCGTTCGCAACAAGGCCATGGGTCTCTTTGCACTGCCCAATATCCTGATCTTTCAAATGTTGCTTCCGTTGGTGTCGCCTTTTATCGACGTGATGTTTCTGGCTGGCATTCTCCACTATTTCGGCGATCGCCACTTTCATCCTGAAGCAGCCTCCTCCGCCAATTTCCAGAAGCTGCTGGCCTACTTCGTTGGCTTCCTGCTGATCGACTTCGTTACCTCGTCCATTGCGTTCAGTCTCGAACGCCGCCATCCCGCCAACAAGGGCGACGGCTGGCTGCTCTTCCATATCTGGCTCCAACGCTTCGCCTATCGCCAGGTCTTTTCCATCGTGCTTTTCAAGACACTCAAACGAGCCATCGACGGCAAGCCCTTCAACTGGGACAAACTGGAACGCACCGCCAAGATGAGCAAAGCAACGGAAGCATTGACTGAGACAGTGTAGGTTTGGCTCAGGCCCACTCTGAACCCGCTATTGGGGCCCATGAAACAACGTCTGGACGCTGAACTACAATCAAAGCGTTATGGCTGCCACTTCCATTACCGCGCAAATTCAGCTTCGATCGCCTCATGGCGAATTTAAGAATCAACCCCCAATCGACTTCAAAGTGCCTGAAAACGCCCGCAAGATGCGGGCTGCCCTGGAGTCGGTTGCAAGCCAACTCGGACAAGAATACGACCTCATCATTGGCGGTGAGCGGTTCAAAACCGACGCCAGGATTCATTCACTGAATCCCGCGCGTCCAATGCAACTGATCGGCATTCATCAAAAGGCCGGTCTGGAACACGTCGAGCAGGCCATGGAGGCAGCGCTCACCGCCTTCGAGTCCTGGAGCGGTACGTCCGCGGAGGCCCGAGTCTCCCTGTTGCTCAACGCCGCAGAGATCATCCGCAGCCGTCACTTCGAGTTCTGTGCGTGGCTGACTTACGAGGTGGGTAAAAACTGGGCCGAAGCCGACGCCGATGTGGGCGAGACCATCGACTTCCTTGAGTTTTATGCGCGCGAGGCCCTTCGCCTTGGCGCCGCAACAACACCCATCCAGTTTCCCGGCGAGCGGAATGAGTTGCTCTATATCCCGCTGGGTGTGGGCGCGGTGATTCCCCCTTGGAACTTCCCCTTTGCCATCATGGCGGGCATGACTGCGGCCTCGATCGTCACCGGCAACACCGTGATCTTGAAGCCATCGAGCGACGCTCCCACAATCGCGGCCAAGTTCATCGAAGTCCTCGAAGAGGCTGGAATGCCGCGCGGCGTGGTCAACTTCTGTCCAGGCTCTGGCTCGGCCTTTGGCAACGCCATTGTCGAGCATCCAAAGACTCGCTTCATCGCTTTCACCGGGTCGAAAAAAGTCGGCCTTGAAATTCACGAACGCGCCGCCGCAACCAAGCCCCATCAAATCTGGATCAAGCGGACAATCCTCGAGATGGGCGGCAAAGACTCGATCCTGGTTTGTGCTGACGCAGATCTGGACTCAGCCGTCGATGGCGTCATTGCCTCGGCCTTCGGTTTCAGCGGGCAGAAGTGCTCGGCCTGTTCAAGAGCCATCGTCGAAGCTGCCGTATACGACACTTTCATCGAGCGCCTCTGCGAACGCGCTGCGAAGCTCACGGTAGGCGACCCTGCGGAAAACTCGAACCTCGGCCCGGTGATCAACAAGGGAGCCCTCGATTCAATGCTCGCTTACGTTGAGATCGGCAACAAGGAAGGCCGGCTGATCGTTGGTGGCCATGCGCTTGAGACCGAGGCCGGCGGCTACTTCCTCCCCCCAACCGTGTTTGCTGACGTTGCACCGGATGCGATCCTGGCACAGGAAGAAATCTTCGGGCCGGTGCTGGCGGTGATCAAGGTTGCCAACTTCGACGAGGGCCTGCTGGTTGCGAACAACACAGAGTATGGACTGACCGGCGCTGTATATTCCACCGACCGCGAAAAGCTCGATCGCGCCCGCCGTGAGTTTCACGTAGGCAACCTCTACTTCAATCGCAAATGCACCGGAGCGATGGTCGGGGCGCACCCTTTCGGCGGCTTCAACATGAGCGGCACTGACTCCAAGGCCGGCGGCCCGGATTACCTGCTGTTGTTTACCCAGGCCAAAAGCGTGGCCGAAAAGCTGACCGCACGGACGCCCACTGATCAAAGGAACGCGCAGTGAAGCGCTGTCAGTTTAGCCGTAAGCAAGCATCACCTCGGGAGGATGCGTGAAAATTTGGCACAAGGTGCTAATCAGCCTGTTGATCACGCTAACGATTGGTGGCATCTACCTCTTCACCGTATGGAAGCACCGCCAGAATCCCGGAGTGGTCCCGCAGAACGACGCCAGCCAGACGCTGAGCAAGGACGATCTGGTGGTCATGCGGGAGTTTTTTCCCTCGCACTTTGACGACACGCTGCGTCTTCAAGGCACAACGGTGTGGATGAAGAATGGCTACGTCATGCCGTACTATCCCTACACCCGCGGACAGATACTCTTTGCCAAACGAGTGGGCGTGATCCCCGCGGCCCAGCGAATGGAAGTGAAAAAAATCGTCAAGGCAGCAGTGCCTGCGAACGTCGACGACAAAATCGAGCACGGAAGCCGTCAGGCCTTTGCCGTTTTTTCATTACCCGGAAGCACAGCACTCTATGCGACTCCCATCGGCTACATGCAGGGCAACGAGGAGGGCTATTACTCCGACATGCTTTTCTATTACGACGACCCGCACACCATCTACGATCACTGGCCCAAAGATGTCTGGGCGGCTATCGATGCACATCAGGTGAAGGCCGGGATGAGCGAGGCCGAGACCCGCATGGCCATTGGACGAAACCTCCACGCGGCGGATGGGAAAGAAGGCAATCGCACGGTGACCTATGACCAGGATGGCAAGCATTGGACCGTAACCTATCTAAAAAATCAGGCAACGGAGATTAACAGCCAATAGAGATGGATCATGGATCAGCCGAACAAAGATTCGCAAAAAAGATGGAGCTGTTTGTTGCAGCGCAAATTCAAAACGCACCATTACTAAGTCAAAACGTTGGGGGCCACCTCTAAGTCTCACAGAATCAAAAGAAATCTTGCAATTCGAAATTTCTTAGCTTAATCAAAATAATTGTAGCGGTTCACACGCAACCTTTTTGAGCTCACCGCATCTATTACTGTAATAAGCAGAGGCTTCCTCGAAACAATTCCCGCCCAAGAAAGGTATCCATTCCTTCTTGAAGGTCCGCAAGGACCTCTTCTCAACTTCCCCTCTGGACCCCCTCCCTCAATTGCCTCTCGAGCGGGCCTACCGGAAGGTAGGCCCAATTGCTCCACCGGCCAGATAAAATCGAAGTGAGATGCCTTCTTCCCTTACAGAGAGTTTCCCTCACCAGAAAATCCATGCGATCGATAAGCTATTTGAGCAAGCGGGGCTAACGCGCAACTTGCGCGGTAATGCCGCCGGTGTCACCCGTCGGATGCGCTTCAAACTCTTCGAACCGGAAGAACTTCGACACACTGCGTCGCCTCCTCATGTGGCCCACAATGGCGTCGCATGGCTTGAAGTGGATGGGTGGAAGAGATCGAGCTGGCTCCTGCACGGCTTCAGCACTCGCAGGGGAGGTCTCAGCCGGGCTTATTGCGCTGACGATGCTTCAGGCGAATTGAATCTCGGCTTCACCGCCGATGACGACCGGCAAGTCGTAGCAGCCAACCGCCGTTTGCTAGCCGAAGCAATCAGTGGCGACCCCGCCACGCCGCTGATTTCGCTGCGACAAATTCATTCAAATCATGTTGTCCTTGCAGCGGCGGCAGACGCCGACCGCCATAGGCCGTTCACGGGCGATGGGCTAATGAGCGATGAGCCCGGAATACTGCTGGCGATTCAGACTGCCGACTGCATTCCTGTGCTGGTAGCCGATCGCAAGCGGCGCGCTGTGGCGGCCTTTCACGCGGGCTGGCGCGGAACGGTGAGGCGCATCGTCGAGACCGGCATCGGAAAAATGAGGCTCACCTTCGGGTCTCAGCCAGAAGACTTGACGGCCGCCATCGGCCCCGGCGTCGGCGCCTGCTGTTACGCTGTCGGCGAAGAGTTGCTCTCGGAATTCGAGTCTCAATTTATTTATGCCCGCGAACTCTTCCGCGAGGTCTACGATTCCGACCCGGTGCGGACCCGCTATCCGATGCTGTTTCTCACGCAGCGCGCGCCGGGGCACTCCGAGATCGGGCCAAACACGCACTTGGATTTGGTCGAGGCCAACCGCCGCCAATTGCTCGATGCCGGCCTCAAGGCCGCGTCCATCCAAACCGTGGGCGGGTGCACAAGCTGCCAGCGCGAGCTATTTTTTTCCCATCGCGCCTCGCAAGGCCATGCCGGCCGCATGATGAGCGTCATCGGTATCCGCCCGTAGCCGTTGTGCGAACTTAGAGAGCTCTCGCCGGCCCCTTGTTTACCAAAGCCCCCAGTCGCCTCGCCAAATTACCCACGCTGCAAGAAGCAAATTACTCGTGGCATGGGCGACGACGGCATCGCCCATGCGTCCTCGCCACTTCAGCACACACACATAGCCCAGGCCCGCAACAATCCCGGCCATCCAATGCCTGCCATAAAGCAGTCCAAAGGCGATAGAAGAAACGAAGACGGAAAAAGCCGTGAGAGCGGAAAACGGGAGTTGTTCGAACTCTCGATCGATGACCCGCCGCGCCAGGAAGCCGCGAAACGCCAACTCCTCAGCGATTGGCACCGTGATCGCCGCCGCCGCAATGCGGAATGCAATCCAGATCAGACGAGCAGGCGTGGAAAGCGCCCCTAGCGATGCCCCTAAAGCACTTGGTTGCGTAGCCCCGCTCCACCAAGCCGGCGCAATCCACAACAGAAACACGGCGGTGCCCACCAGAGGGGCCATCCAGCCGAAACGCCAATTGAGCTTTCTCAGCTCGACCCGGAAATATAATATGGCAATGGCCGCCGCCACAAAACGCAGCGGATAAAGCCACTCGAAGTCTCCGGACGCAGCCTTCGACACCAGGGACGCCGCGAGGATCGCAACGAAAGGCATCAGATAGGCAGGGGCCGCTGGCGACTCCCCGGATTCCTCTGCGCCATTTGCAGCAATGCCGGATTCCTTTTCCACGCCCGCCAGCGCAGGGTTTCCACCTATGCCAGTGCTAGTTCGTCGCACCCAGGAAAGCTTCCGCGTGGCCATCGAAAAAGCAAATGCCACGGCGGTGAAAGCTATCCAGCCGGCCTGTGAATGGAAGCCCAGCATGGCAACATCGGGAGCACCCGCATTGCCGATCAGTACCAGGGAGCAGATGCGCGCAACGTTGAGCATCCATACGCTGACAAGCGCGCAGGGTACAAGCAGCAGCGCCTGCGGAAAGCGGCTCTCTTTGCGGAAGTACCCGAGCCAGACGACAGTGAAGACCAGAACCAGTCCCAGCCCCTCGATTCCAGAGCATTGCTTCGCGACGATCACAGCAAAAAGCGGGGTGCCAACTCTGAACCTCGTCGGATCGACAAGAGCATCCGGCATGAACGCGCGAAGCACGATCCCCACCGAATGAAATGTAACCGCTTGCAGCAGACGCCCAAGTCCGTTGTTTGATGCATCCCAGAACGACTGAAAAGGGGATCGAAGGAACCACGCGAGAACCCCCGCCAGTGAGGCGAAAAGCCACAACGGGCTGGTAGAGCGGAAGATCGCCATCCAGGATCGCAACGGGAGACAAGCCATCGCCAACAGCAGGATGCCCAGCACCAGCGACACACGTGCACCCAGTTGTCCGGCAGTCGAATCAAGCTGCAAGCCAAACCCATGTAAAGCGGCAAAATTTCCCAGGCACACCGCAAATATGCAGATGAGATGGGTTGCAAAAAGAGTAAGACTGAAAGGGACTTCTGCGCGGTACGCCTTCAGTTGGGAATACCCAAGGCCCAGAAACACCGCGAATGAAACAATGCCGCACGGGGCCAGCGGACCGAGAAGCGCGATGGAATGGGGAATTGCGGAAACCAGCAGACAGTCAGCGGTTAATACCGCCGCGAATAGGTATAAACGTCCGAGCGGACGCCGAGGCAGATGAGTGCGTGTGCCTGACCGGGAGAAGGCTCTCCCAGCCAGGAAAACACGGTTGAGGTTAGCGTTCAGTAATCCCTCCGCTTACTTGCTGCGTCGAGATCTTAAAACAGTTAGACCGCCAGCCAGGAGTGAGAATCCGACAATCGCGAGACCCGGATCGACTTCGGGAGCCACTGGGTCCCGATCGTACCTCTTGGGCGGGTCATACTTTGGGTCGGACCATCTGTCTCTGTCTGGTCTGGCGTTCGCAGCGGCGCTTGTCCCGAGCACGAGAACCAGCATGAGAGACGCGTATTTGGCAAATTGTTTCATGTTTTTTGGTGTCCTTTCTGTGGCACGTGCTAAAAGGCAACATTGCCCCGATTGGCGACATCCCCACCGCTCGTCCAGACCGGTTGGTCCTTCCCGAATGCTGTGGTTGTCTTGCGACGGATGCCTTGGATCAGGATTGAAGCTTCGTTACGAAGCCATGACTACAGGTTTAGTTGCTAAGGCATTGAATAGAGTTGCTCTCATCTAATCCGAGCCCCTCCGGGTTAGGTGGACACCTTGGGGAAGAGGTGTTCCCTATTGCACACGATAGGTTGGTTGACCTCGGGCAGTTACCACCTGTTTGCCGCAGTTACAGCAAGGGGAAGGCACAGGCACTGCCCTAATGGTGATTGGATGAGGCCACACATAGGGTGGACTCGCCTTTTTGTTTTTCATCGATTCAAGCCGCACTCATCGTCGTCTCCTCATGGCTCTTGGAAACCCAGAGCGGGAGTGACAGTGCGTTTCATTCTCCTGAGTAAGGTCATCGGAATGCGAAAGCCACTCCGAAAGAGATAATCGGATAAACTTGCAGCGGGTTCAGGTCCGATTTCCATTTCGCAACCTGTGCACTAAGATTCGATTGGACGGCCTGACCAAGAGGGTTGGCAGTGCTGGTAACGTCGGAGCATTCGGTCTGGGCCTGGTCTGCGCACGCCCAGCCGGTCAAGTTCACATTCAAAGAAGGTTCGCCCGTGAAGGCCGCTCCCAACTCAAATGGGAAAGAGAGATGGCCTCGCCTGCGCGGAATCATGTTGCCCCAGCCGAGCGTCATCGTGGCCGCTTGTTTGCGCGCATTGAGACCCAGGCTCGCTGCGACATTGAGCGGAGTGGCGCCTGTGAGGCCATTCGCCGTGGCGGAATAGTATTGCGTCCCGTTCAGCGTAAAGCTGGTGTTGCTGGCGGTGGTGGCGTTCGCTGTGATCCCATTTTGGTTGTAGAGCATCACTCCAGGGCTCAGGCGAAATCCATGCGTCGGAAACGGATAATAGTCGAGCGAAACGCCTGCGGCGGCCATCTTTACCTGCCCGTTCAAATTCAAACCGTTCGTAGACATGCTGGCGCCGCCGGAGCTTCCGTTGATCGAGATGTCGCTGACTGAGTATTGGAAGACGTTGCCGGTGCCGCGCAAATTCAGGTGGCGATTCACATTGGTTGCCGCTTGCAGGTTAACGCCCATCAGCGAGATGCCGCCGCCAATCGCGACTCTGGAAAAAGGCCTCATCGGCACTTCGGTCTTCTTCGACCGGGCGTCTAAAACAGACAGTGCCGCCTTTCCTCGTAGTTGATCGACGGTGGAATTCTGCGGCGCCTGCGCGCTCGAAGTGGCAACAGACTGGCCAAACAGAGTCAGGGTTGTTGCGAAAGATGCGAGAGATAAGAGCAGAGCGGTTCTTTTCACGAGGGCATGCTCCATTTCTGATTGAATGCTTCGGCAACCCTGCCAATTCCGCACAGAATTGCTCCGCGCCTGAAAACCCGCCTCATCCGCGGCATCAAACTCTGCAGTGTCAGCCAGACTGATGGAGTATAGAGACAAGTCAAGGTAGCGTCTATTGCATCGGCATCGATGGGAACGGACTTTAGTACCAAAGTTGTAGATCGGAGATCGGGAGGGAGCAAGGCGCTTTAGCGCCCCGAAAACCTAGAGGAAGGATTCAGACTGAGAGATGAGGGCCGAAAATTGGCAACGCCAACAATCCGCTCACGGCAATCTCTGGCAAGAGACAACGAACTCCCGGTCGCTGCTCTCCATTTCCGAGTCCCTTCAAGGAAGACCCGGACGATTCTTATTGGTCGACCTGTTTTGTAACCCGCCTGAGAAAGCGGGCGCGGCATTCAATTTGTTCAGGAGGCGCTGACGGCTTCCTTGGGGTTGACCAGATCCCTTAATTCCTTGGAAGGCTTGAAGTAAGGCACCTTCTTGGCCGGTACCTCCACCCTCTCGCCAGTTTTGGGATTGCGCCCGATGCGGGGATTGCGCTGGCGTATGCGAAACGACCCAAAGCCCCGAATCTCGATCTTGTCTCCCCCCTTGAGAGCTCCAATCACTGAATCGAAAATCGTCTCAACGATGACTTCACCATCGTGGCGAGTCAGGTCACCCACTCCTGTCACCTTTTCCACCAGGTCTGCCTTGGTCATAAGTCTTTTGCCCTCCGCTTCCAGCATAACCGGATTTGGCCCATTCTGGAACGAAAAAGAAGCCACCCACTTCGGAATTGGACCATTTGGTCTCAATAGCTTGGCGGAAAATACGCGTCGCAAAAGATTGCCCGCGCCAACTTCGCCCTTGTAGCGCTATCATGGCCTGAGTCCATCCATGAGGTTTTCGCCGTTGGCGACAATCTCGGTTCGCTGGGACGAAGAAATCCATCTTCGTCGACGGGTGTAACGAGCGCGGACTTTTGAGCTGAGGGACAAGAACGTGACTGATGAAATTAATTGCCACCCTGGACCCGGCGACGACGCCAGGCCAAAATACAGCATCGTGATTCCAGCCTTCAACGAGAGCGGCCGCATCCCGGCGACACTCGAGTCTGTGGTGAGTTGCATTCGCACTCGCGGCTGGAAGGCCGAAATCATCGTGGTCAACGACGGGTCAACCGACTCGACGGCAGACGTCGTGAGTGCCTTTGCACGGAGTGCGCCCGAGATCCGGCTCATAGAGAACCCCGGCAATCGCGGCAAGGGTTATAGCGTGCGTGCCGGAATGCTCGCGGCTCGTGGCGAGGTGGCACTCTTTACCGACTCTGACCTCTCGGCGCCCATCGAGGAGGCCGAGCGCCTCTTTGCAGCCATCGCCGAGGGCGCGGATATCGCCATCGGCTCCCGCTGGTTGCAGCGCGAACGCCAGACTCAACGCCAGCCCCTTTACCGTCAGTTCTTCGGCCGCTGCTTCAATGCTGTCACTCGCACTGTGATGGGCATGCGTTTCGCCGATACCCAATGCGGCTTCAAGGCCTTCACGCGCGCCGCCGCACAGACCGTCTTCCAGCTCCAGACCATCGAGCGCTGGGGCTTCGATCCCGAGATTCTGTTCATCGCTCTCAAGCGTGGCTACTGGATCATCGAAGTACCCGTCACTTGGGCCAACGACGAGCGCAGCCGCATGAGTTACTTGAAAGACGGCATGAAGATGCTCGAGGACCTGGCCGTCGTCCGCTGGAATGCAGTTCGCGGACGCTATGACAAGCCAGTCGCCTTGACCCTGCGCACCGGCGCGACCCCGTAAAGCGAGATGCCCCTTCTCAGCTCTCCACGGCTGGCTTGCGCCTCATCAGCGGCGACGAAAAGGTAGCCATCGCCGCCACCACAACATTCGCCACTACAACCGGGAACGCGTGGATGATCAGCCCGTAGATCACCCACAAAGTAGCGGCGCCTGACTGCACGCGGCGCAGCGATCCGGGTTGCTTGCACAGGTAGGAGGCGGCGAAGGCGGCTGTCGCGACCCATCCAATCCAGTCCGGTCTCATCCAGTCGAGTCTCATCAGGCCACCGCCCTTGCGTTCCCTGGCTCGGCGCTGCAAATGGTCAGCGAGTCGGTTCGCACCTTGTCCCACTCCTGCAACACAAGCCCATGCAGCTCAAAGAATGCGCGAATGCGAATCGCATCCCATCCGGAGATTTCCTCGAGAATCGGCACCAGCACGCTGAGAGCGTCCTCGCTCAAAATTGTGCGGCTTGCGATCGGTGTGATGTACCGGTTCTCAGAGACCGCGATAGTAAGCCCGGAGAGGCGATTGACGTGCAGCATCACGTGCACATCCGAACTGCCGTCCCCAACATAAACAATGCGGTCGTGACCCACGCGCAGACGGTTGCGCAACTCCTCCACCACGACCACCTTTCCGTAGCCCGCGGGCACGCGCACGATGGCTTCAATCTCTCCCGTTGAGGAGTAATGAAAGCGTGTCCCGAAGATGCGGTCGGCGGGCACGATTCCCTCCAGCGCCGATTGAATCACCTCTTCGGGCGCGGCAGAAACCACGTAAAAGGTAAAATGATTTCCGTCCAGATTCTCGATGAGTCGCGACAGCAGGCGGATGTTCTTCTTCAAGCGAATTCGCTTGCCGACTTCGACCAGGTGCTCGCGGCGAACACGGCGGAACTCAGGATCGTGCAGCAACAGATACGCGAGTTCTCCGCCCTGCTGCACCATGTGGATGCGAGAAAGTCCCGCGATGCGCTCTTCGAATCCCGACAGGCCCAGCAGATCGCTCAATACAATTCCAGAATCATTGAAGCTCAGTGTCTGGTCGAAATCGCTGACCAGCAGATATTCTCGTGCAATTCTTCCTTTATCTGGTTCCATATACACTCCTCCTCATTCAGTCTTGCGATTGATTTTGGCAGGGGTTGACGGACTATTCGCTTGTGGCTTGGCGCCCAGGGGAACCGGCGTTTTGGCCGGTCATCTGTAGATTGAAACCAGTATAGCAGCAATCGCGTTTCGATACGGTTTTTAAAGGCTCGAAGCGGTGTTCGTTGCCTTGTTTTTACGTTGCAGACTCGCGAGTTTTGTAGACGTGACCGCGACGATTGTCGCTTGACCCCGGGGCTGCGTTCTCCCATTGAGGCGAGCCCTTTGGTTCCCCTATACTTGATCAGGAGAAAAGCATGATCCGCAAGATAGCCTTCGCACTTCTCTTCTTCGCCTTCACCGCCATTGGAGCGCACGCCGCCGACTTCAACGGCAAATGGACCGCCGAGTTCGATACCGCGATCGGCTTGCAAAAGTACACCTACGAGTTCCACGTCGACGGCAAAACACTGACCGGCAAAGCCAAGAATGAGCACGGCGAGACGGCCATCACCGAGGGCAAGATCGATGGCGACAACATCACCTTCGTCGAGAACTTCAACTTCAACGGCATGGACATCACGATCAATTACACCGGCAAGATCAGCGGCGACGAGATCAAGTTCACCCGCAAGGTAGGCGACTTCGCCACCGAAGAACTCACTGCCAAACGGGTCAAGTAACGCGCGGCCATGCGGATGGTGAGTTTCGTAGTGCCCCAGATCCCAAATGCGAGACCTGGGGCGGCACCAAGTGGTCGTCTAAAGAAGGAACACAGGTTTGACAATGTTTCGCTTATAAACGAATCTCCGAGCATGAAAGACAATAATCACGATGAAGCAATGGCGGAGGAGTTCAAGCGGAATCCCGCCTATGCAGTGAAATTGCTGAATGGCATCCTTGAAGATCGCGAACAGGGCGAACTGCTCATCGCTCTGCGCCAGATGGCCAAGGCATTTGGCGGCGTGCAAACTATAGCGGAAAAGGCCAACCTGAATCCGACTCAGCTCTACCGCACATTATCCGAGGAGGGCAATCCGGAACTGCGAAGCCTCTCCGCGATTCTCAAAGCCATGGGCCTGCGGCTTGCAGTCGAACGCGTCCGCGCAGCTTGAGTTTGTTATGGGAGTTATTTATTGAGATTCGTGGTCTCCCACCCTTGCGATGGAATGAAGTCGCAAGGACGGGGCACCCGGCTGTTCAAGACCATTGGCCTCCCGTCATACGCCGTCCGATGCTATTCAAGACCATTGGCTTCTCAAAGACATGTTTACCACAGAGTTTGCAGGTCCGCCGAACTCCATGATTCCAGTTTTCTGGTTCTGTCATAAATGCAATTCTCTGCGGCGTTTCTTGATAGCATCTTGGACATAGGGGGTGTTCATTGTCTCCAGCTTGAAAGCAGTATCCATGAGGGGCAATCGGGCCAATGTATTTGTTCTTTTCGTCTAAAGCAGTTCGCAAAGCGCGGTTCTTTTCGTCAAGATCAACCACACGTTCCTTGACACTGAGCACATCATCGTATAGGTCGCTTATAGCTGCCTTCAATTCGTGGTTTGATGTGTCCTTTGCAAGCTCGCGAGCCGTCTTTGCGCTTGAAACCAGTCCCCCGACAAGCTGAGTAACCGTCAAAACAGCGGGTGGGATTATGCTCATTCGTTCCTCCGAAGGGTGCACAACTGTCACACCCAGCTTAACGCAGTACTCACGCTGTGGCAGTCCGAGCCACATCCTGCAATCCCCGCGCCTCGATTTCAAAGTCGCGGATCTTGTATTTTTGTATCTTGCCGCTGAGCGTAGCCGGAAACTCCGTGACAAAGCGAACATGCGCAGGAATTTTGTAATAGGCAATCTGGCCCTCGCAGAACTGCTTGATCTCTTCTTCCGTAGCTTCGACGCCAGGCTTGAGACGTACCCATGCAGCGACAATTTCGCCCAGGCGCGCATTGGGGATGCCGACGACCTGTGCCTCGCCGACTTTGGGATGGGTGTAAAGAAACTCCTCCACCTCGCGCGGGTAAATGTTTTCTCCGCCGCGAATAATCACATCTCTTGAGCGGCCGGTGAGATGAATGCAGCCGTCGTCGTGCATGATGCCCAGGTCGCCGGTGTGCAGCCAGCCGTCCTCTTGAATGATCTGCGCCGTGGCTTCGGGGTCGCCGTCATAGCCCTTCATCAGCGCGTAACCTTGAATGCAGATTTCGCCCTGTTCGCCGATAGGCACTGTCTCTCCGGTCACTCGGGAGACAATTTTAAGATCTGTCTGCGGCATGGCGCGGCCCACCGTGTGGACCCTGATGTCGATGGAATCCGAGGCATCGGACATGGTTGTGACGGGCGAGGTCTCAGTCTGGCCGTAAGCGATCACCAGTTCGCCGATGTGCATCTCGGTGAGCACGCGCTTCATCAGTTCGACAGGGCAAGGCGCGCCGCTCATCATGCCGGTCCGCAGACTTGTCAGGTCGAAGCTGGCAAAGTCGGGCAGCGCAAACTCGGCGACGTACATCGCCGGGACGCCGTAAACAGAGGTAGCCCGCTCGTCGTGGATGGCCTTCAGCGTAGCACGTGCATCGTAAGTCCAGTTAGGCAGGATGAGAGCCGCGCCGGTGTTCACCGCCGTCATGGTCCCGATGACGCAGCCATAACAGTGGAAGAGCGGCACCGGAACAACAATCTTATCCTGCTCGGTGTAGTGAAATCCCTGCGCGAGGAACTGCCCGTTGTTAACGATGTTGTGATGCGTGAGCAGAACGCCCTTCGGCAATCCTGTCGTCCCGCTGGTGTACTGAATGTCGGCGACATCCTGCGGGTCGACGTAATCCGGCAGGCGGCCCTCTGCATCGAGCAGAGCGGGCCACTCGGGCGAGTCGAAGTAGATGGTGTGATCCAGTTCAAGATTGAGCCCGTGACGCGCGCGACCGAGAATCTCTTCGTAGTCGGCGTGCTTGTCTTTGTGCCACAGAAAGAGAGCCTTCATGCGCGAACGCTGCAACGTGAACTGCAACTCGTGCGAGCGATAGGCTGGGTTCACGTTCACCAGGGCCGCCCCGGCGCGAGCGACGCCCATGTGCATCATGATCCACTCGATGCAACTGGTAGACCACAGGCCTACGCGGTCGCCCTTGCGCACGCCAAGCGACCAAAGACCGCGCGCCACATCGTCTGCGGCGGCGCTCAGCTCGGCCCACGTGAGCCGCTTTTGCTGGTGGCAAGAGACCACAGCGGGACGGTCCGGGAAGCGGCTGGCGGTGCGATCAAGCAGGCCGCCAACGGTTAAGTCCAGCAACGGACGGCTCGGTCCGCGCGTTTGGCTCAGCGTGAGAACTTCTTCAACAGGCATAGTTGTGGCTCAGAAACAATGAACGGGAGTGTACACCCGCGCACCCCACAGCAAAATGTGATCTAGTTCACAATATCTTGGGGCCACAGTAACTTTGCCGCTCTCAATCGTCACGCCCCTCATTCCTCCGCTTCGGCAGCGGATTCAAATCTCCTGAAGAAAGGCGGATGTTTGAAGCTCAGTTGCATCAGTTCAATAAAGGATTTCTGAGGATAAACTTCCGCGCGATAGTAGACGATGCCACCCGCCACCGAATAAATAAAGGCAATGGCCAGCAGAATCGGGAGAACCCTCGTGATGAGAAAGACGGTCAGCTCCCACGGCCCCCACGGACCTCCCACCTCAACCACCTGTCCATACTTCGTCTGCACCCAATAGTCGCTCCACTCGTGGCCCTTGAGTTTGAAATAGAGCTTGCCGTCCGCCATCCTGGGGTGCGTTACATCGGAGAGAATCGGAATCTTCATGCCCGAAGCCGTCTCAAGAAATGGACGGAAGCCAGCGATCGTGGTCAGCGTGCCATCTCGACTCCATCCGATCCGGTCAACGTGAAGTACGCAAGGACAGAGATTCGATGCATAACGCGGAAGCGGAAACTTCGGGAAGATGATCACATAGTATTCTTGACCGGGAAGCGCTTGATAATACCCCGCTCCGGCAACCGGGATTTCCTTTTCGTCCAACTTCATCGTCTCGCCCGGCTGAACGTAAAGCTGGGCCACAACTCCATGATCACCATCTTCGATATCCACCACGGGAAGTGGAAATTTGTAATAGTTTCTTACCGGCTCCAGGTGAAAGCAAAATGCCGGCGCGGCCAGCACGAAGGCAGCAAACACGACCAACGCTGATTGAGGCTTCATTGCACCCCGTTTTATCACACGTCGGAACAGAGGAGCAATCGGCGCGGCATCGCAGCCCTGAGATCGCCGCTGACAGGCGCCGAGTGACGCGCCGGGGCGCACAGAAGGCAGGCCCTCTGGCGTAAAATTGCATCGCCCCTGGAATACGTTTTCCGGGCGTCGCAAAATCTGCCCGTCAACCAACTATCTCCAAAAGATCGGATTGCATTTTAAAGTTGAAAGGAAAAAACCTGATGCACGTATTTGCCCTGCTGCCCGTCGCTCTGCCAGTTTTGTTGGCGAGTTCCTTCGCTCTCATGGGTCACGCCCAGGCCGTCCCTCCCGCCGGCGGTGACCAGCCCGCAGTGGAAATTGGCGGCCAGAAGGTCGTCACCCTCACGCGCTCCGTCGACAACTCTAAGAAGCCGGAGTTTACCTCCGTCACCCTCGCGCCCGGTCGAGGCATGGAGATCTTGCAGATCACCGCCAACTTCCCCGGCAAGGGCAACATCGACGTGCTGGCCTCGCCCGATCTCGCCGGTTCAAAGAAGATGCTTGATGTGGACGACGACGAGTTCGGCAACCTCGGCTACCGGCTCGGTGCTGCCTTCCTTGTTCCCTATCCGAATCGCATTCGTGGAAAACTCTCGGCCGACGGCAAGACCCTGACGACAGAGTGGCAAGGCCACACGATCACCCTGCCGGCCAACAACATCGGCCATCTACCCACCGCCGAGCGCCACGCCATGCACGGACTGATCCTCAAGGCCAAAACCGAGGATCTCAGCGTCGAAAAAATTCCCGGCGGCCAGCAGATCTCCGGCATCATCCGGGCTGGCGATTTCGGCGGCCACTGGCCCTCCAAGACCCAGTTGCTCATCACCGTTCGCTTGACTGCGGCCGACGTCGACGTATCAATCGAAGCTGCCAACGTGGGCACTGAAGATGAACCTATGGCCATTGCCTGGCACCCCTACTTCAACCTCCCCTCAGGCGACCGCACCCAGGTCCGGCTCAGCATTCCCGCCGATAAGGTGGCCGAAGTGGATAACTACGATAACGTCTTCCCCACCGGCAAAGTATCGCCCGTCGATGGCACGAAGTTCGATCTGCGCGGGCCCGGTGGAGCGCCGCTTGGAGATCACTTCTTCGACGACAATTGGAGCGGCCTGCACTGGGACAAGAAGGCCGTGACTGTACGGGTGATGGACCTCGCCGCCCACTATGGCGTCAGCATCGAAGGCCTCTCGCCAGAGATCAAAGCCATCCAGGTCTACGCGCCGCCCACCAGAAACTTTGTGGCCATCGAGCACCAGTACAACTTCGGCGACCCCTTCGGCAAAGAGTGGGGCTCGACCGACACCGGCATGGTAACGCTCAAGCCCGGCCAGCGCACCAAGTGGCACGTGCGGCTCGGCCTGTTTGTGCCTTAGGACAAAGTTCCAGATCGGAGATCCGGATCTGCAACTGCGATATAAGGTGCGCGGTGGTTGCCTGGTGCTTCATCTTTATTCACAGGAAAAAAATGAAAAGATGGGAGCACCGGGCGAATCCGGCTTATCATATTTTGGGAGAAGATCGATGTCCTTCTATAGGAAAGCTTCCGCCGCCATCATTGCCGCGCTCATCGTGAGCCAAGTGTTTTGCTCTCCGATCCAAGCTCAGATTTCCTGTCAGGACCTCAAGTATGGCAGCCCGCACTATTCCGACAAAATGGACGAACTCGCTAAGCAGGCGGAATTGCCAAACAACTACTGGAATCGATACGACGAATCGGCGGTTCGTGATTTCTGCAAGGGCGACATGAAAGGCGTTGATGGGCTCGTGGACAGCGGAATGGTTAAAGCCCAGGAAGCTAAAGCGATCGCAAAAGTGCTGGGCAAAACTTATACTGAAAAGCCAAGATCTGAAGTCGGGAAAACCTACGCAAGCTCCAAGCAGAAATTCATAAAGATGGGAGCATGCAACGCCTGTGCAGACAATATTGCACAGTATTACTCGAAAAACCCCGATTCCCGCTGCGGGAAGCTGGCACAAAAAGCTCTCGATGGAAACAAGGACGCGGTCGACGATGTTGTCGCCTTTCCAGATTATTGCAAGTGGAAGTATTAGGCTTCCGGGTAGGTACACCCGCAGACGACGCTCTCCTTCGAGAGGCAAGGAGGAACGATCATGGCCAGTATCAGCGGTTCCGTGGGCCAGGGAGGTCTGAATCACCGGGCAGACGTACTCACTGTGCAGCGGCTTATCAATGCTAAGCTACCAATTCCGCTAGCTCCTTTGGTTGAAGATGGCGTATGCGGCCCCAAGACACTCTTCGCCATCGGAGAATATCAGCGGCGCAATCTCCACATGAACCCAGCAGACAGCCGCGTTGACCCGAACGGTGCAACCTTTCGCTCGCTCACCGCAGGTTCACCGCATCCGGCACCGCCCGCCCCGCGACCAGCTCCACCCGCGCCAGCTCCGCCAGTCCCGGCGGGGAACGTGCGCGGCGCAATGGACTACTTTATCAACCAAGGTTGGACTCCGGCCCAAGCCGCTGGAATCGTCGCCAATCTGCAAGCTGAGAGCGGACTCCATCCAGATGCCGTGGGCGACGGCGGTCAAGCCTATGGCGTAGCTCAGTGGCACCCCGATCGTCAGGCCAACTTCCAAAGATTTACCGGCCAGGCCATCCGGGGATCGACCGTCGACCAGCAGCTCCAGTTCGTACAACATGAGTTGTCGAGTACTGAGGTTGGAGCCGCGCATAGCCTGAGAAACACCACCACCGCTACTGCGGCGGGCGCAAGCATGTCGCGGAATTACGAGAGACCGGCCGACCGAGAGGGTGAGGCGACACGGCGTGGGCAGAGAGCACAGCAGATACTGGACAATTACACGAATCATCATTGATCGCATTCATTTCGCGGGTCACCCAGGTCTCGCTTTCGAGGCCTGGGTGACCGCGATCCTCAATCTGCCGTTATTAACTTCAAGCATTTTGCAGAACATTATCACCCACCAGTGCACAATTGAGGAATGAGCAATCACCTCAGCCGCGAGGCTTTTCTATTCCAGCTTCCCTGCCTACCCCACCCCCCCTCCTATATTTTCCAAACCTTGCAGGTGATTAATTCGATAACAGGCGTGTGCCCCATTCTTTTCTCGATAC
>CAYTJN010000025.1:0-32225 GCA_964438125.1 uncultured Occallatibacter sp.
GGCGGCGACCCATTGCTCTTTCAGCATTTGTTCTGGTTCTATTCCCATCCGGCCGTCTACATCATGATTCTTCCCGGCATGGGAGTGATCTCCGAGGTCATCTCAAACTTCAGCCGCAAGCGCGTCTTCGGCTATACGGCGGTTGCCTTCTCCTCGGTAGCCATCGCGGTCTTCGGCTTCTTCGTATGGGCCCACCATATGTTCATCATGGGCATCTCTAACTACGCCGTGTTGGTCTTCTCGCTGCTTACGATGTTGGTCGCGGTACCCTCAGCCATCAAGATCTTCAATTGGACATTCACTCTGTACAAGGGATCCATCACCTTTGAAACGCCGATGCTTTACGCCTTCGGCTTCCTCGGTTTGTTCACGATTGGCGGCATGACTGGTGTATTCCTCGGCACCTCGGGCACGGACATACACTTAACAGAAACCTATTTCATCGTGGCTCACTTTCACTTCGTCATGGTGGGCGGCATGTTGATGGCTTTCCTTTCCGGTCTCCACTTTTGGTGGCCCAAAATCACCGGCCGCATGTACCCTGAGAAAATTTCTCAGATGGCCGCGGTCGTCACATTCATCGGCTTCAACCTGACCTTTTTTCCGCAATTCATCCTGGGTACGCTGGGCATGCCGCGGCGCTACGCGTCCTACCCGCCGGAGTTCCAGGTTCTCAACGTCTTCTCCACCGCCGGCGCGACAATCCTCGGCGTGGGTTATCTGTTGCCAGTGCTCTACCTGCTCTGGTCGCTGAAGTACGGCGCCATCGCGGGCAATAATCCCTGGCAGGCAACTGGACTCGAGTGGCAAACGCAGTCGCCTCCACTCACCGAGAACTTTGCCGTGATGCCGATCATGGACCACGAAGCCTATGACTATGAGTGGCTGGAACACCAGACTGAGGCCAGCAAAGCAACGGAGGTGACCAGTGCCGGATAGCCCCGTGATGGCCCACAAGACAGACGCTTCAAGCGAAAGTGCTGACCATTCTCACGGCCAGCATCCTCCTTATCTGCGCCACCACTTCGAGTCCGTTGAACAGCAGGCCGACGCCACAAACTTTGCCATGTGGCTCTTCCTGCTTACTGAGATTATGTTCTTCGGAGGACTCTTCACCGCCTACCTGATCTACCGCAACTGGTACTATCCGGCCTTTGTTGCGGGCTCGCACCAGTTGAATGTGATTTGGGGAACGACCAACACAGTCGTGCTCATCCTCTCCAGCTTCACCATGGCCATGGGCGTCTGGTGTGCGGAGACGCAACGCAGAAAAGGTTTAGTTCTGTGCCTGATTCTCACCTTCATTCTTGGCTTGGGGTTCTTGGGCATCAAGACGATCGAATACTCGGAAAAGATCGAGAAGCATCATGTTCCCGGCTTCCACTACAGCTTGCAATCGTTCGTCGATCCCGCGTCAGATCCTGAAATCTTCAAGGAGTATCACGACAAACCGCTCAGGGCCGACATGGCGCGGCATACCGAGGTCTATTTCTCGCTCTACTTTCTGATGACCGGCATGCACGCACTGCACATGATCATCGGCATCTGCATCTTGGGATTCATGATCTTCCGGGCACGCGCAGGGGCCTACACCTCGGGTCACGTAACCTTTGTTGAGAACTTCGGCCTCTACTGGCACTTCGTCGACATCATCTGGATTTATCTCTTCGCCTTGCTCTACCTGATCAGCAGGCATCAATAAGAGCGGACGAGGATCGAAGGACGGCAGAGAACGGACAACAGCCAAAAGGACACACAACGAATGAGCGAACCAAACGAGCAAGCACATAACGGGCATCAAGTTGTCGGCCCTGCGGTCTATGTGGCCATTCTCTTCTCGCTGCTTGTAGGCACCGGACTCACGGTCTGGGCCTCGTTCCTCGAATTGGGCCCGTGGAACCCCATCATCGCGCTGGCGATTGCAACCACGAAGGCCATGCTTGTGGTGCTCTTTTTCATGCACGTAAAGTACTCGACCAAGCTGACCAAGCTCACCGTCTTCGCCGGTATCTTTATGTTCCTGGTGCTGATCTCGATGACGCTATCCGACTACATCAGCCGAGCCTGGGGTAGCTGGTAGGTCCGTCGGCGTCAGTGCCCTATGACGTTCAGTTGAAAACTGCCCTGATCGGGAGCAGATGGGTGCTTCTCCGGCTCCGATTTCCGGTAATCGTTGACGAGGTAGACCAAGCCTGTGATCGGATCTACTGATAGAGTCCGCGCCCAAAGGGGCATGGGCAGCCTTTGAATCACAGCATAGGAGTCAGTGACGTCCTGCCGAATTATGGTGAGACTCCCGTCACTTCCACTACTTGCAGCGTAGATGAGCCCCCGATCCCGATCATACGCAAGTGCCTCCGTGCCCGGATCGGTGGGCAAGGTCGCAACCGTCGCCCCAGTATCAGCATTCATGACGTTCATCTTCATATTGCCACAGGCGACGAATAGTCTTATGTGGCGCCCATCGACCGCCAAAGCTCGCGGTTCACCGCATCCCTGCTCCAAAGGAAAGAAGAGAATCTGAATGGTCCCCTCTTCAAGCACACTGCGGCTGTCGGTCAAGTTCAGCATTGCCACCTTCGGCATCGGCACTGAGTTGCCCCACCCATGAGCAACGAGGTCGAATGGCCGACCAGCTCGAAGCTGCATCTCCTTCGGCGTGGGACCTGCGTCGAGCGCATCCGAAGACTCACGACGAAACCTCTCTCTTAAGGCTTCAGCATCCATGCGCGCAATCTCCGATTTCTCGGGGATGCCGAAGTATAGATTTCCATCGCCAGCTGCCTGTGCAAATGCCACATGGTTGGGAAGCTGGAGATCAGCAATAGCCCTCCAGCTATTGGAATCTATTACCCTGATTATCGTAGTGAACTCCGACTTGTTTCCCTTGGCGAGAGTTTTTGGCTGGCCTTCTCGTTTCAAGGGATGCGCTTGGCTGGCGCGAGTTGGAACTGGCGGGACCCTGACATCGGTTCTGAGCATAGGCCGATCAGCGAGTTCGATGGCTTCATTCCGTCCTGAAGCCGGTAGTATGCAAGTTACGAAGATCAACCCTGACACAGATTCAAAGGTTACGGTGCCTGGATTCGGGGCAGTGGGAATGATACCGACAACTTCAAACGTGCGCCGATCAAATACGTCTAACTGATTCAACTTTCCGTCGCTGACATAGCCGAATTCGCCGGTGTTGTCCAGAGCGATTCCAAACGCCCCATTCGCTCCTGAAATCTTGCCAGCAACTGTATCCGACTTCACATCTTCGACGACGACCTCGTGTTGATAGGCAAGAAAGAGCTGGAGCCTCAGGGGGTCAAGAGTCGTGTAGCTCAAATTGTCCCTGTTACCACCGACTGGCAGGGTCTGTTTGATATAGAAGATATCACCGGGCAATTCGGTGGGCGCAGGAATTTGTTGCGATGTAAGCGGTGCGCATCCCAGAAGGCAGAGGGCCAAAGCTTTCTTGATCATGGACCGGTCCTTTCGAGTTAAGACGTAGCCGGCCAGCCTCGCGCTCGTATTATTCGTTGGCGGTCGATGCAACCTCATGCAGCCAGCCCGGCGCTTTGAGTAACTCGCGGGGACGAGAACCGTCGGCTTGGCCTACTAATCCGTCGCGTTCCATCAGGTCGATGAGATGCGCGGCGCGACCATAGCCAATTCTCAAACGCCGCTGCAGCAGCGAGGTCGAAGCCTTGCCGAATTCAAAGACTAACTGCACCGCGTCATTGAACAGCGGATCGTTTTCATCGGGGTCTGCATTGGAGCCATCGACCTGGGCACGATCGTCCTTGGGCGATTCGAGGAAGCCCTCAACATACTCGGCCATGCCTTGCGCCTTCCAGAAATCAACCACCGCGGCCGTCTCTTTCTCGCTGACATAAGGCGCGTGCAGTCGCATCAGGCGGCTGGTTCCAGGAGGCAGGAAGAGCATGTCGCCGCGGCCTAACAGAGCCTCAGCGCCGTTGGTGTCGAGGATAGTGCGCGAGTCCACTTTTGTCGCCAAACGGAAACTAATCCTTGTCGGCACGTTGGCCTTGATGAGGCCCGTGATCACGTCCACACTGGGCCGCTGCGTGGCGAGAATGAGATGAATGCCGACCGCGCGGGCCATTTGCGCGAGGCGTGTGATCGACTCTTCGACATTCGCGCGATCGAGCATCATGAGGTCGGCAAGTTCGTCGATGATGATGACGATGCAAGGCAGCGGCTGTTCATCTTCGCCATCGTCGAAAAGCGATGGCATCGCGCCTTCGAAAAGTTTGTTGTACTGATCGATATTGCGCACGCTGCGCGAGGCCAGAAGCTTGAGCCGGCGTTCCATTTCGCGGACGGCGTTCTTGAGAGCGTTGGCAGCCAGCTTGGGCTCGGTGATGATCGGCGTGAAGAGATGCGGCACGCCTTCGTACATGCCTAATTCAACACGCTTGGGATCGACGAGAATGAGTCTCACCTGGGCCGGCGTGGTGCGATAAAGCAGACTCATAATCATGGCGTTGATGGCCACCGACTTACCCGAACCGGTAGAGCCGGCAATGAGCACGTGAGGCATTCCCGCCAGATCGGCGGTAATGAAGCGGCCGTTGATGTCTTTGCCCATCGCGATGGTCAACCGCGACTTGGCTTTGTTGAAGACCTCGGACTCAAGGCAACTGCGCAAGTTGATCGTCTCGCGCCGATGATTGGGCACTTGAATTCCCACAGTGTTCTTTCCCGGCATGCGTTCAATGAGAATGCTCTCGGCGCGCATGGCAAGGCAGAGATCGTCGGCAAGGCCGGTGACGCGCGAATACTTGACGCCCGCCTCGGGCTTGAACTCATACGTTGTAACCATGGGTCCGGGGTTGATCTGAACCACCTGGCCACGCACGTCAAACTCCGCGCATTTTTCAACGAGTACGCGCGCCTCTTCACGCAGTTCGTCTTCGCGCACAGCTTGCGGGCCGTCGCCCTCGTTGAGCAGAGTGCTTGGCGGCAGCTTGAAGCCGCTCACATGCTTGGGCGCCACAGTCGCCGTGTGCATCTCGGAGTCAGCGCGCAGGTGAATGGAAATCTCTTCGCTCTTCGCCGCGGCAGGAGCCGTGGGCACAAAAGCGGGCTGGGGCGGGGCAGGTTCAAATTGGGTTGCTACAGTTCGTGACCCCATCGTTTCGAAACGTGCGGGTTGAGGCCGTGCAGGCATCGACTGCACAGGTTCCACTTTGGCCTGCACTACGCTCGCCGTTACCGGGATCGGCGCGACTGCCGCTGGAGCCGGCACCCCGGCTGCGCGCTCCCAGATGCTGTTTCCGCTAGCGGCAGTTGGGCTCGCACTCTGCACCGCGGCCGATGGAATCGTGCGTTGAAATGCCGGAATGTCGTGCGAGTCTACGGGCGATGTTCGCTGGCGGCGGAACAGACGAGCGAAGAAGCCCTGACGCACCTCTTCTGATTCGTCTGCCGAATCTGCTTCCGGAATTGGGTCGGGAATGAGCCGTGGAGAAATAGATTCAGGCGCAGGCGCCGTCCGGCTCTCTTCCATTCGCAGGGCCTCGCGCTCGGCAAGCCGCTCTTCGTTTCGCTCCCTGCGCTCGTCGCGCCAGTTTCGCCAGCGATCATGCCAGGATGCGAACTGGAGCCAGCGGTCTCCGACTCCCTCTTTGATGGCCCAGAAGCTGACCGCCGATGCAGACCAGAGTCCAGTGCCAGCCAGAACGCCAGCCACCAGCCAGGCGCCCTGGATATTCAGATAAGTCACTAGCAGTTGTGCAATGAGCTTGCCCACCACGCCTTCAACCGGAACAGCGTGCAGCCACCGCCAGTTCCAGGGCAACAGGCCAAAGCAGGCAGGAAGGAAGGCAAGCGCCAGTAGGGTGCCCATCCAGCGCAGCCATGCAGCGCCGCCGGGGCGCGATCGCATCCAAGTCCATCCCAATCCACCCAGCCACAAGGGCAGGAAAAAGGCGGTCAGTCCAAGCGTCTGCAATAGAAGGTCACCAAGCCACGCGCCGAATAGGCCAGTCCAGTTACGCGCGGCGTGGGGCCCGACCGCACCCGAAGCTGTGTTCCATGAGGGATCGGTGGGGTGATAGGTGGCCAGCGCAAGCAGTAGCATCAGCGCGGCCGTCACCAGCACCAGACCCAGGAGAATATTAAACGGGCGGCTGCGCGTCGGCGCAAGAACGATGCGAATAGGTTTCATAGCGTGGGCGCTCCGTCTCCTTGGTCGCTCCGGAACCTGCCGCGAGCGAGCTGAAGAGCGGACGTGAGACTCCCAGAGCAGTCTCTATTATCCCTGTGCGAGAGGCGAATCTTGGGCAAAAGTTGGCGGGAGGAACCTTGGTGTGGACCCCCGAACCCTGAGGCATTGCCCCGCTTATAGACTCAGTCCCAAATACGACGGACGCCAAACTGGTCGAGTTTGGTGTCCGGGCTGACAACGGGAATATCCATATCGAGAGCCTGAGCCGCAATCATGCGGTCGAAGGGGTCGCGATGGTCCGCGGGGAGCCTGCCGGCGCGAAGCGCCGAGGCAGCGTCAATAGGGAGCAGAGAATAGCCGGCTTCATCCATGTCTTCGAGAAAATTCCGCTCCAACTCAAGCGCCCCAGGCAATCTGCCACGCCGCACTTTGGTAGCAATCTCCCAGGCGGATGCGGCGGAGACGAAGACGATGTTAGAACTGTCCGCGATGCTCTGTCGCGATCGCTTGCTGAGTTCGGCCGGTGAATAGATCGTCCAAATCAGCGTGCAGGTGTCGAGCAGCAGCTTCATTCGCCGGCCCCGTCCCACAAATCGAGCTCGTCGTCGGGCAAAGGTTCAAAGAAAGAATCGGGAAGCTTGAATCCGGTTGTTTCACGAAGCCCCAGTCGCTTTTTGGCCTGAGGATGTATCGCCTCCAGACGTGCGACGGGTGTTTTCTCACGACCAGAGGTGATGATGACGACCTCGCCTTCTTGGACCTGCTTGATGAGGCTCGAGAGATTAGTTTTTGCCTCGAAGATAGTTGATGAGATCATGTTGTCATATCCTGCTAACTTATCTTAGCTAAGAGTAGGAAAGAATGCAAGATTTTTGGGCAGGTCATATCGCCCTTGTTCTCTTTGGCTGCATTTGCCACCTGCCTCTTCATCCCCCGATAAACTTCGTCCCCCAGATCAGCAACGCCACGCCGAGGATGATGCGATAGATCGCGAACATCGTGAAGCCGTGTTTGCGCACCCAGAAGAGGAACCACTCGACCACGCCCAATGCCACGATGAACGAGACCCCGAGGCCGATCGCCAGCACGATCCAGTTGTTTGTGTTCATCACAACGTGCGCTGCCACGCCATGGCTGGGGAAGACCTCTTTTTTAAGGTCCCAGCAGGTGGCGGCAACCATGGTGGGAATCGAAAGCAGAAAGCTGAATTCGAGCGCGGCGGGGCGGTCGAGACCCACCATCTGACCGGCTGCGATGGTGGACATGGAGCGCGACGTCCCTGGAAAAATCGCCGAGAGCGTCTGGCACAGGCCAATCCAAATGGCCTGCGGCACTGTCATCTCCTCCACATGCGTAGTGGTGGGCTCGAAGCGGCTGCTCCGGACATCGATGACCCACATCACGATGCCGCCCGCGAGCAGCGCGATCGCAATCACGTTGAGGCTGCCGAGATTCTTCTCGCTCCACTTACGCAAAAGCAGCGCCGGCACCGAAGTAAAGGCAAAGGCGATCAGCGTAAGCGAAATGGGATGATTGAACCAGGTGCGGTCGCCGCCTTCGCCCTTGGGAAAGCTGCGCATGAAATCGATGATGCGGGTCAGATAGAGCAGCAACAGCGCCAGAATCGCTCCCAACTGAATCACGATCGTGTACATCTTCCAATACGCGTCGTCCAGCGGAATCTTCATCAGCGCTTCAGTGATCCGCAAGTGCGCCGTCGAGCTGACCGGCAGAAATTCGGTCAAGCCTTCCACGATGCCCAATAAGACAGACTGAAGATAAGGATTCAAAAAGCCTCCGGGGCGCGCATCACTCCCGGTCGATGCCGTAAACAGGGACGCCCTCATCTAATTTGAACACGAGGGCCGCGGCTCGGGCCGTGAAATCCGACTGAGGGAACTTGTCTTTTAACCTGCCGGCTAACTGGCGGGCATTGTTGTGGGCAGCACTGCTCTTGTTGTCGCTGCCGTCGGCGGCAAACATGTCGGTGAGCACTGCCTCACGGTAGACCGCTTGATAGAGGGCCTGCGCGGTTCGCGGGCCGTCTGGATTCTCTTCCGCATACTTCTCGTAGATCTCGGCTTCCTTCTCCGGGCATTTGGTCGTGCCTTGCCAATCGCCGCAGAGCTTATTATCGATCAGGTCAAAGGCCGCAAGTTCGGCTGGGTGTGTGTGAGGATAAAGCTTGATGACCTTTTTCAGTTCTTCCTCATCCATTTGATCGCGCATGTAGGGCTCGCGTTCTTTCGCCGAGGGCCGCGATGCGGAGTCGGCCTTTTGCAGTTGCCACAGAATATCTGCTGCGCGCCATGCAGCCTCCGGGGCCAGCGGCGAGGTGGGAAACATCTCCACCACGCGGCGGTACAGCAGCCTTGCGCTCCGCGCGGCGTTGATCGGTCCTCGTGGGTCCGAGGCCAGCGACTCCTCATTGGCCGCCTCGCCCATCAACACCTGATCGCCGTTCGGCGTGGTTTCGATCACCACTCCGCGCGCCTCCATCCAGCCGGAGATAGGCGGCGGTGTTTCGTCCCGGCCAAATTCGGGGGCGTCACTGCCGCGAGCCTCTTGAACGTCAGTGTTGGCGTAGACGCGCAGCCACGGACCGCTGTGCTCGGCCACCACCATCTCGCGGCCAATCTGCACGCGATCCACTTTCTGCGAACTCTTATCAGGCGCGATGTAGAGCCAGGTCACGCGGAGTGCCGTGGCGCGCGGGCCGGCAACGGGCTTTTCCAACTGCTGTGGCTTCTTGTCGGCGTGTGCGGACAACGCGGCGCAGGTCAGAGCCAGGGCAAGAGCGACGCTTCGGAAACCGAGTTTCGTGGTAAGAAAGATGCGAGGTTTCATCACATTGAAAATCATAGTCGAACGACGTAACAGCGCGCTTTCCGTGAGCGGATCAACCACAAAGCTCCGTGCCCTATCCATTCGCCCTCTCTCTGGCGAATGGGTAGGAAACCTGAAACCCCAATCTGCCTCTAGACCCACCTGGGTGCCCCATCCTTGCGGCGTAGTTGTTTTTGCCGCCAGGGTGGGATACCACGAACCTCAACGCGCCTTCACATCGTTAATTTGAACGTTCGATAAGAATCTCGGCCAACATTTCTGGCGCAATATTGCCGCCGCTCACCACCGCTACAGCATTGGTGTAGCGCGGAAGCTCTGCGGCGTGGAAGAGCAGAGCAGCGGTGGCAACAGCCCCGCTCGGCTCGGGAACGAGGCGCGTCGCGGCGACGATCGCACGCACGGCGGCGCGAATCTCGGCTTCGGTCACGGTGAGGACACCGTCGACGAAGGCCTGGATGTGGGCGAAGTTGCGCACACCGACACTCTGCGTGCGCAGGCCGTCGGCGATGGTCCGGCTGACCAACTCCGCCGGCCATGTAGCAATTACGCCTGCCCGAAAGCTCTCCGATGCGTCACCGGCCAATTCAGGTTCAACGCCGAAGACCTTTGCTTTGGGGTTCAGTTGTTTGACTGCTGTGGCGACTCCGCTGAGAAGGCCGCCACCGGAGACTGGCGCAAGCACCAGGTCTACATCGGGGAGTTGCTCGACTATTTCGAGGCCGCAACTTCCCTGCCCTGCGATAATCTGCTCGTCATCGTACGGCGGAATGACGACGTAGCCGTGTTCGCGAACCAGTTGTTCGGCGACGGCCAGCCGTTCGCTCGACGCTCCACCCACATCGACAACCTCCGCACCGAGAGCAATCGTGGCCGCTCTCTTGATGGCCGGCGCATTCGAGGGCATGACGATCACCGCTTTAGCGCCGACTTCGCGAGCAGCGTAGGCTACGCCCTGCGCATGGTTGCCGCTTGAGTAGGTGATAACTCCGCGGGCTATTTCATCGGGCGTGAGTTGCAGGATCTTATTGGCCGCGCCGCGAATCTTGAATGCGCCAATGGGCTGAAGACTTTCAGCCTTGAGCCAGATTTGTTTGCGGGTTCCGTAGCCGGAGATGCGGGGAAATTGCGCTTGCACGAGCGGAGTTTTGACGGCGATGTGCGCGATACGGTCGGACGCCGCGCGGATTTCGGCGATGGAAACCAATTCGTTTGCCATGACCTGATTATCTGCTACGAACACTCGCCTCAAAAGCCAGGGTCGAAATAATGATTTCCATCACAGTTTCACAGTTACACAGGAAAACAGGGGGGGGTGGGGTACCCATCTCTGGCGGAACTGTTCCTCGCAGCCTCCCTTTGCGCCGCGGATGCAAACGTTTCTTTATTGTGCGGCATCGGAGGTTAATTGTCTGCAATCGCTTCGAGGGGGGCGGAGATTGGTCTACCCGATGAAAGAGGCAGGGCAGAGGTTCGAGGTTTCCCAGGTCCGAGAATCCGGACCAGGCACCCGGATCTGTTTTAGAACCCCCTTACACCAAACGCCGATCAGATTTCCAGAATCACCGGCATGATCATCGGCCGTCGTCCCGTGGTCTTCTGTATCAATCGCTTTAACTCGGCGCGAACCTTTTCTTTCACCATGCCGTAGTCGGATTTTTCCAGAGTTGTAAGGCCGTCGAGCGTTTTGAGTACGACTTCACGGGCTTGCTCGGTGATGTCCGCACCGCCAAAACCGCGCATCACGACCTCGGGCTGCTGTTCCACTTTGCCGGTGCGTTTGTTGATGGCCAGGACCGCCAACACCACGCCGTCCTCAGACAGAATGCGGCGGTCGCGGAGAACCATATCTTCGACCACGTCGTTATTCGAGCCTGAATCGATGAGCACGCGACCGGTGGTTACTTTATCTTTTTTGCGCGCGTCTTTCTGGTCGAGTTCAAGCACGTCCCCGTCTTCGATCACGATGGCATGTTCGATGGCGCCGGTATCCATGGCGAGTTGGGCATGCTTGCGCAGATTGCCATAGTTGCCATGCACCGGAATGAAGAACTTTGGCCGCAAGAGATTGATGAGCAGGCGCTGCTCTTCTTGCGAGCCGTGGCCGCTGACGTGAATGAGGCCATTCGAGCCGTTGTCGTAAATCACATTCGCTTCGCGGCGATAGAGATGATCGATCACCCGAAAGATACTTTTCTCGTTGCCGGGAATGACGCGCGAACTGAGAACCACCGTGTCGCCCGCGTCGATGTGGGCGTGCTTGTGGTTGTCAACAGCGGCGCGGCTGAGAGCGCTCATCGGCTCGCCCTGCGTGCCCGAGATCAACACCATCAACTGCTCAGGCGCATAGTCGCGCATCTGGCCGGGATTGATAATCAAGCCATTGGGAATATCGATGTAACCCAGATCCTGTGCGATCTCGGTCGACTCCATCATGGACCGGCCAACGACGGCCACCTTGCGCCCATGCTGGCGGGCCAGATCGAGTGCGATGCGAATGCGGTAGACCGACGAGGAGAAGCAACTGAAGAACAGCTTCTTCTTCGTGCGCGAAAAGATCTCGTCGAGGCGCGGAATTACCGCCGTTTCGCTCGGTGTGTAGCCGGAGCGGTCGACGTTGGTCGAGTCCTGCAACAGCGCCAGCACTCCTCGCTTGCCGTACTCGGCAAAGGTGTGCAGGTCGAAGGATTTGCCGTCCAGTGGCGCAAGATCGATCTTGAAGTCCCCTGTGTGGACGATGACGCCGACCGGAGTTTCGATAGCCAGCGAAACAGCATCGACAATCGAGTGCGTCACATGGATCGGCTCAATAATGAAAGGGCCGATGGTGAACTTTTCCTTGGGAACGATCTCGATCAACTCGGTCTCGTCGAGCAATTGATGCTCTTCGAGATTGCCCTCGACGTAAGCCAACGTGAACTCAGTGGCGTAAACCGGAACCTTGATCTCGGACAGTATCCAGGGCAGGCCGCCGATGTGATCCATGTGGCCGTGGGTGAGGATGATGGCGCGGACATGCGCCTTGTTTTCAACCAGGTAGGTGATATCGGGAACCACGATATCCACTCCCAGCAACTCCGATTCCGGGAACATCAGCCCGGCATCGATCACGATAATGTCATCTTCCCAACGGATCGCCAGGCAGTTCATGCCAAACTCGCCGAGCCCGCCTAAAGGAATGATCTTCAGTTTTTTAGTTTGCATCTGTCATCTTCGATGCTACCACCACCTGCGGTGCGGCACCGCCTTCGGCATGTCCGCGCCCAAAAAGAAGACGCGGAATCTGGGTCGAGCGCGGGACTTCACCCTTTCAAATTGCACCCTCGCTTGCCGGTTATTCATCGAATGTGCCCAGGAGGTATTATGCCCACAATCGTTCGCTTTCACAGTCTGGGTGGACCGGAGAACCTCAAGCTGGAAGAGCTTCCCACTCAAAAACCGGCGAAGGGAGAGGTGAGGCTTAGCGTTCAGGCAGTGGGTCTCAATCGAGCCGACTCAATGTATTACCACGGCAGATATCTTGAAGAGGCGCAGCTTCCTTCGCGTCTCGGAAACGAGGTTGCCGGCATTGTGGAAGAGGCTGGCGAGGGCGTGGACAAGAGTTGGGTTGGAAAGTCCGTTGCAACCATTCCCGGTTACTCGCATAACCGGTACGGCTCACTGGGGGAAGAGGCCATCGTTCCGGTTGAGGAGCTGGCCGAATATCCGGCGAATCTGACACCGATCCAAGCGGCGGCCGCTTGGATGCAACTCACTACCGCATACGGCGCGCTGGTGCATTTGGGCAGCGTGAAGACAGGGGATTTCGTGTCCATCCCCGCGGCATCCTCAAGCGTCGGACTGGCGGCAATTCAAGTCGCGCGGGATTCGGACGCGACAGCGATTGCAGTGACGCGCACCCCGGCAAAGCGAGCCGAATTGCTGGAGCTAGGCGCGAATCACGTGATCGTAACCGACGAGGAGGACTATGTGGCCCGCGTTGAGGAGATCACCGCCGGCAAAGGAGTTCGAGTGACCTTCGATCCGGTTGCAGGGCCTTTTGTTGAGCAGTTAGCCCTCGCCGCAACCCCTGGCGGCATCCTCATCGAATATGGGGCTCTCTCGCCAGAGCCCACGCCCTTCCCTCTTTTCGCGGCGTTTCGCAAGGCGTTATCCATGCGCGCCTACTCAATTTACGAGATCAAGGCTGTACCTGCGCTGCTCGATGGCGCAAAAAGATATATCTTCGATCGGCTGCTGGACGGACGCTTCTTACCAAAGATCGCCAAGACTTTTCCACTTAAGCAGACGGTGGAGGCGTACCGTTACCTGGAGTCGAACCAGCAGGTGGGCAAGGTGGTCATCACGGTACCGTAACTCTGCAGCGGACTGCTATTCCGCGCTTTTATTTAGCGCATTAGAGCCGAAGGCCGCTGGCCCCACCGCAGGTGGCGCAGGTGGTTCGCCGGGGAAGCGGACACCGAGAGCTGTGCGCGCGACTTCAAGCAGACGGGCCATGCTGAGCGAGAGAGCGTGCGGAATCACCGGGCTTTCGCGTTTGCCCTCGCGGAGCAATTGGCAAAAGTGTGCCGTCTCGTAGTTGAAACCGCCGGCAGTGTAAGGCTCGTCGAGTTCGACTTCTCTTCCATCGAGATAATGCACGGTCGCCCGGCGCGGGTTCCACCAGTTGGCATGCAACAGGACGTAGCCGCCGGGAGCAGAGAGCAGAGCGTCGCCGCGACTAAGTAGATCGAGGCCAGTATGCAACTGGGCCATGCCGTGTTCGTGCTCGGATTGGAAGAGTGCGAGCGTATCGACACCCGCGGCGCCCACCCGGCCCATGGTCTGCACGCGCCTCAGCTCCCCGAGCCAATCGAGCGCCAGAAAGGCCTCGTAGGGTCCGATGCCCATGATGCCTCCGCCCCCCAACTCCGCAAAATGTAAAGGGTACTCCGGAGGCAATGTGGCGTCGGCGTGGCCTGCGCGCACAAAGCCCACCGGGCCAATCGGGTCCGCGGCTAAATGTTCGCGAAGCCGCTGATAGAGCGGGAAGAATGGCGGCTTCATAGCCTCCATAAAAATGCGGTCGTTGCGGCAGGCTACGTTCAGCACTTCATTCAGTTGGCGCTCGTTCAGGGCCGCCGGCTTCTCGCAGAGAACATGTTTGCCAGCCTTCAGCGCCTGAATGCAAAGCTCCGCGTGGCTGTCCGGGTGAGTCGCCACATAAATGGCGTCGATGTTGGTGGCCAAAAGTTGTTCCAGCGAGTCGAGCGCCTGCGGAACTAAAAACTGTAGCGCATAGTCGCGGGCCTTCTCGTGGTTGCGGCCCCAAACGGCATCGAGTGCGGCATTCTCGACAGCGCGCAGGCCCTCAGCAAAGCGCGCACCGGCGCGGCCCGGTCCAACGACACCCCAATGGATCAGTTGCGGTTTCCCGTTTTGACTGGGCATGGTTTCAAACAGTCTACAACTCGCACTGGCTCGGTCGCCGAGAGCGCGGAGATGTAAGTGTTAGCGGAGTAACTCTTCGAGCGCCGTACTCAGGTCCGTCTTGTCGTCGCGGTACTTCACAATCACCGGCGCATAAATGCTCAGGCCCCATTCCTGTCCTTTGCCTTTGCTGACGGCGCGGGAGCCGGGAACGACTACGGCATTCTGAGGAATGATGAGCGGAAGTTCGGCGGTAGCGCGCAGGACCGTACCATTCACAAGATCGTAAACGGGAGTTCCGCGAGTGAGAATGGTGCCTGCGGCAAGCACCGCTCCCTTGCGGACGACGGTTCCTTCATAGACGCCACAGTTGCCGCCTACCAGCACGTCATCTTCGACGACCACAGGAGTGGCGTTGATCGGCTCCAGCACTCCGCCGATCTGTGCCGCCGCGCTCAAATGCACTCGCTTGCCAACCTGTGCGCATGAGCCGACCAGCGCATGAGAATCCACCATGGTTCCCTCGTCCACCCAGGCGCCGGCATTGATGTACATGGGCGGCATGCAGACCACGCCGCGGGCGACATATGCGCCGGAGCGCACCGAGGAGCCGCCTGGAACCACGCGCACGCCATCGGCCGCGGCAAAATGGCGCACTGGATAAGTGCTCTTGTCCACAAAAGAAAGTCCTGAGCCTCGAACAGAAAGTTCCGGCGCAGGAAATTCCTCCAGAACGCCAAGGCGGAAACCCAGCAGGATGCCTTGTTTGACCCACGCGTTCACTCGCCAACCCGACGGCGAAGCGGTATCGGGCGAGGCGGCGCGCACTTCGCCCGTTTCCAAGGCCGCTCTCAGAGCCAGAAAAGCCGTCATGGCCGTGTTATCGCCCACGGCCCCAGAGGCCGCGGCGCCGGCAGCAAAGGAACTTTCAATGATCTCTTGCAGTTGCTTGGTTGTCATTCAATCCCGAGTCTATCAACTGACAGGGACATGGCAAAAGGAGGGATGTGAGGACACCGTGCAGCATCGCTGCACGATGGTTGTGAGCCGTCGCCGCGCCTCGGGCTCAGGCAGCGACACGCGGAGAAATTTTGTCGCTGACCTGTCCGTTCAGCCGAATCGGCTGCAGCCGGAAAGAGTTCTTTCCCTCGGGAATCATGGCCATTGGTACAGAAGCCCGATTCGGCTTAGAGTGCATATGCCGGGATTCCAGCCACGCGCACAGCCGCGGATCGAAGATCTCCGGCTCGCCGTGCCAGAACGCCGGCTTCAGTCCGCACTCAATTTGAAGATGATCCAGAACCAACTCGATGCTTGAGACACTCTTTGGGAAATAGCGCCGAACGTTGTTCACGCCCACATGAAGTCCAGTGACTCCGCGTCCCTTGCTTTGCGTTTTGACTACCATAAGTACCTGCCCGCTCAAGTGGATGATGATGTCAGTCTACGAAGCCGGTTCAGCCAAAGCCCGCTGCCGGTCCACAAAATCTTGGTACAGATTCCTTCTTTGATCGCTATCGGCCAAAAAACCATTTTGGAAAGAGTACGAAACTCATTTTTTTCAGAATCAGGTGAGTATTGCGGATGTTTTCCACAGGGCAGATGATCTTTGGTGCAAAATAAGATACTAACCTATTATGATTACGAAAACTCCAACACTGTGGAACTAAAGTAATGAGCCGGGTCGTGCTCAGAGCCGGCGCTCTTGGCGCGTGGCTGTGAGTCTGAGATTCGGACGATTTTTTGCCCGAGACCTCAACGCCTCGTGACAATCCATCCTGTCAGCCCGCGCGTCAGTTCGAATTTAGAGCCGAAGCCTCTCGCATTATCGATGTAGCGCACAAAATCCGGCTGAAAGACGTACAAGCCGCTTTGCCGGACAGCGAGGCGAACCACCCGTCCCAGCTTGAATCGCTCGCAATACGCCTCGATCAGTTCGCTGCGCCGCTTTGGCCCGATCACTTTCTCGACCACGCCGCGCATCTGCACGCCGCAAATCTCTTTCCAACGCGATGTGTTGCGATGAATCGTGACAGCCGCGGCGCGCGACTTTCTAAGATTCAAACTGTGTCGGCTGCGCTCCGAGGAGAGCCAGTAGAGCGAGAGGTCTTTGCCCGCGATGTAGAACAGCGGCGCCACCGAAGCCTCACCATCTTCACCCGCCGTTGCCAAAGAAAGAATATTTTCTTCGTCGAGCAGAGCAGCCACGAGCTCGAGTTTCGATTGCGCGTTCTTCATTCTTCTCGGATTCCTTTGTCACGATTCGAAAGATGCGCGGCACTGCTGACGAAAAATCGCGCAACAGCGAGAGCAACTTACTCCGCGCAAGTAACTCCGCATATGGTCCAGCAGCAGCATACCTCACCGCCGCCTGGTTCATCGATCTGATGAGAGGCCCATCGCTCTGAATCGCGTTATAGGCGCTGCCAAGTAACTTCAGAGGTGACCGCATCACATCGAGGGACTGCATTCCTGATAACCATAGGACCACCTCGTGTAAACTTATCAAGGAGGATTTTGAATGAGCACGAAACAATTGATGGCTGAAATCGAGCGCGGCATTAAAGCCCTGCAGAAGGCGCACGCCTTATGTTTGAAAAGTGAAGCTGTCGCACCAAAGACCAAGGCGATCGCAGCCAAGACAGCCAAGGGAACGAAAGGGCCAGCAAAGAAAGCCGCACGGGGCCGCATGAGCGATGAGGGTCGAGCCAGGATCGCCGCTGCTCAGCAAAAGCGCTGGGCCAAAGTTCGACGGGCAAAAAAGAAGGCAGCGAAGCAACTCTAGGCGCACGCGAAGAGTAACCCACGCGGTTGGCAATCCTTCCGGAAAGATCCTGCCTTCATTTTCATCAAGGACCGCGCCACTCTCTCAGTGGAACCGGAAACCCTGGCTCCGCAGGTGCGAGAATGCTTTGCGGATTTTGCGACACAACCATCCCGTCAAGGGATGTCAGCGGAGTCATATCCACGGGCGCGAGAGTGAGTGCAGGTTCGAGACGAAGGGGATATCGCCCCCACGCGAGCCAATCGGCCAGCACTGCTCCAGCGCACGCAGGACACATCACTGCGAGCGGAATGAAATAACCGCGAACAACGAGCGATTGAACAATCCCCTTGTTCGGCCTGCTGTGTCCACGGTAGCCGGGAACCTGCGGAATCGCGAGCACCGACAAATCAATTTCAGGGTGTCGGCGTGCGTAGCGAACCAGTTCGTTCGTAACCTGCATGGGAGTGGTGATGCCCGCGTCGGGAATCGGGCTGCGCCGAAATGTGTGCGGAAAATAGAAGTTCAAAATCGCACTGGAAAAATCTGCGCAGTTCCAAAACAACAGGCTGTAATGGGAGTGGTTGGCCCCGCTGTTCATCTTCGCGATCAGTGAATTGTCTTGCTCTTCGGTAGTCGCAAACCGGAATGCATACATCCGGCGATCGTAGGCCACGCCCACTAACTGGTTCCACCCTCGCTGGAACGTGCCGCCCTCCGGCAGATTCGATCCCAGGCTCAGCAGATGAGCCTCGTGATATTGCTCGCGCAGGCGAGTCACGGTCTTACGATCGACGTGGTCGGGAACCGCGGATGGATCTTCGACAGAATAAAGATAGGCAATCAGCGGCATGGCCACCCAATCGTAGCCGGCGATTCCCTGGTAGCGCGTGAAGACCGAGCCTGGTTCGCCCGCCGCGCATCGGCGCAGCTCGATAGGAGTTTCGGCGCAGATGCGCGCAAAGTAGACGGCATCGTGGCCGGTGGGGTTCAATGCGCCGAAAAAGCCGTAAGGCTCTTCCATGAGCAAGGCCGCCTGCGCATGGCCCTGCGCACAAACCAAGAGTAAAACCGCAAGGCAAAGCGCACCTCTTCCCATGGACCCCTTCCGACCGGCTGCCTTGTTTCCGATTGCCAGCTTGCCGCATAAGGAAGAGTGACGCGAAGCCCTCCCTCGCGCCGGGAACGGTACCGGTGAATGCTCGCATTATACGAGCGCGCTTATCAAATTTCTGGTCAATACATTACAAAAAAGAAGATTGCATTGCTAACGTGCACTCATGGTCTCGGAACACTTATCGATTCCAGCGAACGCGTCGCGCGACCGTCGAATGAAGAACGAACGCCGCTCCCCCGTTCAGTTACTCTTCATCAGCGTCGCAATCAGCGCATCCTTGCGCCGGTTGGCGATTCCTCCGATGTTGCCGAGCACGCGCAGCCAGACGATGAAAGCTCCTATGGCCAGAAAGATAAAAATCGGCACGGCCAACCACGGCCTGTCCAAATACCAGCAGAGCACAAAGACCATTGCGCCCACTCCCATGACGACCAACTGAATCAGCAGGCTGATCAGCGCGTTGGCCTGCGAGCCGCGTTGTCGCGAGATCCGGCCCGGATTGATGCGATAAGGCATGACCAGCGAAAGTATATTGCCCGCCGCCAGATCGCAAAATAACGCGAAGAGCAGCCACGCCGCCGTTGCAACGACCATCATGCCGCCGGGCTGTCCCAGCCTCAACGTGGATAAGAACGCGGCCAGCATGGCGTCCAGGCCGAAGAGCAACGCGTGAAATAGATTCTTCGCCAGCATCACGGACCGGATCGGCGTAGGAGAAAGAAAGAGCAGTTGAATCCCCGCTCCCTCAGCGCCCAGATTGTTATAAAACAACTGTGTGAACCCCAGCAAAGCGTAGGCCACGCACATCGGCAGCGCATACGGAAAGGGACTCACGGCGCCGGAACCATTGCGAAAGAGGCTTGCAATAATCAGCACCATCAATACCGGCATCCCCAGCGCCCAAAGCAGCGGCAAGGTGCGCATCAAGCTGCGCAAATCCTTTTCGATCACAGCGGCGATGGGTCCCGAGCCGGCCGGCCCATCTCCCCGCTCGCGCCGCGCCAGATCGGCTCTGTTTTTATTCTGATTTGTCGCCGCTTTGCTCCGCTTCGGTGCCTGGCCCAGATTCTCGCCGTGATACTCGCTTCGCAGACGCCCCGCTAAGAGAACTCCCGCAGCCATCGCATACAGCCCAAGCAGGCCCAGCGATCCCAATGCCTGTGCCGGCTGCGCCTCGCCAGCCTCGTTCACCGCCTGCGCCGCTAGCCCCGGCGGAAGCCACCGCTGCACTGCGTCCACCGTCCTCAGCCATGGGCCAAACTCGGTCGCCAACCTGCGATAGCTCTCATATCGTGCCTGCGGAGTGGCGCGCCCTTGATGACGCCTCTGGTGAAGCGCCGGATTGAGCAATTGCAGGCTCATCAGCAGCAGCATGAAAACCGCACCCACAATCTCCCGCGTCTTGCGCTGTGCAAGCCAGCGGTCGATCCAGGCAAAGACGGCTCGCACCAGCAGGATATTAAACAGCGCAAACACAACAAGGCCCAACGCCGTCCAGGCAGAGAGATTCGGCCGCGCCACTGTAATTCCGATCCAGATGCCCAGGCTGCAAAGTGCGCCCAGAATCGTCGAGACATCGACCAGCCCAAACGCCACGTACAGCAAACAGTAAGATCCGAAGCCAACCGGAAAACGCAGCAGGATGCTCAAATCGAACTGTTCCTGCAGCGAAGCCAGCATCACCGGAATCATTTGCCAGAGGAGGCACATCGCCCAAAACAGAATCGGCAGAAACTGCCACTGGCCGTTCGAGGCCACAAAATACGCGCCCACGCCGATCAGCGCGCCCGCTCCCAACCCCAGGCCGGCATAGATCAACACCATCACCGTGCGCACACCCAGTTCAACCGCGCCCAGTTTCGAGCGCAAGCCGTTGATGAAGATGCGCCAGCGCAGGCCGATCATCGCCGCGTATTGCCCGCGAGCGGAGGCGCTCAACATGCCGCCAGCCCCGCCTATGCGAGCCATGAAAGCTCCTGCTGCGGCTCCAACTGACCACCCGCGCCCACGATCGATAGGAAGATCTCTTCGAGCGTCAACCGTTGCTCTTCGCCCGAGCCCGGCAGCGTGCTGGCCACCCCTGCGCGCAACTCGCTGATCGAGCCATTCGCCACCAGCCGCCCCTGACTGATAATGGCAACATGGCTGCAAAGCCGCTCGACAATTTCGAGCACATGCGTCGTCAGAAAGATCGTCGCCCCGCGATTCAGCATCCCCTGCAACATGCTCTTCAGCATGCCGGCGGCAATGGCGTCGACGCCCTCGAAAGGCTCATCCAGGAATAGGACTTTGGGCCCGTGAATCACCGCCGCGGCCATGGCCAGCTTCTTCTGCATTCCGTGGGAGAAGTCTGTGACCAGCTTGCGGCTTTCATTCGCCAGTTGCATAAAGTCGAGCAGCTCATCCGTTCGCTGGCGAGTGGTCGCTTTGTCCAGCCCATACATGCGGCCCACGAAGTGAAGAAACTCCGGAGCAGTAAGACGGCCCATCAGCGCCATGCCTTCAGGCACCACGCCGATCTGGCGCTTCAGCTCGAGCGCGGTGGAACTGAACGGTTGGCCCAGGATCTCAATGGCGCCTGATGTTGGCTCCAACAGGCCGGTGAGCATCTTGATCGTGGTCGACTTCCCTGCCCCGTTTGGCCCCAGAAAACCGAAGAACTGCCCCGGAGCAACACTCAAGGTTACATCTTCAACAGCCGTCAGCTCACCGAAGCGCCGCGTGAGTCCATGCGTTTGAATCGCGGGAGTTTCCATCTGCAAGCAAGGATAGCAAGGTTGGTCGCATCGAGAAAGCACAGGGGTAACATAACCAGGCAATTGCGGGAATGATTTTAGTTGGCCGGCATCCCTACCGCGCCGCAGACGCAACGGTGCAGATTGACTTTTCTATCGCGTCGGAGGCTCAGCGGTGCGGATTGACTTTTCTATCGCGCCGGAGGCGCAACGGTCGTTAGCCCCGCGCTTCAGCGTGGGGAAGGAGGACACAATTGTCCTTCAGCCCCGTAGGGGCGGCGCAAACGGCGAAACTGTCATCGGAATATCGTTCATGCGATTCCCCTGCAAGAGCCGGGTGCCCCAGCTCCCGCCTTTGGGACCTGGGATACCACGAACCCCATGGCGCGCAAGCGCCGTCTGCCCCACCGCAGGTGGCTGTGGTAATCTCAAGCCAATCCCGTGGCTACTGAGAAGAACAAGCTCTATTACGGTGACAATCTTGATGTCCTTCACCGCTATGTCAAGGATGAGTCGGTCGATCTCGTCTATCTCGACCCGCCCTTCAACTCACGTCAGGACTACAACGTCCTCTTCGCCGAAAAAGACGGTTCGCAATCCAGCTCCCAGATTCACGCCTTTGAAGACACATGGGAGTGGAACATCGACGCCCAGCGCGCCTACGAACAGATCGTCGAACAGGGCGGCCGCGTAGCCGACGCCCTTCGCGCCTTCAAGACCTTCCTCTGCAACTCCGACATGATGGCCTATCTCGCCATGATGGCCCCGCGCCTCGTCGAACTCCGCCGCGTGCTCAAAGAGACCGGCTCCATCTATCTCCATTGCGATCCCACCGCCAGCCACTACCTGAAGATATTGATGGACGCAATATTTGGTCCGCAGTTCTTTAGGAATGAAATCATTTGGAAGAGATCGGATGCACACAGCGACGGAAAGCAAGGCGCAAAGCATTTCGGGCGGATTCACGATGTGCTTCTCTACTTCAGCGCGGGAAATGATCCGCAATTTAATTCACTTTACATGCCATTGTCTGAAAAAACGAAAGATTCTTGGTATAGAAACATCGAAGAGGGAACAGGTCGGCGATTTAATAAAGCAGATGTTACTGGTCCTGGCGGAGCAGCAAAAGGAAACCCACATTATGAGTGGAAAGGAATAACGAGATATTGGCGATACAAAAAAGAGCGCATGGAAAAACTCGATTCTGAAGGCCGTCTGGTTTATTCGAAATCCGGTATGGTTTATGAGAAGCGTTATTTGGATGAGAGCAAAGGCGTCTCTGTTCAGGATTTCTGGGATGACATACCGATGCTTCGAGGAATAAGCAGTAATGGAGAGCGCCTCGGTTACCCCACCCAAAAGCCCGAAGCCCTCCTCGAACGAATCCTCAAAGCCAGCTCCAATGAAGGCGATGTAGTTCTCGACCCCTTCTGCGGCTGCGGAACAACAGTTCAGGTCGCGCAACGCCTCAACCGCCGCTGGATCGGCATCGACATCACACACCTCGCCATCGGCCTCATCAAGAAGCGCCTCACCGACAGCTTTGGCCCGGAAATCAAATCCACCTATGACGTGATCGGAGAGCCAACGGATTACGCCGGAGCAGCTGCCCTGGCCGAGCAGGATAAATTCCAATTCCAAGCTTGGTCGCTTGGGCTTTGCGACGCGCGCGTGGCGGACAGTAACAGGCGAGGCGCCGACCGCGGCATCGATGGCCGCCTCTACTTCCACGACGACGACTCCGGCCAATCCAAGCAGATCGTCTTCTCAGTCAAGGCGGGCGGTGTCTCCGTGCCCCAGGTTCGTGATCTCGTCGGCGTGCTCACCCGCGAAAAAGCCGAGATCGGCGTCTTTCTAACTTTTGACCCGCCAACCAAACCCATGCTCAAGGAGGCCGCAGAAGCCGGATTCTACAAATCAACCGACGGCACCACCTACCCCAAGCTGCAAATTCTCACCATCCAGCAGATTCTCGATGGCCGCCAGCCCGAATACCCTCTCCACCGCCGCGACGCCACCTTCAAGAAGGCCCCCCGCAGCCGCCCCACAGCCGCCCAAAACCTGACTCTTCCCCTCTTACCACCAGAGTGAACGGAGTTTACGGCCCCAAATTCGCACCTGCCCAATCGATCCAAAAAGCCGGGTGCCCCAGGTCCCGCCTTTGAGACCTGGGAAGCCGCGAACCTTTCCAGCCCGGTCGTTGCCGTGTGCCCCCGCCATTCGCATTTTTCCAGCGAATGGGTGAGATACCGCAAGCCCCATGCGAGCGAATAGCGAGCGTATAGCCGCACCGCAGGTGCTTGCAGATAATTATGGTTTGTCGTCGCATAATGAAAGCAGTCAGAAGAACTCACTCTGCCTCTGACGCCGTCGAGTCGAGTGACCGCATATTTGTTAATCGCCGGATTGTAGCGCCGGTCTCCAGACCGGCTGTCGTGCGGGCGTCCTCGCACGCACCTGCCCGGCGGTAGTCGCCAAACCAAGCAGCCAATCCACCGGTTGAAAAAAGGGGTACCCCCCACCCCCCCCCTATTTCCTGTGTAACTGTGAAACTGTGAACGACCTCGCATTCCAGCTTCAGGTCGCCGCTTCATCCTCCGGTTCGCCCAGCGGATCGTTCTCGCGGTCGGTCATCTCGGCGATCGCCGCCAGCTTTGCGGCTAACTCCGGGGTCCAGGCCTTTTCCGGGGCGCGCCAACTCCAGTTTCCGGCGGCGACAGACGGAGTATTCATGCGGGCCTCGGAACCGAGTTCGAGCAGATCCTGCGCCGGGGCGATAGCTACCTCTGCGACGCTGGACTCCATCGCCCGAATCAGCGCCCAGACCGGACTTGCCGCAACCGGACCCACATAAGTTTCGACCGCGCTGCGCTCGGCCTCCGAAGCTGTTTGCCACCAGCCCAGCGTTGTGTTGTTGTCGTGCGTTCCCGTGTAAGCCGCCGTGCCGGGGATGAAGCGATGGGGCAAATGTATGTGCGAGCCCTTGTCGCCGAAGCCGAACTGAAGGACCTTCATGCCCGGAAGATGCAACTCTTCCCTGAGCGCGATGACTTCGGGAGTAATGAGGCCCAGATCCTCGGCCACCAGCGGCAAGGTCCCAAGCGCGCTCTCCAGAGCACGGAAAAGTTCGAGACCCGGCGCCTTGACCCACTCGCCATTCACGGCCGTCTCCTCCGCGGTTGGAATGGCCCAGTAGGCCTCGAAGCCGCGGAAGTGGTCGAGGCGAATGATGTCGTAGAGTTGGCGCACGCGGCGGATGCGGTCGATCCACCACTTGAATCCGTTGGCCGCCATCAGATCCCAGCGATAGAGCGGATTGCCCCAGCGCTGGCCGGTCGGCGAGAAGTAGTCGGGCGGCACGCCGGCGATGCGGATCGGCTGAAGTTCCTCGTCGATCTCAAAGAGTTCCGGGTGAACCCAAACGTCGGCCGAGTCCATGTTGACGAAGATGGGCAGATCGCCCATAATGCGAATCCCATTCACAGCCGCGGCCTCGCGCAGTCTGTTCCACTGGAGCGAGAACGCGAATTGCAAGACCTGCACCTCGGCGATGCGTCGGGCATGAAGGGTCGCGGCTTGGGCCAGCACCTGCGGGTCTCGGCGGCGCACCGGCTCAGGCCATACGGTCCAGGCTCCCGTGTCGAACTGGCGGCGAAACTCAGAGTAAAGGGCATAGTCGGCAAGCCACGCAGCTTCGACGCGGCAGAACTCTTCATACTGTGTCCACTGGGCGCCCAGTTGCGACTCAGAACTAGCGGAAGGTCCGCGGTCGAGAAAATTTCCCGCCGCTTCGTCGAGCAGCCTGACCTTGCGAACCTCGATCTCTTCAAAGTTCACCGGCCCTCCAGACCCGGAGAGTCCGCCGATGCGCTCCGGTGCGATCCAGCCCCACTCTGCGAGAAGTTCAAGGCTGATCAGGAAGGGATTGCCCGCAAATGCCGAGGTGCCCGCATAAGGCGAGTTGCCGTAGCCGGTCGGGCAAAGCGGCAGAACCTGCCACACATGCTGCTTGGCGGCGGCGAGAAACTCCAGAAACTCATGCGCGGCAGGGCCCAGGTCGCCGATGCCTCCGTTGGATGGCAAAGAGCTGATATGAAGAAGGACGCCGGAGGAACGCTGAAATTGCATATCTTCATTATCGACGGGATGAGGCAAATAGGCATCCGAGACCGCCCCAGCGACTATAATCCGTCTGTTCGGGGAGAAAAATCCATTCGGCCTTTATTGGGGAGTTCCCCAAGGAGCAGATCCCTTGCAGATTCGTTTTCGTCGATTCTTCATTTTATCTTTGGCGCTGTTGATATGGGTGCCGTTGGCAGTTGCGCTTCCCGCTCGATTGACCGCTCTGCTGCCGAAGAAACCAGAGCCCGTCGAGCCTGTCGTGCTCGCTGCCGGATGGCAGTTGCAGGATGTAGCGAAAGTGCCGCAAGCCGGTGCGGAGGTTTCGGCCGTGGGCTTCGTGACCACCGGGTGGTTCGATGCCACGGTTCCAGGGACCGTGCTCACGACTCTCGTGAACAATCACGTCTATCCCGAGCCGCTTTATGGGGAGAACAACCGGCCGGAGGTGATTCCGGAGAGCCTGAATCGCACATCGTATTGGTACCGTACGCTGGTCGACGTTCCGAAATCCTACGCCGGGGACCGTGTCTGGCTGAACTTCGAAGGCATCAACTACTCTGCAATCGTCTGGGTCAACGGCGCGCAGGTAGGCACAATGCGCGGCGCATTCGTCCGCGGCGTCTTCGACATCACGAACAATGTGAAGCCGGGCAGCAAGGCCGCTGTGGCCGTGCTGGTAACGCCCGAGCCTCACCCCGGCGACCCGCATGAACACACGCTGCGCGCCGGTATGGGAAAGAACGGCGGCATCACGGCCAGCGACGGACCGACCTTTCTCTCGACCATCGGCTGGGATTGGATTCCGGCGATTCGCGACCGCGATACGGGCATCTGGCAGAAGGTCGTTCTCTCGGCGACCGGCCCGGTCCTGGTGAAGGATCCGCTGGTCACGACCGATCTTCCCCTGCCCAGCACGGACTCGACCGATGTGGCGATTCAGGCCACGGTCGAGAATGTCAGCGACGTGCCGATGACGGGTGTACTCTCGGGCAATATCGAGGAGATCGCGTTCGAGCAGCCGGTCACTGTGGCAGCGCACAGCAAACAGCTTGTCAGCTTCGACACCAAGAGCACGCCGGCCCTGCACATCGAGCACCCGCGCCTGTGGTGGCCAAACGGCTACGGGCCGCAAAATCTTTACAAGCTTCATTTGAGCTTTAAGGTCGATAACAAGGAATCCGACGCTCAGGACGTGAGCTTTGGCGTCAGGAAGATTACTTACTCGGTTCCTGGCGCCGACACGCTGACCTTCTCGGTGAACGGCGTTCCCATCTTCATTCGCGGCGGCAACTGGGGATTGGATGAGGCGCTGAAGCGTATTCCGCGCGAGCGGCTCGAAGCCCAGATCCGCATGCACCAGTTGGCCAATCTGAATCTGATTCGCAACTGGGTGGGCCAGAGCACGAGTGAGGATTTCTACGAACTATGCGACAAGTACGGCATTCTGGTTTGGGACGAGTTCTTCCAGCCTAATCCCACCGACGGCCCCGACCCGACCGACGTCGACACTTACATAGCCAACGTTCGGGAAAAGATTCTGCGCTTCCGCAACCATCCATCGATAGCCCTCTGGTGCGCACGCAACGAAGGCTTTCCGCCGCCGGAGATCGACGCGGATCTGCGCAAGCTGATGGCCGAGCTTGAACCAACAAGACGCTACCAGCCCAGTTCGACAGACGGAGCCGGTGTCCGTTCGCATGGGCCCTACAACTGGCGTGCCCCGCGCGAGTTCTACAACGTGACCGACGATCTATTCAAGACCGAGAGCGGCTCTGTCTCAGTGCCGACGATTGAGTCGATCCACGGCATGATGCCGAAGAAGGATTGGGAGACCATCAACGACGATTGGGCCGAACATGACCTGGCCAGGGGCGCGCAGCAAGGGGACACTTATCCTCAGATGCTGGCCGCGCGATATGGCAAGATCGCCAACCTGGCCGACTTCGTCCGCAAAGCGCAATTGATGAATTACGAGAGCTACCGCGCGATGTATGAGGGGCGCAATGCGCAGATGTTCCATCCAACGACGGGCATGATTACGTGGATGAGCCATCCTGCGCAACCGAGTTTCGTCTGGCAGCTTTATCACTATGACCTGGAACCCAATGCGTCGCTCTTTGCGGTCAAGTGCGCGAACGAGCAGGTGCACATTCAATTCAACGAAGGCAACGGCAATCTGGAGGTGATCAACAACCTTCCCCAGCCGTTGACCGATGACATAGCCCACGTCTCGATCTATCTGCTGGATGGTTCGTTGGCTGAGCAGTACGAAACGAAGGTGGCGGCTGCGGCCAGTGCAGCAACAAGCTTTGGGCCGGTCAAGTTTCCCGATCTGCTCACATCGACGCACTTCCTTAAGCTCGAACTTGACGATGCCGAAGGCAAGGTCATCTCTTCCAATTTTTACTGGCTTGGAGAGCCGGGTTATCCCGACCTCTTCACCGATCTAGACAAGATGCCCGCCGTTCCCATCGAATTCCAGGTGGCACGTCAGGACCTGAACGGCAAGCGCCTATTGACACTCACGCTTCACAATCCCACGGCGAACATTGCCCTCATGGCTCATCTGCAACTGCGTATCGCGCACACGGGTGAGCGCGTGCTGCCGGTGTATATGAGCGATAACTACGTGTCCCTCACGGCGAATGAGTTTAGAACGATTACCATGGAGGCCGATCTGAGTGCCTTCAAAGGCGACGATCCCCTGGTCACGGTGGATGGATGGAATGTGACGGTGGTGCCGGCTAATCTTCACGATGTCGAGATTGCGCCCAATCTGGAAGCTCAGCCCGAGCATTGGCCTGTGACCGGGCTGCCCTTCGAGACCATGAAGCTACGCTGACCGCTTCCGGTAGCGCACAAACAAAAGACCCGCAAGCTGAATAGCTGCGGGTCTTTTGTTTCTTTGAGCGCTTGTGGTTTACATCCCAGGAAGCGCCGGTTCCTTTGATTTCACCATCTGGATGCGATTGTGTTTTTTGTAGTCGTTTACGAGGTTGCCCAGGAAGACGTTGAAGGCCTCTCCACGGCGCTGATCGAGCAGTTCGTCCCGTGTCTTGTCGAGGTTCTTTGCGATCTCGTCGGCTGAAGGCTCCTGCTTGTCCAGAATCTTCACCACCACACCGGTTCTGCCGGCATTGATGGGACCGCTGATAGCGCCCACCGCAAGATCGAAGAGTTGGGGAGCGACCTGGCCGACCTGACCGAAGTCGGGTACCTGGCCGGAATCGCCAACCAGATCGCTGGTCTTGAAGGTCGCGCCAACCTCTTTGGCCGCTTTGGCCAAATCGTTTGAGGCTTTCGCCTTGTTGGCCAGTTCCTGCGTCTTCTGGTTGAGAAGAATAGGGAGCTGTTCGCTGCGATAGTCGTCCTCTACGTGGCTCTTCCATGGCGCAAAGTCGGGGGCATGCGCCGGAGCGACGCCTGTGACCTGGAAGACAGCGTAACCCTCGCCTGTGGATGCGGACTGGGGCGGGTCACCCTGTTTGGATTCGAAGGCCTTGCTCAGGATCTGCGAGGAATCCGGCAGTGCTGCAATCACGTCCTTTGAGCCAAGCAGCGGAGTCGTTGCCAGTTCAAGATGATGTGCTGCGGCGGTCTTCTCCATGCCGTTTTTGATGGCCTCGGTGGTGAGTGCCTGCGCATAATCCTGCTCGGCTTTCGCCGCTTTCTGGCGAGTCAGGGTCATCTGGATGGTGGGAAGAACTTCGTTGATCGACTGCGAGTGGGCTGGCTGCCGCTCCTCCACCTGCACGATGTGATAGCCGAACTGCGTCTTCACAATTTCGGTATCGCCAATCTTCTGGGTGAAGATCGCGTTGTCAAACTCCGGCACCATCATGCCGCGGCGCGCAAATCCCAATTCGCCGCCCTTGTCCTTGCTGCCGGGATCTTCCGAATTCTTGCTCGCGAGATCGGCAAAGTTGGCGCCGCCCTGAATCTGTTTGAGCAGATCGTCGGCTTTCGCCTTGGCCGCGGCATCTGTTTTTGCGTCGGCTCCCTGCGCCACTTTGATTAAAATGTGGCGAGCACGGGCCTGCTCCGGGATCGAATACTCCGACTGATGGGCAGAGAAGTATTGCTGCATCTCCTGCTGGGTGGGCTGCGGAACCCCGCCGGGGATCTCATTCGGCGTAAAGGCAAAGTAGGTGATTTTACGCTGTTCGGGCACCGCCGTGGCATAGCGCGCGGCGTTCTTCTTGAAGAATGCCTCAAGGTCGGCGTCTGAGGGATTGATCGACTTGCGCAGATCGTCGGAGGAGATGACCGCGTAGTCGAATTTGATCTTGATGTTTTGCTTGCGATAACTGTCGCGCACTTCCTTGTCGCTCACCGCGACCCCGGCGGTGACGAGAGCCTGCAAGCGGCGGATGACGATGCTCTGCTTGACTTCGCTCTCAAACTCCTGCACCGACATGTTGAACTGGGTGGCCACAAAGTTGTTATAGCGGTCTTCGCCGATGAAATTGCCGTTGGGGAAGAGGTATTCGCCAAACTGGCCCAGATGCAGGAACTGAACCACGTCTTCGTCGGAGGCGTGGATGCCCAGCCTCTCGGCCTCGGCGATCAGGATCTGCTGCTGAACCAGGCGCTGGCCAACCTGCTGCTCGACCATTCGCTCGATCATGGGGTTATCAGGGTAGCGGCTGCGCTGCATCTGTTGACGGGCGGCCTGGCTGACCTTCTGTTGGCTCACGGTCACGCCTGAAGACAGCACACGGCTATACCAGTGGGGGTAGATCGTGGCGAAACTGTCGGCGGTTGAGGCTCCCTGGCCCGTCAGGCCGGGAATCAGGTAGACCACCATGCCTACCGATGCGGCGGCGATGACGACCACGAAGAATGCTTTGGTGATGCGATTGTCTCTTTGCAGGAAACGGATCATGAGTGGACTCGGACCTTCTACTCTCTACGCGCAAACAGGTTAAACCCTCCCTTGCGCGTCATAGCAGCTCAAGGAAGGGCATTCGGCTGAATGCGCAATTGTCGCGCAACTGTGGCTCGACGCGATTCACTGCAATTATAGACGAGCGGGTCCATTGTGGGGGCCGGGTGTTGCCGCCGCGAATCTATGTTCGATGGGATCGGAGAGCTGAACCAATGCAGAGCGGGCGTCCCGAAGATCGGAACGCCCGCTATTTTCAGAATAGATTGATTGATTTACCGCCAGTAGTAGTAGCCACCCACCACGTAGTAGGGCCGGTAGTAGACCGGAGGATAACCGTAGGGATAGCCGACGGCATACGGTCCGCCGTAAGGGTAATAATAGCTACGCCGGTAGAGGCTTGGACCGCCGTTAAAGAGTCCCTGTCCTAACCGGTAAGCTTCTTCGGCGCTGACCGGCGTTACCGTCAGCGGAGTTGCAAGGTGGAAGTCCACCAGGGCCTCTGAGGGGATCCAGACACCCGGACCCGGCGTCGCCGCTGCCGCTGCTGTTCCGGCGGCTGCGCCTGCGCCTGCGCCGATGGCACAACCTGCGCCTCGACCCGCGATACAACCGATCATTGTGCCTAGAATGGTGCCGCCGACCACATCGCTCGCCGTCCGTCCACCCTTACCCGGCCCCTTCACCTTGAACTGGTCTGTATTGAGCGGATAGCTCTGGCCGCCCAGATCCAGCGAGGTGAGCTTGAGCGCCAGTTCGGAGCTTCCGGCCAGTTCGCCGGCCTTCTTGACCTCAGTGACTACGCCATGAACTGTCGCTCCGCGTGGGATTGCCAATACACTGCCTACTGCCACGTCGCGGATCACGGTGAATTCTACCGGTGTGCCGTCCTTCGCGTGTTTGCTCCCCACCGCTTCATTCGTCCGAAGTTGGATCAGCGTTCCCTGCGAGATGGTCACCGGGCCCGTCGGCGGATCATATCTCCGAGGTGCGCGCCGATTCCGAGTGAATTGAGGATTCGCAGGCCCCCACTGCGGACGGTCCGGCTGAGCCTGACCCTGGCCCTGAGCCTGACCCTGACCCTGTGCCTGACCTTGACCCTGACTCGGATACGGTGCCTGTCCAGGAGTCGACTGTGGCCCATCGGCAGGAGGCGGTGGTGGTGGCGGCGCCATCGAGTCGTCTTGCTGAGTCGGAGGCGCTTCCCCTGCGTCAGCCGCCGCCTGCGGATTGCCAACGGTCAGGTTGTTGTTCACTTTGGTTACGCCTGCCACATGAGCGGCAATCGATTCGGCCAGTTCACGGGAGGCGTCGCTCGACACCGTGCCAGACAACGAAACCTCTCCTTGAATTGTTGCCGCCGTAATCAGATCGTTTTTCAGTGCTTTAGAGGAGTCGAGGGCGTGCACTACGTCCATCTCGATCTGGCCGTCGGTCCGCGAATCAGCGGCTGGAGCAGCGGCCGGGGCGGGCGCGGCGCCGGGATCTTGAGCCAGCGAAAACGCGCCGCACAACGCCACCGCCGCCACCCAGGCCAGCGCCTTGGGAAATACTCTCTTGACCACGGAACGATTCATTGATGTCTCTCCTGCGCTTTAAGTTTTGCTCCGGTTCACCCTCATTAGACGGTGAATTGCGGGAGCCGTCATGGGTGAGAACCCCAAGAGAGGGAAAAAGTTCCGCACCCAAATACGACCGCAGCCATGGGCCTGACCCCCTTCGACAATTGCCCTCCGCACTCGCAGCCGTTAGACTTAGGGTTCGAGGCGATCCCATGTTAGTTGTCATGAAAGCGCAGGCCACCCCCGAGCAAATCCAGGCAGTTTGCGATCACATTGAGCAGTTGGGCTTCCGCGCTCATCCGCTGCCCGGAGCCCAGCGCACCGCTATCGGTATCACCGGAAATCAGGGTGAAGTGGACCGCGGCAATCTGGAAGAGCTTCCCGGCGTCGCCGAGGTCATCCGCGTTTCTAAGGCCTACAAATTAGCCAGCCGGGACGTCAAGGACGAAGACACCGTAATCCGATTTGCCGGAACCGACGCTACAGTCGGCGGCGAGGGCCTGGCCATCATCGCGGGACCATGCTCCATCGAGAGCCGGGATCAGGCCTTCGCCATCGCCGAAGAGGTGGCCGCCTCGGGCGCGCAGTTCTTTCGCGGCGGGGCCTACA
>CAYTJN010000026.1:0-32058 GCA_964438125.1 uncultured Occallatibacter sp.
ATGATGCGGCCCACCTGCTCGTTGTTGATGCCGTTGATGATCGTCGTCACCGGCACGATCTCCACGCCGGCTTCATGCAGATTGTTGATCGCCTGCAGCTTCACGTCGAAGAGGTTGCCCACCTTGCGATGCGAGTTGGCGGCGTTGCCGATGCCGTCAAACTGAAGATAAACGTAGCGCAGCCCGGCCTCCGCGGCGGCGCGGCAAAGCTCCTTGCTCTTGGCGAACTCAATGCCATTCGAGGCGGCCTGCACGGAGTTGTAACCGACCTTGCGGCAGTAAGCCACCGCGTCCAGAAAGTAGGGCGACAGCGTCGGCTCGCCGCCGCTGAACTGCACGCTCATCTGCCGCTTGGGCTTGATGGTGATGGCGTTGTCGAGCATGGTCTTGATCTCGTCCCATGTAAGCTCGTGGACGAAGCCGACCTGATTGGCGTCCATGAAACAGGGATCGCACATCATGTTGCAGCGGTTGGTGAGGTCGATGGTGAGCACAGCGCCTCGTCCGTGAGTCATGGTCGAGGTGCCGTGATGATGCAGGCGCTTGTCGTTGTGCGAACGGACATCGCGGCCGGGGAAGCTCTCTTCCAGATGCTTGAAGAACGCCGTGTCGATCGACATCAGGTCTTCGAAGTGGCCGTGCTTGGGGCAGTCCTTGACCATCAGGATCTGGCCGTCGCGCTCGATGATCTGCGCCTTGATCTCGCCCACTTTCTCGTTCAGCAGGATCTCGTAAGGCAGCTTGCCGTCGAGGATCTGCTTGCGAATCTCAGGCACGCACTTCGGACACAGGGAATCTGTTGCGCGCGGCCAGCCCAGCGGCGGCTTCTCTTTTTCGTAGCTCTTCATCAGCGGTTTGTCACTCCATTTGGGAGTGAAGGAAGGGTTCGGGCTGATGCGATTGAGGCGTTCAAAAACGACCCACGCGCCCTTGGCCGCGTAGACGACGGCTTTCTCGGCGTACTTGACTGCTTTGGACATAGATTGCGGTCTCCTCGAAAGAAATTGGTCGGCTGCGGCGATTGATCTGCGCGGCCTTTTAGGTCTCGGATCCGGAAGGCGAAGGAATCCGAAGGTCTAACAGTGCACTCTCAGGGTAAATCGCTGACCCGGTCAACCCAAAGCCGTTGCAGTGAATGGGGATATTTGGGGGTGAACGGCAGCCAATCGCACCCGAGCGGGGCCATCCCCCTGCCGCGCTCCGCGACGAATCGCAACGGGCGGAAACCCATACGCGCGTCTTGAGGGCGGGATCGTCCCGAGGACGGCGGTTCACTGGGAAATATCTGACCCTGCGCCGTGAAAGAGGCTCATTTGTAAAGGGAAGATGACGACCTGAGGCCTGGGGCGCGGAGAGCGCCCCGTCGGCCTGCGGTTGCAAGGAAACTAGTAAAGAGTGGGTGGAATGTACCCCTGCTGGTTGATATAGGTTTGCACGGCGGTTTGTTCGTTGCCAAGCGGGCTATCGTCGCCAAACAGGCTGTAGTTGTTGGTGCTGTCGCCGGGATCGGCAATCACGTAGAGCGGTGCCGGAGTCGGATAGGAGAACGGCTGACCCGGCATTACAGTGATCGTGAGGTTGCGGTCGTACCAGAACGTGTTGTTATTGCTGTATTGCGCGTCGGTCCACTGGCAGGAGCTGGTGGGCGCATATCGAATCTGTGCAGAGATGGTGGAACTGGGTTCGTACTGTGAATCTGCCGCGCTGTACTCATAGGGCTGGTACTGTGCGAGGTTATGCATAGCGTTGATACTTCCGGCGTGCAAACAAGAGATGTGATCGATCTGCCAGAAGTTCGGATCATCAATGGTCACGTTCATAGCGGAACGGCCATAGAATGCAGCGCCAGTTCCGTCATTTGCCTGCATCACCTGAAACACCCATGGCTGGCCGAACGCTGGTCCAGTGGAACTCGGCGAGCTGCCTTCGAATGAGTAGAGATAGGTGCCGGTGAGATAGGTCGAAGTGGGATCGAAGGTGGCCCCGAAACGAGAGAACCCTATCCAGTCGGTATTGGATGGATCGAGTTCGCTGTTGGCGTCATAGGTCGGCACCGCACCGCTGGCAAACTCCGCGCTGCGGGCGCTCAAGTTCAAAACGGTTTGGCCCGCACGCACATATCGGATGGAGTCCGCCCAAAGGTTGGTTCCATTGTCGAGCGCAAATTGCATTACCCCGGAATATGTGTATTGATCGGCGCCCGGTGTTTGGGTGAGGACCACTGTGCCCTGGTAAGTTTGCTGAAAGTCCGACGCCGTGAATGCAATTGTGTAGGTGTAGCTCGTGCCGTCGTAGGCAACCGTCACACTTGACACGCTCTGAAAGGGACCGACCTGCGAACCAGCCTGTTGCAGGGCAGCGTTGATCGCAGCGGTTTCGTCGTAGCTGGCGCCGGCTGTCACAGGCAAGTTCGGTCCAGCCATATAGTTCATTTGCGCCGCAAGCGCCAAACCGAGCTGACCGGCGTTTGAAACGTTACCCATGATGTAGTTGAGCTCCGCGGCTGCACACGCCTGGCCATTGCCGTCGGTCGGAAGCCAGATGCCGGATTCGCCAAGATTCTGGCCCGTCGGTGGAAACCCGCCCGCGGTCGCCTCGGGGTGGTTGGCATAGAAAAGACCTTCGTTGAAACACCAGCCTGGCGGAGTCGCCACCACCAGGGAAGACAGTGCGCTCATCCCGAGAGTGCCGATTGTTTGCGTCGGGTTAGGATCGCTGCCGTCAAGCAAGGCTGCAATCTGAGCAGTATTGGACGAGAACGCACTTTGAAAAGCTATTCCAGTCTCTTGGGTGGCTTCTGGTCTGACTCGTTTGCTCAGGCTCAAATGTCTTATTGAGTAACCCGGGTTCGCTTGGATGAACTCAAGCTGCGCCGCTGTCTCGGTGGGTGAACTGAGAGCCAAGCAGCCAGGGAAAGTTTTATTCGCTGTCTCCGTGCATCCGGCTGTTTCGACAGGCGCAGGTGGCACTCCGGTTCCGCTAAGGGTTGTCTTGGCGGGGGAGCCGGAGGCGTTGTTTGTCACCGTGACGGTTCCGCTGTGGCTTCCATAGGTGTTGGGCGCGAACGTCACGGAAACGGTGCACTGGGATGAGGGAGCAACACTGCTGCCACATGTATTGGTTTGGATAAAGTCGCCTGTGACCGCGATGCTCGTAATCGTTAAAGCGGCATTGCCAGTGTTACTCAAAGTCAGTCTCTGGGCGGTGCTGGTGGTCCACGCCGCCTGATTGCTAAAGTTCAGACTTGCGGGGCTCAGAGAAGCTGTTGCCGTTGCGGTAGGGGTGGGCGCAGGGGTGGGCGTAGGCGTGGGCGCGGGAGAGGAAACAGATGAAGAGCTGTTAGAGGCACATCCAGCGGAGAGCAAACAGACCGCGGCGGTGAAAACAATGGCTCGCAGGTTCGTCGAAAGCATGCGATCGTATCTCCTGAACGAAATTGGAGCGAGACTTCGACCAAAACGGACTCGGCTAACTCAACTCGGCCGGTATCGACTCATTGTTATCTATCGACGAAATTCTGCCGCAGCGTTAGGAGGTAGCTTTATGCGGTATAAATTGTCTCGGCGGCCGGGCGGCATTCAGGACTGCGAATGGTGCTGGATCGTGCTTTGAGGCAAAAAATGCACCCTTTTCAAACCAAGACACTTGACGTATGGTCGCTAAGAATTTTTATTTACTATGGCGCCGCGATGCCACCGTTGGATTTGGCTACTTGATCGATGATTCTTTGGATCAGGACTACGCGGACGTGGATGTGGCTGGCTACGTCGGGGGCAAATTCTGTGATGAAGTTGTCAATCGGTGCGGTGGCCAGGCCTGTGCCGTAACGTTCGGCGCTGGCTGGCAGATTGGTCTCGCGGCCGGGGATGTAGAGATTGCTGACCTCATCGCCGATGGCATAGCCGAAGAGGTTGGCGTAGTTCGCCAGGCCCTTGCCGTCGTCGCCCTGCGTCCAGAGCACCTGCAGCAGGGCATGACCGATGCGATGGCGAATCGAGGCCGTGGGCTCGCGGTGGTAGTGCGGGTCCTCGTGTGCGAGGGAGCAGATCAGAAAGGTGCCAAAGAATTCGCCGGTCAAGTCCTGGGCATAACTGACGCCGACCGACTTTCCGAAGCCGCGCATTCCCGGCCCGTAGGGCGAGTCGGGGTCAGAACCTACCGCGATGGCGGAACTGCCCAGAATGGTGATGGCGTTGAAGGGGTCGGCCAGGTTGCGAATGGCCAGCCAGCCCTTCTCTTTGGGCGTGAGGGGTTTGACCTGGGGGCCGGTGACGAAGCGCGCATACCAGTTGATCAGCGGCGTCAAAGGCGGACATGGCTTAGGCTCTATGGCGGACTGGGGATTGAAGCCGGAGGCTCCGGCTGCCGCGCCTAACATTGCCGCCTGCGCCGCTGCGAATAGAGAGCGGCCTGCCTGGCACGGTCCGGGTGTCAAGGGCTTGGGTCGCGGCGAAATCTGCGCTTGAGGAGCGTCGGGGAGAGAAGGCTGGCGATCTGGGATTTGCGCGTGGCTGATAGACGATGGGGTCGCCGTGATGAGCAGGGCCGGCGCAAGCAATGCATGCAAGGCGCATCGCTTCGCCCGCACAGCGCGAAGCTTGAACGGGCCGACGCCGCATCGGTGGCCGGTCCTTTCTGTCGAGCAGCTATCCAATAAGACAGAAACCTCACAAGCGGCGGATTGGCCGCATGGCTTCAAGGCAAAATCGGCTTGGCGACTGACGCACCTATCTTCAGTAACGCGCATCGGAGGAACCGCAATGAGTGCACTTCTATAAGTCTGACGAGTTTTTGCTGGAAAAGGTAATAGGAAAGGGAATAAATGCCGCCTGATTCCTGAATGCAAAATTGATTTCCATATTGATCATTGCGGCACCTTCGAGCTTTGAATGATTGACCGGCGGCCGGGCACAACGCAAACTTAAAAAGCTGGCGAAATCTGCTTGCGCGAGGTGATCCACGATGAGTACAAATCCTCCTCCGGGCTATGGCCCTGGTCCGGGCGGCGTTGGCAGCCGCATTGAAGAGGCCGTCGAGTTGATCGAGATGGAATTGCGCCATGCCATCGCCTATGTAAATGACGCGGTTGTTCCGCAGGTGCGCAAGGAATCGATCTCCGCGATGCGCACAATGTCTGACAAGCTGCGCGAACTGGCCGACCGCTTTGACCGGGACCGGGGACCGCGGCCCTGATGAACTCACGCTGTTTGGGGATCGCGGTTTCCCACCCACTCCGCAGAAAGAAGCGGAATGGATGGGGCACGGTGCATTTGTGGCACGTCTGGGTTGGGTTGGCGGTCGTGCTTGGTCTCGCGTCCGGTTGCGGCCACAAGGAAGCGCGTGCTCCGTTGCCTGCGCCCGAAGCTGCGCCGCCGGTGGTTGAGTCCCAGGCGTATCCGGCTGCGAGCGACACCGCGCCGAAGGGCCGCATTGCGTCGACTCCGGCACCGCCGGGTGGTGTGAGCGACGAGGACCTGGACTACATCAACACCCACAAACCGATTTTGATTGAGGAAGGTCTAGCGACCTGGTACACAGCGCCGTACAAGGGCCGCAGATCCGCTAACGGACAGGTCTTCAGCGACCATGCGCTCACTGCCGCTCACCGCACGCTGCCGATGGGTTCGCTGATCGTCGTAACAAATTTGACGACCGGCCAGTCGAGCGCCATGCGTATTACCGATCGCGGGCCATTTGCCGAGGACCGGATTCTCGACCTGACGATGGCCTCGGCCAAGGCGACGGGCGTGTATCGGAGCGGCCTGACTCGAGTACGGATGGAGGTCTACCGCAGCCCTCGGCCAATCGACAGCGGCGGCCGCTGGTGCGTGCAGATCGGCGCATTCAAGAGCGAACACAAGGCCAGGAAGCTCAAGGCGCAACTCTTGCGAAAGTATCCCGAGGCCAGCGTGATTGAGTTTCCCGGTGAGGCGAGTTACTGGGTGCGCATCCGGCCACAGGGCGACGACCGCGAACAAGCCATGCTGATTGCGCGCCGCCTGCGCCCTGCCGAAGGCGAGGCCTACCTGACCCGGCTAGATTAACGCCGCGGGATATTACTCCGGCGCAGGATAGAAGGGCAGTTTTTCATTCTTCTCGTTAGCGCGGCGGATGGTTACGTCATCGACCAGCAGGGCGGGGGCGAGCACGGTCTCAGGTACTTCGCTGAAGTAGTTGCTGACGTGAAGCTCTTTGCCCGCGGCCTCTACATTCGAGCGCAATGCACGCTGGTCCAGGTCCTCGATGGTTGCGCCGCGCACCAGTTCGCGCTTGCCGGTTGGCGAGCCGTCCGGAGTTACGCGATAGAGGAGTGTGGGCCGGGTTTTTCCACCCATCGCGGCGACGTAATACACGCTCTTGACGTCGCGGTCTTTGGCCATATTGAGCAGCTTCGCGTTCAGATCGCCATTGCTCAATCCATCCTTGGCGGTTACTTGGAGCACACCAATCGATGGCTTTGCCGGCCCTGCGACTCCCGCGCGGCCGTGACCGTTCGAATTGGGGAAGTCGCGCACCGGCTCGCGGCCAATGAGATAGTTCTCCAGCTTGCCGTCGACCACGAGTTTGACGGTCTGCGCGGGAATGCCTTCGTCGTCGATCTCGTAGGCACCCAGCAAGGCCTTGCCGTTGTAGCTTTTCAGGCTTGGATCATCGACCACGTCAAGAAACTCGGGCAGCACGCGGGCGTGATAGCTGGAGGCGAAGGGCCCGTTGGTGCGCGCCTCTGTGCCCAGCTTCGGCCGAGTGGCCGTGAAGCCATTGGCAAGAAGAGAGTGAATCGCATGGCTGCTGGAACCGGGATTCAACAGCACCGGACCGTGATACTCTTCCTCGACCAATGGGGCCTTGCGCAACTCGCCGAGCGTGGTGATCAACTTCACGATTTCTTTTTCGAAAACATCGGATGAGTCGAGATCGGCGAGCGAAACGCCGCTGGTGGCGTGGGATAAATGGAGCCCCATTCCATCGTCGGCCTGCGTCGCGGCGTCGAAGGATTCTTCGCAGCCTGTCGCGGACTTGCGCACGATCGCGCCTTCGCTTGTGACCAGCCAGCTTGTTGTCGCGTTGGCGTGAAAGTCATCCGACGAGGACTGAATGTCGTGCTGTGCGGCTGTGATAGAGGCATCGCTGCGATAGAGCCCACTTACTCTCGCCACGCGTTCTGCCCATGCAGCCTCATCCACGTTCAATTTGAGGGGTTGGGCCAGCGAGATCACAGGTGTCTCTTTGCTGAAGTCGTCAAACTGGGGTGCAGTCTCAACCTGCTTGAGTTCAGCCTGCTTGTGCGCATAGGCCGCCAGGGCGTTCTTGTAGGCCTGATCGGTTGCGGCCCAAAGTGCCGAGCGCACGGCAATCGGATCGTCTTCAAGAGCCACCATTTCAAGCGCGCCGTCTCCACGGCCTCCCGAACTGTCGGTCTTGTAATCGCCCACGCGCACTGTTACGCGGGCGAAGCGGGCGTGAGTGTGTTGGGAAGTGGTGACGGCTCCAAACTCGGCCTTGATCTCAAGGTTGTCGATCTCTTCGACGCGATACTGGATGAAGAACGGCTTGGCGAAGTCTTTCAATTGAAGCTCGGATTTGCTTCGGTCGAGTTCCTGGAGCATGGCCTTGAGGATGGGGTCTTTTTCGGCGTCGGCGCGGGTGAGCTGGGGCGTTTGCGCAGAGGTTGGAAGAGATGCGAGGAGCAGGACAACACTCGCAAGTAACGTGCAAGGACGATGAGTGTTCACTGTGCCTCCTTCTTCCCGGGTGCTGCGGTTTCCGCGCCGGGTATCGGCAGAATCGGCGGCCTGGCCGTGCCCTGCGCCTGCTTCTGCGTTTCTATATGGCTCATCAACATCGCCGGTGCTACCGCGCTGACGGGAATCGTGCCCGACTCCGCACCGCACTCGCCGTTGAAAACTTGGCGCGTATCGCTTGTGGCAAGAATGCTCTTCAGTGCTGCCTGCGGCGTACCCACAATACTTACGCCGCGAACAAGTTCATCCGGACGGCCATCGACATAGACTCGCAAAACCACCAATGGGATCACCTGAAAGGCTTGCGGAGAGTTGCGCGTGGTGACCGCAAATCCGGAAGAGATGTCTTCGAAATAAAGTCCATAGGGCTTGCCTTGCTTCTTCGCTTCCTCGATCAATTGCTTGCGCAGCGCGGCATCTGACTCGGTCTTGGTCGAAGTGACAATTAAATTTCCCTGTCGCCCTGTGGGCATCTTGCCCGATTGCGCGCGGCCGTGGCCGTTCGAAATGGAAAAGTTGGCGATCGGCAGCCGCGACATCAGGAAGGTCTTCAAGACGCCGTCCTGAATCAGGGCCACGCGTTGCGCCTTCTCACCCTCATCGTCATATTCGTAGCTGCCGCTGAGCCAGGTCTTTTCAAAGCGAGTGGTGGTAGGGTCATCAGCCACGGAGAGGAAGGTCGGAAGTACTTCCTTGCCCACATCCTTGGTAAAGGTCTGGCCCTCTTCGTCGCCGCGCTGGCGCTGGCCCTCAAGGCGGTGGCCGAGCACTTCGTGAAAGAAGACCGCCGCGGCACGGCCGGAGAGAATCGCCGGGCCCTCGAAGGGTTCGGTGACGGGCGCCTTGCGCAAGGCCTCCAGGCTTTTGCCCAGTTCGCGCACGGCGGCTTCCATCTCCGCTTGCGCGGGTAGGCCGTCAACGGTCTCGGCCTCGAAGGTCTGCGCCCGGAAGAGATCCATTCCATCGTCGGCGCGGGTGATGGCATAGATGACGAGGCGCGCTTGCAGGTGTGGCGCAATCACCTTTGAACCCTCAGAGGAGGCAAAGTAATCGGTCTCGTTCTGTGCCGTCAGGTTCACCGCATTGCGGGTCACGTCAGGGTAGTCGCGGAAGATCCGCGAGAGCGCTCGAACCCGCTCTTCCCAGGCCGCGCGATCCACCCCAACCGGCGGCGCGGCTTTACCGATGCTCACCTGCGGAGGCTCCTGGCTGAAATCGGGCGAATTATCCTCTTCCTTGGCTCGTACCTCGGCCTCGGTCTTCACTCGTAAATAATTGTCGAGCGCATTGCCGTAACCGGTGTTGGTGGCCAGCCAGAGCGAACGCTTCAGCGCCTCGCGATCGTCGGTGAGTGGCAGTTGGGTGCTGTTGACTGCGGAGCCGCGATGGGTGCCATGCGTGTTGTCGAGCCTGGGCTCGCCGAGCCGCACCTGCACGTCGGCCTCACGGATGCGATTGGCCGCGCTGCTGGTCAGTCCGCCAAATTGAGCGGTGATGGAAACCATGCTCGCGTCGCTTACGGCGTAGCTGAGGAAGTAGGGGGGCAACTGCTTGTCAGATTGAGGACCCTGTTTGCCGAGCGAGTCAAAGGCGCGGTGCAACTCGGTTGTCATTACTTCCATGAGTACCGGGGTCCCCGCGGATTGGCTTTTGTCCTGCTGCTGTGCTGGCGCAGCCGCGGGAACTGCCGCAATCAGAGCCAAAGCGGTAAGAGAAGCGCGCACGGTAAGCATCGGCGAGGGCCGCCTTCCAGCGGTGAGAAAATAATGAGGCATAGGTTGGGTACTCGGCTGAAACCTTTAGCTGCCTCGATTGTCGCAGAGCGAGCCGCCAACCAGGAAGAAGCCATGTCTCTTGTTCACCGCTGGCTGCTGGCAGCCGGCTGCATGGTCGCGCTTGCCGTTGTGGCTCCACGCCTCGGCCCGCGGACGACGACTCCTCCGCGGCGAATCCAGATGGCGCCGGCATCGACCCAGAGCGCGTCCAATTCCCAATCGACCACCGCACCGCCGGCCCCACAAGCCTACAGCTTGCCGCCGGACAAACTGACCAAAGCCATCACCCTCAGTCGAATCGAGACGACGCTCGATATTGCCGGCTCACTCTGGGGACTGCTGGTCCTCTGGCTGTTGCTGGCCTCGAAGTGGGCTGCTCGCGTTGCTGCGTGGACTGAGCGCCTGCTGCGCCGCCGTTGGATGCAAGGCCTGCTCTTCTTCGCTTGTTTTATTTTTGCGACCACGCTGGCCAGCCTGCCTTTGGATTTGATCGGCCACGTTGCCAGCCGTCACTACGGCATCAGCGTGCAGGGCTGGGGGAGTTGGTTCGGCGACCTCGGGAAGGCTCTGGGACTTTCGCTGCTCATTGGGCCGCCGATTCTGTTGCTCTTCAATTGGATCGTTCGCGTTTCGCCGCGCCGCTACTGGGTATGGGCGTGGCTGATCTCGTTGCCGCTGATCGTTATTTCCGTCCTGGCTGCTCCACTGCTCGATCCAATCTTCAACAAATTCGAGCCGCTCGCCAAAACGCATTCTGCGCTTGTGGCCAGGCTGGAGACTGTCGTCGCCCGCACCGGAACCCACATTGCTCCCGACCGCATGTTTCTGATGAAGGCCAGCGCGAAGAGCAACGGACTGAATGCCTATGTGACCGGCATCGGCGCGACCAAACGATTCGTACTGTGGGACACGGCGACCGACCGGCTTCCCGACGACGAGGTGCTCTTCGTCTTTGGGCATGAGAGTGGTCATTATGTGCTGAACCACATTCCCAAAGGAATCGCCGTCGGCGCCGTGGCTCTGTTCTTTGTCTTCTGGGGATGTGCCGGCTTTGCCGAATGGCTGGCGCGACGCTTCGGCGCACGCTGGCAGTTGCGCGGGTTCGAAACCGGCCAGAATGCGCTGACCAGTCGCCAGGGTTTCCTGCTCCTGCTATTTGCTCTTTCGGCCGCGAGCTTTTTGCTGCAACCGGCGAGCAATACCTTCAGCCGCCATATCGAACACGAAGCTGATATTTATGGCCAGGAGGCGATTCACGGCATCGTCGCCGACCCGCAAAAGACGGCCGTCAGCGCCTTTAATCATTTGGGAGAAGCCTGGCTCGAAGACCCCAATCCGAGCCCGTTCATTGAATTCTGGGAGTATAACCACCCCAGCGCTCAGACTCGCGCCACCTTCGCCGCCCACTACGATCCATGGGCGAATGGCGGCCGGGGCAGGTTCTTTGAGAAGTAGGAAACAGAGAACGGACATTTCTCTTGACCCGCCCAATAGCGCGCCCAGATCGGGCCTGCAGTTAATTCGCCCTCGGAATCCACAGCGTCTCTCGCCGCCGCCGCGCCGTACACTACTCTTTTGCAGCGTCCTCTGGTTGGCACGAATCGAATCTGGAAGGGGAATCTTCATGGCTTATCCCACAAACTACCGTTATACTCGCGAGCACGAATGGATCGAGCTCAATGGCTCAATCGGCACTGTCGGAATCACGGACTATGCGCAAAACTCCCTCGGCGACATCGTGTATGTTGACATGCCGAAAGTAGGCGATCCGGTTACCGCCAATGCGACCTTTGGGTCGGTTGAGAGCGTGAAGGCGGTCAGCGATCTCTTTTCGCCGATCACCGGCACCGTCACCGCGATCAACGAAGAGCTGACGTCAGCGCCCGACAAGATCAACGAGGCTCCTCATCAGACCTGGATCATCAAGGTTGAGCTCGCCGATCCAACGCAGTTCAACACCCTGCTCGACGCCGCGGCCTATGAGGCATTTATTGCGGAAGAGACAGTATAGGAGATAGGAATAGAAGACGCCGGCCAGTTTCACAATGCACTTCCGTGCCCAATCGCTGTGGCTCAATTCTGCCGCAGCGGTGGGAGATTTTAGACCTTCATGTTCCTCATCATCTAACTAATGCTCTCGAGGAGCAACATGCGCTATCTTCCCAAGTCTTCAGCCGAACGCGAAAAGATGCTGGCCGAAATCGGCGCGGCCTCTATTGACGATTTATTCTCCGTGATTCCCGCCGATGAGCGGCTGACGCGTGATTTGGATGTACCGCGCCAGCATGCGGAGAGTGAGATTATCGATTACTTCCGCGCGGCGGGGCGAAAGAACGCCACTAACTATGCCAGCTTTCTCGGCGCGGGTTGTTATCGCCACTATCGGCCGGTGATTATCGACTCCCTTGTTCAGCGTGGCGAGTTTCTTACCAGTTACACGCCCTATCAGGCAGAGATCACTCAGGGCACCTTGCAGGCGATCTTTGAATTTCAAACCATGATTGCCGAGTTAACCGGAATGGATGTGGCCAACGCCAGCATGTACGACGGCTCAACCGGCGCGGCCGAGGCGGCCAGGATGGCCATGCGCATCACTGGCCGAGAGCAGACGGTTGTGGCAGCGACGGTTCACCCAGAATATCGTGAAGTTATGGCGACTTACGCGAAACATCAGGCGTTGCCTATAACAACGGTTGGGTACGACAGCGAAACCGGCCGCATCGATCTCGCGGCACTGGGAGATGCAGTTACTGAGGAGACCGCGGCGGTTCTTGTTCAAAGCCCTAACTTCTTTGGAGTGATTGAAGACATTCCCGCGATTGCGGAGATGGTTCACGCCAAGGGCGCACTGCTGATCGTCTCGATTGCGGAGGCAGTCTCGCTGGGCGTCGTGCGGCCACCGGTTGAGACGGACATTGTCAGCATGGAGGCACAGTCTTTCGGCGTCGCACTGAGTTATGGCGGGCCATTCTGCGGGGTGATCGCGGCCAAGGAAAGGTACGTGCGCCAGATGCCGGGACGGCTGGTTGGCCAGACCGTCGATAGCTCGGGTTACCGCGGTTTTGTGCTGACAATGGCCACACGTGAGCAGCACATCCGCCGCGAAAAGGCGACCTCGAACATCTGTACCAACCAGGCTTTGGTGGCACTGATGGCGACGATCTTCCTGAGCGTCTACGGCAAGGAAGGAATTCGCGAGCTAGCCGAGCATAACCTGGCCAAGGCGAGTTATGCGGCGCAGGCGCTGTCGTCGCAGCCGGGGGCGCAGTTGCGATTTACCGGCGCACCGCGATTCAATGAGTTTGTTTTGCAGACGGAAGAATCACCGCGGGAATGGAGCCAGCGGTTGATGGAGGCAAAAATTATCGGTGGTATTGACTTAGGCCGCTGGTATCCCGAACTGCAAAACTGCACGCTGTGGTGTGCGACTGAGATCGTCACCCGCGCTAACATCGACGCAGCGGTAAATGCGCTGGCAGCTCGCCCGGTGGAGGTATAAATGGCGACTAACGAAACTATTGCTACGACAACGGGCAAGGTTCGACCGCACCAGACGCAGAACGAGGCTTTGCTCTTCGAAAAGTCATCGCCGGGTAAGCGCGCTTATAAGTTGGCAGCCCTTGATGTGCCTGCCGTCGATGCCGCATCGCTGCTGGGCGAGGCACATCGCAAGCTGCCGGGTGAGTTACCGGAGTTAAGCGAGATCGAGATTATTCGCCACTTTACTCGGCTCTCGACGTGGAATTACGCCATCGACCTGGGTATGTATCCGCTTGGCTCGTGCACGATGAAATATAACCCGCGAGTGAATGAGTGGGTGGCCAGAATTGACGGCCTGGCGGACGCGCATCCTTACAGGCCTGATTCGCTGGCGCAAGGGATTCTCGAGATCATTGACAACCTTCAACGCTGCCTGCTGGAGATTACCGGCATGGACGCGATCACGTTGCAGCCAGCGGCTGGCGCGCACGGGGAGTTTACCGGGATTCTGTTAGTTCGCGCTTGGCATGAGTCGCGGGGAAACTCGCGCAAGAAGATTATTATCCCCGACTCGGCGCACGGGACTAACCCGGCCACAGCGGCCATCTGCGGTTACACGGTCGAGAATCTGAAATCCAACTCCGAAGGCGGCATCGACTTAGAGGCACTTACGCGCCAGGTAGATGAAGAGACGGCTGCATTGATGATCACGAACCCCTCGACCATTGGAGTCTTCGAGAGCCAGATCGCGCGGATTGCCGACGTTCTGCACGCTAAAGGCGCATTGCTCTATATGGACGGCGCGAATATGAATGCGCTGGTGGGCAAGGCGCGGCCGGGTGACTTCGGCGTAGACGTGATGCATCTGAATCTTCACAAGACTTTCTCGACGCCTCACGGCGGTGGCGGTCCAGGCTCGGGGCCGGTGGCTTGCAAGGCGTTTCTTGAGCCGTTTTTGCCGACGCCGGTGCTTCAGCAAAACGAGGGCGGCACAAGGCACTGGAGTTATGACCGGCCTAAGTCGGTGGGCCGCGTACGAGCCTTCTATGGCAATGTCGGCATGTTTATTCGCGCACTCGCTTACATCCTGGCCAACGGCCCGGATGGCCTGCGCCAGACCACAGAAGACGCCGTGCTGAACGCGAACTATATTCGCGCCAAGCTGGAAGATCTCTACGAGTTGCCGTACAAGACTGCTTCGATGCACGAGGTCGTTTTCAGCGACAAGCGGCAGGCGGCAAAGGGCGTCAAGACAGGCGATATTGCCAAACGGCTGATTGACTACGGCTTTCATCCATACACGGTCAGCTTTCCGATGATCGTATCTGGCGCGCTGATGATCGAGCCGACCGAGAGCGAGTCGCTGGAAGAACTGGACCTGTTTATTGAAGCTATGCGCGCCATTGCCAAAGAGGTCGAGGAGACCCCTGAGTTAGTCAAAACCGCGCCGCACTCGACGCGCGTTTCGCGGCTGGATGAGGTGCAGGCGGCCCGGAAGCCGATTCTGCGGTGGGCACCTGCGGCGCGGCCAAAGGCTCCCTAATCGCTCTCGCAGGGACTTCATGGTATTCCCCGCTCTCGTGCTAGAGAACAGTTGCAAGGATGGTGCATGGGGCCGGCGGAGTTCTCGGCCTAGTAGATAGTTGCCGCGAGTTAGCAGGCCACTCCTTAAGCGGGTTTGCGGCTGCCGCGATATAACTCCTCCAGCGCATCGCAGGCTGAGCGTACGCCGTCTTCTTCGGCCAACTGTTTGGCGACGGATTCGGCTCGCTGGGCTATCTGGGGATCGGCGAGCAGCGACTTCAGGAGGCGAGCGACGCGAAAGGGCGTGTAGTTGCCGCGCTGAATAACCTTTGCCACATCGAGCCGCAGCATGCGCCGTCCATTGTCAGGCTGGTCGTGCGAGAAGGGCATGATGAGCATCGGTTTGCCTGCGCGCAAGCACTGCGCCGTGGTGCCGACGCCGCCTTGATGAACGACCATGGCCGAGCGATTGAACAGTTCAGAATAAGGCGCATACTCGGCTACGCAGATCGACTCGGGCACGGCAGTTTGCAGCCGGTTGCGCGGATCGGTACCAATGAGCATGACTGCACGAATCCCTAGCCTGATGGCTGCTCGCGCCGAGTATTCATAGAATTTTCCGGCAGCGAGAACCGCGGCCGAACCCAAGGTGAAGACCACTGGGGGAGGGCCTTGCTTTAAGAACTGCTCAAGGTTGGGCGGCAACGCCTGGTTGCCCGCGTCCGCATCGTAGTAGCAGAAGCCGGTAATCAGCGTGTGCTTTGGCCAATCTTTTTGCTCGACGCCGAGTACACGGGAAAAAAGTGCCAGCACCAGGTTGGGCGAGTGCTTGGCGTCAAAGAGCGGATTGGCTCCTTTGGGCAGTCCGAGTTCGTGGCGCAATTCGTAGATGGGCTCAGGCCACTTGCGGCTCACAAAGCGCGCCACACGCTTGATGACCCTGCCGAAGCCGGGTACAGCCTTGTCGGCGCGCGCCAGTCTGGGGTAGGGCGGCAATACTGGTGGGTCGAAGGCGGAAAAGAAGGAGAGCGGCGCGAGCACATAGCTGGCCCAGGGAATTCCTGTTACTTCGGCGACAAGAGGACCGGCGTAATTGAGTTCCCCCAGCAAGAGCAGGTCGGCGCGCTCAGGCTTCGTGGCTGCGTCCAACAGGTCGTCGTAGGTCTGCCGCAGCGAGGGGAAGAGAAAGTCGCGTAGCCCACGCTCGGTGCCGTGCTTCACGTCGTAGATCATCTCGACCAGGATTGTATTGGTGGGGTCGATGTCCGGACGGACGGCGTGGAATTCCAGGCCTAGCGGTTTTATCTTTGGCTCGTAGACGGCTGGGAGTGCCATGACGGGCGTGTGGCCGCGACGCTTGAGTTCGAGAGCGATGGCGATCAGCGGATTGGTATCGCCATAGGTTCCGATATTCGACAGAACGATGCGCACAGTGATGTCCTCCAAGCCGCTTCGGGCCAACCTTATGAGGGTAATGCATTGGGGGCTTGAGTCGCTGCTTCAGTTTATTCTCCAGTCAGCGAAAGGTGGTATTCTGGGCGGGTTTGAGAAATCATTGGAGCTTTCATGACGCGTCAGCGCATTCTTCGCCTCTTGACTTCTGCCCTTGTCGCTACGGTCGCATTGTGCGGCCTGCTTTCATCCACAGCACTTCTGTCCGCGCAAAAGCCCTATCACATTGTTGACCGCTGGAAGGTGGGCGGCGAAGGCGGCTGGGACGATCTCACGGTCGATTCAGCGGCGCACAGGCTCTATCTGACCCACGGCCCTCGCGTGGATGTTCTCGATACGCAGAGTGGGAAACTGGTTGGTTCGATCACAGGGTTGCATGGCACGCACGGTGTTGCACTCGACGACGCCGGCAAGTTTGGCTATATTTCGGACGGCGGCGGTAACGCGGTTGTGGTCTTCGACCGGGCTAATCTGGCGACAGTGGCTACCATTCCCGCAGGGCAGAATCCGGACGCTATTGTCTTCGACCGAGCAACGCAGACCGTGTGGGCGTTCAACGGCCGCAGTAAAGAGGCGAGTGTGATCGACGCCGCGACGCAGAAGGTGATCGCCACGATTCCGCTGCCCGGCAAGCCGGAGTTTGCCGTCGTCGATGGCAACGGGACGATCTATAACAATATCGAAGACAAGGGCGAGATCGTCCGCCTCGATGCCAAAACGAAAAAACTCACGGGCGAATGGCCGATCTCTGGTTGCGATGGCCCAAGCGGGCTAGCTTTAGACATTGCCGGCGGTCGTCTCTTCTCAGTCTGCGACGGCAAGAAGATGGCCATCACCGATGCGAAGACCGGCAAATCGCTCGGGACTGCAGCGATTGGCGACGGCCCCGACGGCGCTGGTTTTGATGCCGCACATCAACTCGCCTTTTCGCCCAACGGCATGACTGGCACGTTGACCGTGATCGATGCCTCAGCCCCCGGCTATGCGGCGATCGAGGAACTGCCGACCCAACGCGGCGCGCGCACCATGACCTATGACCCGAAGGCCGATCGCGTCTATACGATGACCGCTGAGTTAGGCCCGCGTCCGGCGCCGACGGCGGATAATCCGCGCCCGCGGCCCGCGGTGATTCCCGGCACCTTTACTGTGCTGGTGATTGGAAGATAACCCCAAATCCGAATGACTGTTTATTAATTATTTAATTAACTGCAAGGTTTTGAAAATATAGGAGGGGGGGTGGGGTCCCCCCTTTGCGGGGTGTTGGAGGTCGGGTGAACCACTCTGGCGGTTGTGGCTTTTGATCGGGAAGATATTTGCGGTTTGATCGGGATGCTTGGGGAGGACCTTTCGGTGCTCTGGTTGAGAACCTGAAGCTATATTTATAGTGCGCCAATCGAAGCTAATTCTATGCAAATCCCGAGCACATAGCGGCGCGTTTTTTTGTGAAAGCGGCTTCTGGAATCAAGAATCTTCTTGCGAAAAGCGGGCTGTGGGTGGATGATTCTTTTGCCAATCATTTGCAGCTTCAGCCGTTTTGAAACGTGAGGAGAAGACTCGTGCGTAAGAACATTCTTGCAATTGCAATTCTATCCGTTAGTTCCGTGCTGTTTGCCCAGCAGGGGCTCAATAACGACTCTGTTATCAAGTTGGTGAAGGCCGGTCTTTCGGACGATCTGATAGTTTCGACTATCAGTGCTTCGGCCGGGAACTATGACACTTCAGCGGAGGGAATAATAGCCGTCAAGTCAGCGGGCGCGAGCGACAAGGTTATTGCGGCGATTGTCACGAAAGCCAATGTCCCAACGCCTGTACCGCCGGCTCCTGCAGCCGTGCCGGCCTCAGTTCCGATGCCCGTGGCACAGCCTCCGGCGCCCCAAGCGATCCCGGCCCCACCGCTCTTTCATTCCACAGATGGAAAGATCCGCGTCTATGTCACTGACCACCCTATGTTTGAATCCAACGAAATAGCTAGGGCGTCGGGCGACCGGCATGGTTTCTCGGCAGCAGGCGTGTCCCATACACAGGCTGGGGACGACCCTAGAACCGTAGAAATACAGGCCGATATTCTTAAGGTCTGCCCCGCGTTTGTTTTAGCATCCAACAATCAGGACAGGGCGGACTACGTGCTTGTTTTTCGTCGTAGGGGAGGATCGCGTAGTTCTATGTTTGCCTTCGGCGGGCTCACCGGTCTTGCCCTCTCCGCCGGAATGAAGGTTGATGGAGGATCACTCTTCAAAACTGACGGAGATATGATCTACGCCACCAAGGAGAATACTGTCGAAAAGTCGATCAGGGATATATGCGATCACATTCCTGCACCGGCTACCGCACCGGTACAGGCCGTGGCCCCAGCACCAGCCTTACAACCGATTCCGCCTTCGACTCCGCCATCGAATTAAATCGAGCGCCGGATACGGAGCCTCAGCGGGCAGGGCTCAAGTGGTACCTTGTTTCTGACGGCTCTTGATGAATCGACGCACGCGTAGAACGCTGTGGATCGTGGCCGCGGTCATTGCTGTTTTGGCCGCGGCGATCTTTCTGCGCTCCAAGGCTCCGCCGGAGGCTGCGCGCCTGCTGCCTGAGTCCGACGGCATTATTTACGTGAACCTCAAGCCGGCGAGAACCTTCTTTCATCAAGACCTGAAGGCTCCTCAACGCGTGCCTGACTACCAGCAATTCATCGACGCGACCGGCATCGACTGGGAGAAGGATCTGGATGAGGCGGCCATCGCGCTACGCCGCATGCCCGATCCGAATGGACCGAATGGGCCGGTCGCGTATTCGATGGTGCTGGTGGGCAGGATTACCGGCAAGAAGCTCAATTCATGGCTTGACGCTCACGCCGCGGCGCGCGAATCCTACGCCGGTCATACGATCTATTCGATTCCCTCAGAGGGCAGGACGGTGAGGGTTGCGCAGATCGGCTACGACATGGTGGCTGTCTCGAATACGCCGACTCCCGAGCAGATCCATTCGATTGTGGACCGACATTCAACGGCGGCCTGGCCTTTCGCCGGCTCGATGTTGCTGCGGCAGTACTATCACGAGGTTCCGCTGCTTTCACTGGCCTGGGGCGTGGGTCAGATCGGTTTGCCCTTCTCAGACAGCTGCGGAGACGAAAAGGGCGAACAAGGCCAGAGGGATGGGGCGGGCCAGTTCGGGCTGCCGGTGCCCAAAAGCTGTTCGATCAGCATTTTAGGGCTTTCGCTGCCTCTCAAAGCGGACTCCACCATCGTGGCCACCGTAGCTCCGGGACTGCTGGGATCGCTGCACCTGAGGGTGGAGGAAGAGACTCCCAGCGAAGACGCGGCCGTCAGCCAGGCCGCTTCGCTGAATGGGATGTTTCTGCTAGCCAGAAGTTTTGCCGAGCCGCTGGCGAGCAGTGCAGCCAACAATGGGCTGAAAGAGCTGCTCAAGACGGCCGAGGTGACGCAGAAGCGCAGTCGGGTCGTGGTCACGGCCCATCTGTCGCCCTCGCTGTTCAGTGAATTGGCTGGCGGAGAGGGTTTTTCCCAGGAAACCCCTTCGGGCAAATCTGCGTCTAATCGATAGGTTAGATCCACACATTTTCAAGGCGCGCCGCGTAAGAGTCGGTCCCTTTTCAGGCGCGCGAAGACGCAAGAAGCTGCGTCTGTAGATTGTCTGGATGCCGCATTCCCCGCGGAGGTATCATGAGTCGCATTCCCCATTCTTCAGGGGCGGTCGCCCTGTATTGCGCTGTTGGCTTTTTAATTTATCTCTTCATCCAGGTCGGCGACCGCCCGGCGCGGGCTGCACGCCAGCGAGTGACGTTGACCGGGCAAGCCGCGTTTACTGACGCGGCTCACGAATACCCAGGTACGCGCCGCCTGCTGACGGTGGCCGACCTGCCTGCGCCGTCTCCGAAAGAGTCGGTGGACAATGGCCCGACGCTCGTTCCCCGGCCGGCGAATGCGTGGCCGATGGCTCCGGAAGGTTTCAAAGTGGAGCTTTACGCGACCGGCCTCGACAACCCCCGCCTGCTGCGCACCGCGCCGAACGGCGATATCTTCCTGGCCGAAAGCGAGAGCGGCAAGATCAAGGTCTTTCGCGGGGTGGGCAAGGACGGAAAGGCCGGCCAGGTTTCAGTCTTCGCTGAGGGATTGCACCAGCCCTTTGGCATCGCTTTTTATCCAAGCGGATCGAACCCGGCGTGGGTTTATATCGGCGATACGGACGGCATTGTTCGCTTCCCTTACAGGAACGGCGACCTGCAAGCGACGGGCGCCGAGGAACATCTTGCCGACCTGCCGGGCGGAGGACGGCTTCGCGGTGGCGGCCACTGGACTCGCGATCTTGTCTTCTCGCAGGACGGCACAAAGCTCTTCGCGTCGGTCGGATCGCACTCGAATGTGGACGACGCCGACACCCATCCTGAGGAGTTTCACCGCGCCGATGTGTTGGAATTCACGCCTGAGGGCAAGTTTGTGAAGGTCTACGCCTGGGGGCTGCGCAATTGTGTGGGAGAAGCCATCAACCCGATTACAGGCGAGCTTTGGTGCTCAACGAACGAGCGCGATGCTCTGGGCAATAATCTGGTGCCCGACTACGTGACTCACGTCCAGGAGGACGGCTTTTACGGCTGGCCCTGGTTCTATATGGGCGGGCCGAACGGCGGCATCCAGGACCCGCGACACGCCGGCAAGCACCCGGAACTGCAAAGCAAGGTGATTACCCCGGATATCCTGGTGAATCCGCACTTTGCTTCGCTTGAGATGCTCTTTTATCAGGGGTCGCAGTTTCCCGCGGGCTTCAAGGGAGACGGCTTCGCTGCTGAACATGGGTCCTGGAACCGCGCACAACGTACAGGCTATGAGGTGATCCGCCTGCCCATGAAGGAGGGCCGTGCCACGGGCGAGTATCAGGATTTCCTGACCGGCTTCGCGCTGCCCGATGGGACGGTCTGGGGGCGGCCCGTTGGGGTTACACAGGCAAACGACGGATCGCTCTTCGTGTCGGACGACGGGTCAAAGTCCATCTGGCACGTCAGCTACGTCGGCAAATGAAGCCGACAGCGCTAAAAACCGTTATCTTACCTGCGCAACGGACGTGCCGGGGTTGCTGAAGGCAATCTGCTCGTAGGTCATGCGCAAGTATTTGTGCGGATTGACCGGGACCCTGTGAACACGCACCTCATAATGCAGGTGCGGTCCAGTGGCACGGCCGGACTGGCCCACGTAGCCGATGACCTCACCGCGTGTCACATGCTGGCCTGGAACCACCGCCAAAGCCGAGAGATGCCCGTAAACCGTCAACACGTCGTGGCCGTGATCGAGGACAATTTGGAGGCCATAGCCGGAGCCCATTGAATCTCCGGTGACTTCGCCGTCCGCTGTGGCACGCACCGGGGTACCGATGGGCGCTTCAATGTCGATGCCGGCGTGGAAGGCGCCTTCGCCGCTGATCGGGTCCTGGCGTTCTCCGAAGCCCGATCCCAGGCGGCCTTCCACAGGCCACATCGAAGGAGCGTCAGCTAGTTCCGTCCAGTCGCCGTCAAAGTCGGATGAGAGTCCGCCTTCAAGGGCCCGCGCAACCCGGCCCGACATGGCCTGGGCGCGCAGCGAATAGAACTGATCGACGGAGAGCTTCACCTGCTGCGGGTCGACATCGTCGGTCAGGGCGAGGTTCAGAGACGTAGGTTCAGCCGCTGCTACGCTTGCTGCCGCATCAGGCTTGGTCACCGCCAGTTTGTTCTGGCGAAGGCCGTAAAGCGCAGTTACTTCGCTGGCCAGTGCTCCCAGCGAAGCTACCTGCACGTTGCGGTCGTGCGCGATCTGCGCCATCTGCTTGTAATCTTTGCGCAGCGTCTCGCGCTCCTGGCGGACCTGGTTGAAGTTCTCTGTCTTGAGTAACATGCGGGTGTATGAGCCAGCCAGTCCCACGATGGTGAAAGCCCCCACCAGCGCGGCCGCGACAAACCCGTAGGCGTAGGAGAGGGGGAGAGGGATCTTGCGAAGCTCGCCGTCTTCGTCCCGGGCGACAAAAAGAATGTAATAGCGTTTGCGCAGCATGCTCGCCTTTCATCCCTGCCGTGGCAGGGCCGCAATTCGCCGTGCAACTCGGAAGCCCAAGGCATGGGGCCTTTCTGGCCCGCAATATTTCTCGTGCGCCTCTTTGGGCGCGTTTTCACAAATGTTGATCAAGGTTAGCAAAGGGTTCCTTACCGGGTCAACGAGTTTGATGGGTGACATAGTATTGATTTGGATGCAGAATCGGTGCAAAACGTGATTTATTGAGGGCTAACCTGCTGAAATCTTGACCACTTTGGCCTATTCTCATGAGGTGCGATTGATTAAGTCCCATTCTGGAACTGCTCGCGGACGAGGTGAGCTAGCGCTGATCGCGGAGATTCGTCGCCGGGCTGCCCGCGCGGCCAGCCAAAACCGGCTCGGGGGGCTGCGCCTGGGGATTGGTGACGATTGCGCTCTGCTGGCTCCGCGCGCGGGCGAAGAGCTGGCCGTGACGACGGATCTGTCGATCGCTGGCCGCCACTTCCGTCTTGAATGGCACGAGCCGGAAGCCGTCGGCCATCGAGCCATGGCGCGAGGTTTGAGCGATCTGGCGGCGATGGGGGCACGGCCCGTAGCGGCCTTTCTTTCATTGGGGGTGCCGCGCGAGCTCACCGTAGCCAAAGGCCGCCGTTCCGCTTGGGTTAGCCGGTTTCTTGACGGTCTGATGGCTTTGGCGGAAGCCGAGAAAACCCCTCTAGCAGGCGGAGACCTGGCCGAGTCGCCCGTGGCTGTGGCCGACATTGTGCTCATCGGCGCCGTTCCAAGAGGACGGGCGCTGCTCCGTTCTGGCGCGCATGCTGGCGACTTGCTCTATGTCACTGGTGCGCTTGGCGGTGCCGCAGTCGGTCTTGCGCGGCTGGCCGAATTGACAACGTCCGGCAGTGCGAAACCCCCGCGAATCCCCAAGAGCTTGGAGTCGACACTGGCGCCGCATTTGTATCCCCAGCCGAGGGTTGCCCAGGGTCTTTGGCTGCAACGGCGCGGCCTCGCCTCCGCCGCCATCGATCTAAGCGACGGGATCTCCACCGATCTGGCCCATCTTTGTGAGGAGTCGGGAGTGTCTGCGGAGGTGGATGCGACCCTGCTGCCGCTTGGGCAGGGGGCAAGCTGGGCAGAGGCTCTTGACGGCGGTGAAGACTACGAACTGCTCTTTACGGCTGCTGCGACGGCTCGCATTCCACGCCAGATCTCTGGCGTGCAGGTGACGCGAATTGGCCGCATCTTGAAGGCTCGACAAGGCAAGCCGCCGATCACGCTCTTCACGCCGCAGGGCGCTGAGCCACTGATGCGGCAAGGCTGGGAACATTTTTCTTGAAACCGGGCGCCCCGATCGCTCCAATCTATGTTGACCAACCCTGGACTTCGCAGCAGACTTGACAACCAGGGACTGCGGCAACGTCTATGATGGACACTGTGACGACCGCCTCCATTTCCCGCGTCCGCTTTGACTCCTCGCCTGTTGGCCGGCTGCGCGCTGGCGATCCGCGGGCCAGGATTCGCGACCGGATGGCGCTTGACACGCGATGGACTGGGAATCATGGCGATCCCAGCGGTCGCGATTCTATCGAACGCCTTGTGGGGGTCTGACCGTCATGGCACGAATTTTCTGGATTCCAGGCACTCCCCCTCCACCTTTGGCGATTCTGCTCTGCCCGCGAGGCGGCAGGGAGCTCAGCGACGAGCTGCGAGAGTTCAAACGCGAGGGCGTTCAGACGCTGATTTCGCTGCTGGAACATGGGCAGGTGGACGAGCTCGATCTGGTGGATGAGGACAGACTGGCCTCGTCGGTCGGAATGCGGTTTATCCATCACCCGATGCCGGATCACAGTCTACCACCCGATGAGGCTGCCTTTGAGGAGTTTGTCGGCGGGCTTGCCCATCGCATGCGGGATGGAGAAAGCATAGGAGTTCATTGCTGGGGGAGCATTGGGCGGGCCACGGTGGTCGCCGCGTGTGCGCTCATTCATCTTGGCTGGGAAGCATGGGCGGCATTGGCGGCTATCGAAACTGCGCGCGGCTGCCCGGTTCCCGATACCGCGGAACAGAAGCGATGGATTCTCAACTACAAACCTGGCGCGTCTAATAAAGTTCCGAACCACCGCACAGCCCCTGCCGCCGAGCCGATCGCCGCTTCAGCAACGGGACCCATCGAGGACTTCACCTTTCCTCGTGCATGGAAGGCGACCATCCTCGCCGACACGCCCACGACGCTGCCTGCGCGGCAATTCATCTATCCCAGTGATGTAGAAGAGGTGGAGAGTGGCGCGTTGGAAGTGCAGGTTCGACCTTCCACCAAGGATGTTCTGCCTTTTCTGGCAACGTGCGCATTGGGCTTCCGCGATCCGGCCGTGCCGACCGGCATCTGGTCGTGTCCCAAGCGAGAGGAGATCTGCGCGGTCTCGGGCGGCTACGCTTACGTGATCAACACCGCTACTCCGGAGAACTTCACCATGATTCCCTACCGGCCGGTGATGGAGATTCGCGCGCTGGAATCGATGGGATTGCTGCTCTTCATCAGCCACTACGAGATCCTCGCCTGGGGAGTGGACGGCTACGGCTGGGAGTCGGAGAAACTCTCCGACGAGGGCCTGCGGATCACCGACATCACCGGCGGCATTCTTCACGGCATGGGATGGAATAGGAAGACCGATAGGGAGACGCCTTTTGCTTTGGAACTGCTGACGGGCGTGCGCATCCCGGCGAGGGAGTAAGTCGGCGCTATTGGGCCAATTTGTCGCAACCAGTTGCAATGTCGTCGCACCCGAAGCAGAAACAGCCATAGCCTTAAGCGTGAACAGTCTCCCGCGGATGGCGCCCGATGCCGCTATAGAGGTCGTACCATCTCCGAAGATGCTCCTGCTAGGAAAGTATGAATGCGCGAAGTATCACGGAACTGACGATCACCGAACTACCGAATGAACTGCAATTTCGTGCCGTCCGCAAAATTGGATGGGTGGACCTGGCGATCTGGCCGGCGGTGTTTCTTGGCGGCGAGACCATCGCATGGATGATGCCGGGCAATAGTCAACGAATGTACCTGGTATTTGGCGCAGTGCTGTTGCTGATCCCGCTCGCAACCACGCGCAAGCATCTCACCTGGCTGCTCTCGGTGACAAGCCAGCGCTTCGATGCAAACGGTTACCTGGATCAGTTTGCGCTCGTAGTTTATATTCCGCGCCGAATCGTCGTGCCTTTATCCAAAGTCAATTCGATCGGATACGATGGCGCGGATGACCGCGGTTTTTACCTGGATTGCGGCTTCTGGAAGAAGGAAACCGTTTTGCCGGGATTGAATCGAGAGCAAGCCCTGCAAGTTACCCAAACGATTCTGCGGCGCTTTCCTGGGATCTGCTCGAACACCAACAAGTAACTGATGCTCGGAGATGTTGAATGGCAAGCCAGAAGAATGCCTTTTTTAACTTTGACTTCACGGCGACGGAACTGGCTGACGAACTGCAATTCCGTGTAGACCGCAAGATTGGTTCATTTTTTCTCGTTACATTTCCAGCGATCTGCGTTGTGCTTTTGGTTCTCTGTTCGCTCGTGGCGTTCACTGCTGAAAACGCGCCCGAGTGGAGTGTTGGCATCGCAATCGGCGCTGCAATCAATCTTGTGGCGTGGCCAATCTTGATGCTTATCGCCCGCGCTAACCCCACGACGAAGCTGTCTGTAACGAGGGAGCGCTTTCTGGCCTGCGGACGCGGCGTGGGACCGAATCCGTGGAGTTCCGGCTCGGCGACCTTGCCATTTTCCGAAGTTAGTTGGATCGGATACTTACCGAGTCAACCTCCGGGTTTGTATCTAAGTAGCGGATTTATGCGGAATACGTGCGTTTTGCCAGGTTTGAATCGAGAGGCAACAAACTCCGTGATGGGTCAAATTGTACGGCGATTTCCAGAGTGCCAATCCAAAATGGAGCAGCGCCTCTGACACTCCCCGGATGTAGCCAAAGCCCGATTGGCGCGGCACTATAGCATTTTCGGGAATGCTGTAGACCGAAACCATGACCTCAAGTTGGCGCGACCAGCAGTGAGCGACAACCTACGATGACGTAATAAAGTTCACACTATTCCCGAAAATTCTCTAATCGGAGTTTGGCTCATTTCAACCAACGTTCACGAGAGCGGTTTGACGGCAAATATAAAATCGGAAAGATGGGCGCACTGTCCAGCGGGGTCGCATGAGCACGTTCACGCCAGTTGATTTGACGACCAAAGAACTTCAGGATGAATTGCAATTCTGTTCAACAAGAAAATCCGGTCCGCTTATGCAGATCGTGATTCCAGGGATTGCATTCTTATTTCTGTTACGCATTGATGTGCCGATCTATCCCTATAACAAGATTCTCTTTGCCATTCTGTTGGCAATTCTCATTGTGGGCATTCTATTTGTCGGAATCAACGCCGCGCGCAACTGGAACAGAATTTACATCACCAGGCTTTCTGTAACAAGTCAACGTTTCGAGGCTACGGGGGACAATCTGGCTTCCGATTGGGCCGGCTATTACACACGTCCAGGCAAGGTGACCGTAGCGGTTTCAGACGTCAAATCGATTGGATACTCTGTTGGTGGCAAATACAGTCTCAGCGGGTTTTGGGCCACGTGCGGATTCCTGACCAGCAGATGCCTTCTGCCTGGACTTAATCGCGAGCAGGCCACGGCAGTCGCCGTCGCAATTGCTCAGCGCTTTCCGGAGATAGGCGCCGGGAAAATGACTCAACGATGACCCTATGAAAGCCTTCGGGAACATTGAATTGACAACCACGGAACTCCCGGACAAACTCGAATTCCGCGTTGATAGCGAACTCGGCTGGTTTGGGCCGGTTATATTGTTTCTCTTGGGCGTTGCATGTGTGATTTGGGCTTTGACCATGGAGTTTATAGGCCTCATAGTTGCTCTTGGACTGTTGGGGCTGGCCGAGATTGTATTCGTGGGAATCTGGGCTGTGAGGAGTTGGAAGAGGGTTGACACAACATTGCTCTCCGTGACGAGGGAAAGCTTCGTGGCTACTGGATGCGGTATCGGAACAGGTTTTTCCCGGAATTCCTCGATCACTGTACCGGCATCCGAAGTCAAAAGGATTCAATATGTAAATGGCGGCGACAACATGGCCTCGGGATTGTATGTGTCCACCGGTTATTGGAAGTCTAAGTGCGTTCTGCCCGGATTAAACCGCCAGAGATGCACTGCCATTATCGTCGCCATTGTGCGACGATTCCCGGAGATCGGTGCTCAGCTCAATGCGAAACTGTAACTCGCGATAAGTTGGATCATTGGGTTGTGGTAACCGCCGGCAAAAAATGGACTTTTCTGGAATGGAAGCGAGTTACGACATGAGATCCGGAAACGCCTTGGTCAACAAGAATCTGACAGCCCACGAGTTACCGGGCGAACTGCAATCTCGAGTCGACTATGAACTGACTTGGATTTCTCGTGTTCTTTTTCCCCGGATGTTCTATATGTTTGTGACGGTTGTACTGTTCTGTCAATTAATCCTTTCATTCAATCTATTCCAGGCTGGCGTTACTCTCGTGGGCGGTATCATCGGAACCATTGCCTTCAGAAGAATGAAGCGGCGCTACTCGAAAACTCTTTCGGTAACAAGCGAGAGGCTCGAGGTGTCTGGGGACGATGGTTTTGGGATTTTGTCTTCCCACCCCTTGAAGAGAGTCTTTCTTGTATCCGAGATCAGAAATATCGGATTCAATCTCGGAAACACCGAGATCAATCAGACTGGTTTGTACGTGAACAGCGGCATTTTGAGCGGAAAGATGCTACTGGCTGAATTGGATTCGATGGAGTGCAAGGCTATCACCGATCGGATCTTGCTGCGATTTCCCGAGATCGGTCTCCAGATGGCGCAAAGGAAATAACGCTGGGGAACGTGACCAGAATCCTATCCATCCACCTGCTCCCGCGCCGGCAGGATCGTCTCGTACGCTGCGTAGACGTTTTCGAAGACTGAGTCCCAACTCATGGTGAGCGCATAACTCCGTGCGGCCTCGCGCATTGCGGAGAGCTTTGCCGGGTCGGCGAGAATCGCGGCGATCGCGGAGGTGAACTCCGCGTCTGCGACGATGCGGCCGGTCACTCCATCGCGCACGATCGTGGGCGGGCCGCCGTCGGGAGTTACGATCGCAGGAACTCCGCTGGCCAGTGCCTCAAGGACCACGTTGCCAAAGGTGTCGGTGTGCGAGGGGAAGACGAAGAGGTCCATGTTGGCATACGCTTCAGACAGCGGCTCACCCTTCAGTACGCCTGTGAACTCGGCGTTCTTGAGGTGCTCGTGCAGCCACGCCTCGTCGCCACCGTGGCCGACAATCAGGAAGCGGAAGTTAGTAACTCCCATTGCTTCCAGTTCCTGTTGTATTTGGACCAGCAGAGCGATGTTTTTTTCGACCGAGAGCCGGCCGACGAAGCCAAGAATGAATTCGCGATCGTCGGTGTTGCGCTTGCGTTTTGCCGGACTGAAGATTTCGGCATCGACGCCGCGCGGCATCAAGCGGCAAGGGCGGCCCGCGGTCCGTTCAAGCAGTGCGCAAAGTTCGGGATTGGGCGCAAAAAGCACGCGTGCCATCGAATAGAATCGCGCGGCGATGGCCATGGAGAGATCTTCGATCTTCTGGCTGGTTGCAGCCGTTTGACGTTTGGGCACCATGCGCAGGAACCAGCCTGATCGACGCGCCGCATACTCATGCACGTTGGTGTGCCAACTGGCGGCGAGCGGTAGGCTCTTTTTGTAGGCCAGCCATGCCCCGAGCATTCCCACCTCGCTGGGGCCGGTGATGTGAATCAGATCTGGCTTGAAGCGCGCGAGCACCTCACCGATGAGGGGAATGTGGCGCGGAAAAGCGGGATCGAAGCGCAGGTCTTTTTCGAGAGCAAAAGATAGAAAGCCGCGCGGCAGCTCAAGCGTCCAAACGTTGCCTTCTTCGATCAGAGCCTGGGTGCGGTCCCCGGCACGTACACAAAGAAAGGGGAGATTGCGGCGGCGCGCAAAGGCCTCGAAGTGGCGGCTGGTGTGCGCCACTCCATTGACCTCATGAAAGGAATCGGGGAAGTAGGCTACGCGGGGTGGAGTTTGCTGAGTGAGCGGGGTTGGCAGAGCTTGCGTTCTGTCGGCGGGCTGCCCTGATTGTGAAATATCCGTTCCCTCTGGGGCTATAGCCCGCTTCACTATTGTTCCATACTCGGCACGAGTAAATCGTGCCCATTCAAAACGCAGGACGCTCACCAGCGTCCCAACTCCCCCCGGCAAAGCTGTCCTAGTCGCCTAAGGCCACGCGCAACTGGCGCGCTTCGCTCCAGGCCATGCGCAGGCCGCCGGAAACAGGAGCCGCACCCATCAATTGAACCGCACCGAGTAGCCAGCTGATCGCACGCGGCGGCGCGCCTTTGGGCCACAATTCACTGAGCGGCCGCACCACTCCGTTTGTATCCGGATGATAGACCCGTTCGTCCCAGGTGCGGGAGCCTTGCGGAAACTCAGGGTAATGGCGAATCGCGTCAAGGGTTGATTGCAGGATGCGGTGCTTCCATGGCTGTGCGTACTGCGGCATGAAGAGCATATCGCTCTTCCGCTCCCGCCGAATCTCGTGCACAAATTCTGTAAAGCTGGTTGCGTTGGTCAGATTGATGTTGGCGTTCGGCTCGACGCCGTGCCGGTCGCCCCCGGAGATCAAGAGCATATTCCAGCGCTCGGCGAGCCGCCGGACCAGACGGTTTTCCTCCCAGTTGCGCAGCCCGTTCAATTCGAGCGCGTGAAGGTAGTTGCCGTTCTTTTGCAAGAATTCGTTGACCAGAAACTCATGTTTTTCCTGACCAATGAGATAAAGATCCCACAGCGGATGATTGAAGACCACGAGCACATTTGGCTCATCGTGCAGCGTTTTCAAAATCTCGGTGAACCGAGGATCGCTGGGATGAGCAGTATAGTCGGACAGCGTATTCATCCACTCCGTCGCTTTGGCGCTGGGCAGATTGTGCACGCCGAGATGGAACGACTGGTTGCCGTAGGGAGCGGTCCACTCAACCGAAACAGGAATCTGCCTTGCGCTGGGAACAGTGCGGAGCAGCATCGGAGCACTGATGTTGTCGTGGTCGGTGATCGAGACCATCGGAGCCAAGCCTAGTTTTTCCACCTGGCGGCTCTCAAGGTCAAAGGCCAGCATGGGAGTCATGGGCGGCGTCCAGTAACTTGCCGCGTAATCGACGCGGACCCCATGCATCCGCTCGGAACGCTGTTCCAGACGGGAGAGCAGTGGGCGCATCCATGGGTACTGGTTGCCGAAATTAGCCAGAAAGTCGAGTGTCTCGTGGGACTGGTTGGTGTGACTGTGCAGTGAAACGCCGGTACTGAAGCCTTGCGGCGCCATCGTGTCGCGCCAGAGGTACGAGATGGTCGATTGGGCCATATCCACTCCTGAGTTCACTGTGCGGATTCCGCGTTCGGACTGGAATCTCTGGAGCCAGTCTGCATTGCCTTCTATCAATGGAGGATGAACGTAGCAATAACACAGCTTCAATTAGCGAAAGAATCAAGAAAGTTACGAGAACACCCCGGAGAAACAGCTGAGAATGCGCGAAATGAGTCCACATAGGTAGGCGCCGCAGTTAGGCGCCGCAAAAGTTAGGGAATTTTAATCAAGAAAAAAGCGTATTTTAATGCGGTCGTACCGAATCAATTCGCTCCCTGGCAGGCAACTTGAATGGAGGGCGACCCATCCTACTGTGCCGGAGGAGATGCATTCAGCTTTCGAGTCGCCGTTCTCCTCCGCCGAAAGGGTAAACCATGAAAAATATTTCACGTACCCTCATCGCTTCGTCTGCTGCAATCGTTCTCACATTTTCGCTGGCCTGCGTTCCAGCTAAAAGCCAGGAACCGGACAATTCTCGCCAAAACCAGGCCCAGACGCAGACTGCTGACGATCAGTCCAACGCGAAAGCAGACCGGCTTACGACCGCGAATGTGCGCAAGGCGATCATCGCAGACAAGAACCTATCTACTTATGCCCACAATGTGAAGATCATCACCCACGGCGGTCATGTGACACTGAAAGGCCCGGTGAAGTCGGAGGACGAGAAACAACAGGTTTTCACCGACGCCACGAGTGTTGTAACCGCAGAGAATGTCAGCAATGAGTTGACAGTCAAGGAATAGTCCTCACTCAACCTGCCACGAATCTTTGGTCGGCAACCAACAGGAGTTTTAAAAAATGGCTAACAAAAACGTTGCTGTATTCGGGATCTACAAAACGGTTTCAATTGCCGAATCGGCGGTCGATCATCTTATCAACAGGGGATTTTCAAACTCTGCGATTTCGGTCCTTCTTCCGGACGACGAAAGCACCAGGGCTTTTGCCCATGAAAAGAACACCAAGGCGCCTGAAGGAACGACAACCGGCGCAGCAACCGGCGGCGTCATTGGAGGCACCCTCGGTTTGCTGGCAGGAATTGGAGCGCTTGCTATTCCCGGTGTCGGCCCCCTGATCGCGGCAGGGCCTATCGTGGCGGCGCTGGCGGGTGTTGGCGTTGGAGGTACCGTTGGAGGCGTCGTCGGTGCGCTCGTCGGGCTGGGCATTCCAGAGTATGAGGCCAAGCGATACGAGGGAGCCGTGAAAAATGGCGGTATTCTGCTTTCTGTCCACTGCGACACGTCCGAGCAGATTGACGTAGCCAAAGATTCACTGAAAGAGACCGGCGCACAAGATATTGCATCGACCACCGAGTCAGGATCGAATGACAAGCCGAGGGGCGGTGCGGCCTTTAGTGACGTTTCTTCACACGACTTCGTAGAGACTGAAAGAGCCCGTGAAGATGCGATTATTGCTGACACTTCTCTCCCCAGGCGCTAACGTTTCTCGTCGTGACCATGGAATCCATCTCTAAAGAGCTGGATTCCATGGGAGAAACATTATTAAAATTACGAAAAATTATTGGCTTACGACGAGCTACTTGCTCGTCTTAGCCAAATCAGGCCCGAGAAAATCCTCAATCGTCGAGCCGCATGTCCGCAATCAATGCGCAGATGACAAACATCGTAATGGAAAATGATG
>CAYTJN010000027.1:0-31906 GCA_964438125.1 uncultured Occallatibacter sp.
CCCCAGCATCTGGCGCGAATTCGGATGACCCCACAGAGGCTGTTTCGGGGCGTTCAAGATCGTTGGTGAAGTCTTCGGGCATAGTCTCCGTTTTAAATCAAAAAAGATCAGAGCATATTTGCTGCCACGCGATGAACGGAAGATGTGGTTCGATCCCGGATTACACTAACTGCGAAGGAGAGCCAAAAAATGCCTCAAAGCCGCAAAAGATAAAAGATCCATCAACAAGGCGCACCGGGCAAAATCCTTTTTGTGAGAATACCCTAGCGAGCTACACTCGAGACGCACCGGAATCCCCTCATGAATGCTGGATTGAGCAACGTCGCGCCGGGGCCCGACGCGTCAAAAAGGACGATCTCGGGGGTCTGATTATTGAAACTGAAAAAGAACTTCAGGCGATTAGGCGAGATCTGCGGGGCGGCAAATCCGAAATGAAAGACCGACCAAGGGCCGGTCATCGCCGGCGCTGTGTTCTTCTTTGTCGCCAATCTGACGCTACTCGAGGGCCGCGAAACCCAGTGGAAAGACGCTGATTGACCTCCCGATTTAATCTCCTTGCCGTCGATGTTCAGCACCGCGTCAGAAGCGCCGGAGCTTTTGACCTCACTCAGTGTGAAGTCTAATGATGGTTGGCTTGTGCCCGCGGCGAAGAGGTTGGATGTGATCTTCTGCCCATTCGAGAGGAAAGCGAGAAAAGCAGGGTTGACGTGCACCGCTGAGCCAGGAGCAGGTACGAATTGGGATCCTTGCTGGACCACCAACGCATGCATCGCAGTGCTGAATTGCGCAAAGGAACCCGACCCTGGAGCAAAGACTTGAGCAACTTCTTCAGTCGAGGCCTCGGTGTTCGACTGGGGGTTGAACGGGAATTTGGCCAGGAGCGGGGCAATCTGTGCGCAGAAGACTTTGGCCCCTCCGCCGGCTGCGTTGGCGGGTACTTGAGCAGCGAGATTCTTGGCCGACTCGATAGGCGCCTTCAGCAGATTGAATGTGGTCTTATCCATGCCACCCGCCGGGTCGGGCACAAAGCCGTTGCGCAGGGCCTCGGCAGTCTGCTCGGCGGCCAGGGCCGCCTGCGCCACGGGCGCCGCCGCGGCGGGATCGTTGGCGCTGGTCGCGTTCAGGGTCAGGTTTTTCACGGCACCCTCGAGGCCTTGCAGCGACTGGATGTAGCTCTGGTTTGAAGTGCTAATCAAACGGTTGTCCGGATTTGCAGGCGCAACGACCGACTGCGGCGCCTGGAAAGCGGAGGTGATCTCCGGGGCTGCGACGCCGGTGTGGAACGAGATGAGCGAGAAGAGTTCGAGCAGCGCGGAGGTATTGGAGTCGAGCGCACTGAGCTTGTTGCCGGCGTCAGCGAAGTTCCGGTAGGGAATGAACTGCGCCTTGGTGAGGTAGGTCCGCCATGTTTGCAGGTAGTCGGCAATATACGCCTGCCTTAACTGCGCTGAGAGCGCGACCCGGTCGATCGGCGGGCCTGACGAGGGACCGAGGGCCCATTCTTCTCCTCGGAAGTAAGGATCGGGATGCTGGATCGCGTCTTGCATGAAGGCGAAGCCATCCTTGCTGAATGCGCCTTGCACCGAATAGTTGTCATAGATGTACTGCGCCGAGCCGGGGAACTTGCTGTTAAAGTCGAAGGCCGGGAACTTGTGGTTGGCTGCGGCCAGCATGCTTTCGTAGACGTGCTGAGAACCCTGGAAGCCACTGAGGTAGAAGCGGGCATGGGCGACAACGATGTCGTTCATGCCGCCGCCAAAGTTCGCGCTTCCGCCGGCGCCAGCCATACCGCCGGAGTTCACGCCACCACTAACGCCAGCCATACCGCCGTTGTTTACGCTACCACTAACACCAACCATGCAGGAGGACGGCTCGGCCAGCAGGTTGGCGTAGAAGGTGAACTGAACTTGCGCCAGGCGAGTGAGATTTGAATCGGGCGATGCATTGCCGGCCCATTCTTTAAGAAGCGCCGAGGGAAGAAAGTCGGTCGTATCCTGCGCAGTGTCGGGGTTGGAATTACCGACCGTAATCAGGTAAGCCTTCAGCGGCCTGTAGGCTGCGCTGTAATCTAAATCTGGAGTGGGAGCGGCCGGCAAGGCACGCAGCTTGGCGAGAATATTCTGTTGCGTGGGAGCCAGCAAAAGGCTGTCGAACTTCTTCGCATAGGCTTGGCAGGCAACTGGATAAAGAGCGTCGCCGCGGTAGAGCCCCATGCGATCCAGGAGCGGTGGGCCGTCTTCGCGATAGCCGCGAAGTTCCTCCATTACGGCTCTGAGGTTGTCCAGGGTTTGCAGGTCACCTTGCGAGGCAAAGCTTCCCCAGGAGACCGGTGAGATACGAACGGCCGCGGCCGCGGCTACGCGCTCTTCCATCGCGCGGTTCTTAAAGAAAGAGATGGTCGCGAAGATCAAGAGAACAAGAACGACGGCGCTAGCCGTCGCCAGCAGAGCACGTTTCAGAAAGGTGATCCGCGTGCTGGCCCGGCTGGTCTCAAGCGCCGACTTATCCGTGAGCAAGATCTTCGAAAAGAGGTGCGGAAGGAAGACCCACTGCGCGACCTTTCGCGTGCCGCCGCGCCTGGATTGCTGAGCGGGTTGCTGCGCCTGGGCCGTGGCAATAGAGAAGATGCGCGTCGCTCCAGCGTCGATTTGCACCGGTGGCTGCTCTATTTGGGCCGGACCCACATCAAGGACGTCTTCAATCATATGGGCGCGCATGCCGGCAAAGAAGAAACCGCGCAAAAAGGGATTAATCCCGATCTGGCTTGGCCGCGCAACCTCGGCCAAGAATGATACGATGCCCGCGCGGAGCTTTCTCAGGTCGCGGGGAAACTCATAGGCTCTCGCAAGATCCTGAAGTTCGCCGCCGCGCGCAAGGATGTCAAGGCGAAACTCGCTGAGAGCGTAGAGTAGCCGGTCAAACCGGTTGCTGATCAGTGCCGTCGCCTGTTCCGTATAGAGACCGGAACCCGATGCCAGAATGGAAAGCAATGATCCGATCGGGAGTTTGACCTCCTCCTCCGAGAGGCGATTTACATAGTCGGCAAACGACGCCACGTTGTCCAGTTTGGTAAATAAGACATAAATCGGGAGCGAGATGCCAAGTTTCTGCGAGAGTTGGCGAAGGCGCTCATTCAATGACTGAGCCAGCGAGCGAATCTGTTCCGATGTATTCGGCGCCATAATGCGCTCGATGCTGACGCAGACCACTACGGACCGCGCGGGCATTCGGCTGTCGCTCGAGAAGACCGAGCCGAGGCGCGCCGGCAAGGTTGCTTTGATGAGTCTGAACCACTGCGAAGGGTGACGCAGCATCGCCCCGCCGGCCTCAACCAGCACGCAGTTCCCCGCCAGCCAAAGATTTGCCAGTTGCGTGGGAACAATGGCTCCATCGCGAAAGACATTACCCGCAATTAGTTCAGGATCGAGGCCCGATTGCAACACAGTTTGTGTCTTGGCAGAATTCTCATCACCGATTACATAAATCAAGGGCAGCGCGGCGAGCGATTTTGCGCCCGCGCGATTGGCTTGGTGTACTCTTGCATCCGCTTCGCGCAGCAGCGAGCTCAGATTGATCGCATCAGGCGTATCGAGCCCGGCAGCTTGACCACGGGCTGCGTGCAATCTATGCAAATACCAGAGGATAACGATCGTCGTCAGCGCGCCCAGCAGGCCCAGAATCACACAGAAGAGGATGAGCCTCGTACCCTCGAAATGCAGCGCAAACGCTCCCCGGATTACTAAGGCCATGTAAAGAACAAAGATCAATATCCCAATCAAAACGCGTTTCATACGAAGTTCTCCCGGTGGCTTATTGCACTCTGATAGGCCAGGATTGCGGACGGTTCGTCACCGCTGCGCGCGCTCACGGGCATCGACCGGCCAAGCACCATCAGGTACCCGACGTATGCCATCAGGGTGAGGACAATGAGAACGACGGTCGTGATGGCTAGACGCCGTACCCAGAGATCGCGCTTGGGGGCCTGCGGTGCGACTGGCGCCTGGGCCGGGCGGAAGAGCGCATACGCGCCGCGGATGCGGTTGATTTTTTCCCGGATGCGGTTCAGAATCGCGTGAATCTCCGATGTATCGCCGAAGGCGAAGCGGCCGCGGTAGCCCAGCAGCAGGCATAGCGCGTGCAGTTCCAGCACATCGGCAACTTCGGGCGATTCAGGACGATTGAGCAACTCGGTGACGTTGCGGAAGAAGTACTCGCCTGCAAAATGTCCGCCGAACATCTCCTCCTGCAAGGGGCGCCGAGCCCAGTCAGCGAAAGCTGGGTCTTTGGAATTGAGCACGCTCTCGTCAAGGAACCCAATCATGGCGTAGATAGCCATTTTCGAGACGTCATCGCTGTAGCCCATCGCTGAAGAATCTTTCACTGCGGCGGACATCATCCTGCGCAAAGTGGCGCGGAAGGATTCGGCGTTCTCAACGCGCTGGACAAAAAATCGCGTGCGGAGAATGACCGTAAAGACCTCCTGGAAGGCCATGGCCAGATTACTTGTTTTCATCTCTGCGAGAACAGAAACCGGTGCGGCATTCATTGCGAAGTCTCCGTGATAATGGTGAGATCAAAAGTGGCGTCGCCGAGCTCGCCCGGCAGATAGACACCCACCTGTTTGGTTTGGAGAATATGTTGCCAGCAGGCGCCGCTAAGGGAGACGGAGAAGTAGTGCACATCTGCCTGGGCATGGAGTGCAGCGGGCGGGACCGGAAGGTGCATCAGTTCCAAGCCGGGCAGAGCTCGCTGCACCAGCTTCACCACACCCTCGGCAGAGCAGACTTTGACCAGCTTTGGCGTCTGACGCAGGATGACAGAGTCAATCAGCGGAGTGCGGATGCCCAGCACCCATCGCGCGCGCCGCAGGCAGCGCTCATCCTTGATTTCCGCTGCGTATATGTAACGGTCCGATTTGTGGAACTGGAGCAGGATGGTGTTGGACGGGGCCACAACCTCGAGATAGCGCCGGATGAGTGAGTCCATCTCTTTGAATGTGGCTGTCAGATCCCGATGTTGGTATGTCGGGATCTCGGCGTGGGTGGCCTCAAGAGAAAAGGTGCTTAGCGCACCAGCTAGCCGGGCCAGATCCCTGTAGACCTCTTCGGGATGGCCACGACGATCCCGAAGATGATGGCGCAGGGCCGGGAGCGCAGAACTGATCGCATGAAGAAACCAATAATTTGCGACATCAAGAGCCGATGTTCCCAACTCGAAGCCTCTGGAGTTGGTTCTATCTCCTCGAGTAGAGACAATCTTCTCCTCGATGGCCTGGGCCAGCCGGTGGAGCAGCAGCACAAGGTTTTCGCATGCTCCGATGCGCAGGCAAGGAGGAATGAAGTCGGGGTCGCTAGCAAATCCTCCCTTGCCGTCTCGGAAGATCCGGGCGATGGGAAATGAAATGCTATCGGCAGAGAGCTGAGCCTGACTCAGGAGGGTAAGATTCTTTCGTGCGAACGAAACGCTGGACTCCCCGATGCCAACCGAGTCATCACGCAGGGTTCGCTGCACTGCGCCGTACCGGGCTTGGTCGCCTCCGGTAAGGTCGCAGTCCAGGCCCTGATCCAGACGCGGTGGAATCGACAGATGAAGGATAATCTCGCTGTCAGTGGAAGCGAAAAGATCGGCGAGTTGCACGGGATTGGGAGCCGAATCGCAGTCGGGCAGATCGAAGATGAGCCCGTCGGGCAAGATGCCGGATGCATAGCTGAGAATGGCAAGACCGTTGCGCAAGGCCTCTGTGTCGAGGGCAAAGTGGAGAAATCCCCAAGGCTCCTGGCGGGGATTGGAGTTTAGAAACCAAAGCGTGTCTTCGAAATACCGGCTTTGTGTCTGAAAGTGGTGGGGGCCGAGATGCATTCCTTCAGACCAGACAACCCGCGATAGAAACTTCATAGCAGGGACACCACCATAGGCTAGAATTGGAGATCGGGTTGACTTTTAAATCGACAAAAGGCAAACCCTGGCGTCAGCAGCTTGACCTTCCTCGATACAGGCTTCCGGTCTCCCGGAGATCACTCAGAGAATCTTCGCTGAGTCTATTCGTTCGGTGGCTCACGGTGCAACCGAGCTTTTTTGGATGAATTGGCAAATCGCCTGCAACGGAATGATTTATGCTACCGGCATCACCCTAGAGGTCTGATGGCATGGACAAACCGATGACGCCCGCTGGACCCAACACAAACCCACAACCGGACGACTCACGTTCTGAACAAGACTTCGGTGCAACAGGAGTCTTTGGGGTGGTGAAACCGCTAAAACCCGTAGCGGGGCCCGAATCGGCCATGGGGGCAGCGCCTGCCGAACCGGGGTACCCGGCAGCCGATGCTTCTAAGTCGCCGTCCCCGCATGTGCAACAGCCGGTTCTCAAGCCGGAGCCGGTGGTCCACAAGGTGATCTTCGGTGGTGGCGCGGCGGCAAGATCGCCAGAGTTGCTCGACAGGATGAGAATGACGTCGTCCGAGAAGGCGTCCTTTCGACAGAACTCCCCGGAAAAGCCAGCTTCGCCGGAGCCAATGGCCGGGGGCGGGGGCGACAGTCAAGGGTTCACGCAACTGCTGGGCATGCTACAGGCAGATCGGTCACCGTCCTCGGGTGCTGTTTCAGCAACGTTTTCAACAAGTCAGACGCGCCAGGGGCAAGAACTGACAGGTGTGCCGCAATCTCCGGGTATGCCAGCGTCCGTTGTAGCACCGGCGCAAATCATTCAGCCTGCCACGCCACCAATTTCTCAGGAGCCCGCCACCGCCCCGGCCCCTCAGGGTTCGGGAGGGTTCACAGAGTTATTTCGTGCCACGTCAGCTAGCGGCAGCGAGTCTGGCGGGGGGCAGTCCCAGCCTCTTAGGTCTGGGCCGTCATCTGTCGACGACCGCGCTGCCAAATCCGCTTCGGCTCCGACCGCGAGCATGCCGGGCGCCTTCACGCAGTTGTTTAGCACACTGGGCGCAGCCGATGCGCCTTCGACTGCGCCAATAGAGCAGGGAACTGCAACTTCCTCTGCAAGCGTCCCAGGGTCATTCACGCGTATGTTGTCGCTGGAGCGACAACCGGTTTCAGCCCCCACTCCTTTTGCCTCTGCCGTGGACTACGAAGAGCACAGGCCTGCGGCTGGAAGCCCCGATTACGGCGATACTCCGCAAGCTGCGAGGTCTCTCGAGCAGAACCGCGATCCATTTGCTCCCGCACCGCATACCGAGTCGCAGCCGCTCCAAAGTGCTCCGCCGGCTAGTGGAGTAGGACTCACGCGACTGATTCGAATGTTGGACGAGACGGGAACGCCGCCGCGGCCGATCGAGACTGATTCCCTGGCAGCTCCGCAAGGTGCAGGACCAGGCGTCTGGACCCAGACCTTCGCGTCGGTTGGTGAGTCAGAGAGCCCTACCGCGCAGACAACGAAACCGCCCAAATTGAACTCTGCGCCGCCACCCCCACAAGCGCTCACTCCCCAAGTCGCTCCTTACGGCGCGGCTCCGGCTTCTCCTTCTTCATCAGCCGGACCAAGCGAATTTACTCGAATTCTCGATGCCTCACGAATGCGCGAAATGACCATGAAGAGCGGTCAGGCCCCCGCTGCGCCATCTGCACCTCCGCCCCCGGCGTCGCCGCAAAACTACGCGCTTCCGGCGGTCCCTGTTTATCACGTACCGGCCGTGCAGCCGGCTACGGGCATGCCCGGATACGCCGGACTCCACCCCTCCGCGCCTCCGGCTGCTTATCCGATGAATTATGTGACTCCACACGCCGGAGGGATGGCTGCACCTGCTGTGCACATGCCGCCCACGCCGAGAATGCCAGTAGTTCCCGTACTCCCGCCGATTCCTGCACCTGCGTCGGCCGCCCCAACGACTCCGGCTCAGCCAGCAGTTGGAAAGCTTCAGAAGTACATACCTCTGCTGCTCATTGTGAACGGTTTTTTGTTCCTCGCGGTTCTTGTTCTACTTATTTTTCTATTTTTGAAGCATTAGAGAGAAAGGTAAGACGCGATGAAAACATTCCACGATCGACGATTGTTGCGGGATGACTTGAAACGGTTATCCAGTTCGATCCAGCAAGGGTCTTGTTCTAGAGGGCGTAGTTGAACACGGTTCATTCTGCTCTGACAGGGCAAGCGCAAAGTTTGCTGATGGAGGCGTTATGCGAACCCGCAAGTTAATCGGCGCCCTGGCTCTCGGCGCACTCTTTTTGTCGATTCAGACCTTGACCCGCGCTTTGTCCGGTGAGGCGCAGGTCCAATACAACGCTCGATTGAAAGTGATGTCCAAGGCGGATTTGGACCAGCGTCTGCGCGCCCCTTTTGCCGAAGGCGTTGCTCACCCTCCAGGCATTCTGAACTGCAAGCAACTGCTAGCCCGAAAAGGGCAGTTGCCGCAGGCCTCGGGCCAGGAGTTTCAAGCCGAGCGCTCCACGATGGCGGAATGCATCGTCTTTCAGGAGTTGCGCCGCGCTGTTCCCGCTCGTATCTCGTATGTGCATGACCTTGCCTGGGACGAGCATGTGCTTCCTGTGCTGCCTCCCCAACTCGCCATTACAGTCTCGGCTGGGGCGACGCGCGCTGCCGACGTTGCCGCGAATCGAGGCCGTAACTGGCAGGCTCTCGATCCGTCTGTCACAGCCAGCCCGAGTTCGAAGGGAGCTGACGAGATCGTCGTGACAGGAAATGGCTTTAGCGAGCGGCTCGTCCTGTGGGGCCGTGGCGATTTCAAGGGTGACGGTTCCGAAGATCTCTTGGTTCAATCATTTGATACGCTCACCGATGGCACATACCGCAACACTCGCCTCTTTGTGCTGACCCGCCATGCGATAAACGATCGGTTCTTAGTTGTCGGTTCGCCGTTTTGATTACTTCTTTGCGTTCGCGGCGCTGGCTTTCGCGTCTGCGTCCGCTTTTTCCAGTTGAGCTTGGGTCCATGTATTGCGGGAGTCTTGAATTCCCAGTCGGTGGCATTGCGCCGCTGCTTTCGCCCAATCCTTATCTTTCGCGGCTGTACAAAAGGAGGGAAACTGGGAAGTCAGTTTTCCTATGCGCAGATTGAAAGCCATATCGAAGATGGATGCACAGGCCTCCTCAGGATATGTATTGAAGTCGGTGAAGGTCGTCAGGAGTGTCAATGTAAAATCTCTTACGCGGGCACTCAACAGGTCGTCAATGGCCTTATCCGGAAGATCGAGTTTGGTGAATTGTTTGTAATAAGTGGCGGGTCTTCCGGCCGGTTGTTGGTTAAAGCTATCGAAATCCGTCTTGATCTCGGCAGCGGTTGCCGGGCCAGGAAGCACCGGCGGCTTGGCTGTTGGATTGGGTCGTCTGACAAACGCCAAACTCTGCGCCGCCGTCGCATTAGGCAGCATATTTCCTACTCCTACAGTAACGTTGCCGGTCGTGTCCTCGTACATGTACGAGAACACTCCTTCAAACTCCTTTATCTTCGGCAGATAAGTGGCTGTATTCAGCATTTGCAAACCGCCAAAAAGACTAATGCATTATGTGGACAACATTCTGTCGCAACCCGGCTTTTGAGATGAAAAAAGTATCTTACGGTGAATAGACGAACTGAGGATTATTGGATGACCCCTGTTTTCTTGGTTTCACCGCCAGTAACGGAGTTGTCATTTGAAACATGGTAAACCACCTGAGAATCGTTTAAACCGATTGATAGTGTGCGGGATGTTTGATCGAATTCAACCCCACTTGACTCGAGGGATTGCCAGCAGCTATCGACAAGCACGGATAGCGATTCATGAACAGGTTGTGTGAGCGACAAGACGTGAAGGTACACTTCTTCGCCAGCGCCGCACTGATGCGATCCGCCACTTGGATTGGAAGCGAACGTATCCGTGAAAATCAGCAATTGACCAGGGTTCTCAGCGATGACAGACGCCTCGAAAGGAGGGTTCGATTTTCCCCCAAATAAATCCTTATGAACAAGAGGAACTTGAAATGTCTCTCCCCTCGGCGAAGTTAACACGAATGTAGTAGACCCTGCTTCGCAGCGGAGGACGGCCCGGCCGGACTGAACCGGGTTTATTGCTAGAGTATGGGAATTTGAGGGGTGTCGCTGCGCCTGCACCGGTGGAAAGAGCATGAAAACGCTAGAAACTACAATAACGAATGCTCTCTCAGCCTTGTTCACCAGATACCTCTCAATTGGTACAGGCGTAGACGTCGACCATCATATCAACGTCCATGCGCTTTGAGATAGTTCACACCGCCTGGGCAAGCAGAACAATCAACTCCATCTGTGGATTGAGTAACTCCGCGGGGGCATAGACGGCGAAGTTTCGAGCGCGCTGTACCGATTCCCAGACCGGCCCACCTGCTTCGATGGCGAAGTACTGATGACGCAGTTTCACTGGAATCGAACGCGGTGGCGTGGCAAGGTGTGTCAGTCGCAATCCAGGCAGGGCATTACGGATGAGGGTTTCGAGCTGCGTTGCCGAACAGGCCTTGAGTAGTTTCGGTGTCCGGTCGATCAAATCCGCGTCGCGAATGTCGGCCGAGATGGCGAGATAAAAACGTGACCCCTCAAAGTAGGCGTCCTTCTCAATCGATGTCGCGTAAATCGTATCGCGTACCATCTTGAGCGGCAACGCGACAAAGTTACTGGGCACCACCGTTTCCAGCATGATGCGGATCAGGCGATCCAACTCCCCGAAACAGAGTCCTAGCTGCTCATGGTTGTAGGCTGGCAAGTCCTTGGGAGTGATCTTGTGGGAAAAGGCAGTCAAAGCTCCCGCTAGTTCGGATAATTCAACGAAGAGATCTTCGGGCAGAACATTGTTCGATTCGAGGAAATGGCGCAACAGCGGTATATGGCTGTTGATGGTGTAGAGAAGCCAGAAATTGGCCACATCGGAAGCGGTAAAATCCGCCAAAGACTGATTCTTCTGGCGCCGGCCACTTGACAATTGGCTGCTCCGCGCTACCAGCAGTTCGACCATATTGCTGAGTATGCGTTTAAGAGCGGAGTGGGCATGGATGTCAATGAGCGGAGGGATATAAGCAGGGTCGACCTGATACATGCCAGTCTCTGACCGCAGAATCCGAATGAAGCCCAAAATCACCGAACCTTCTCGGCTTTCTCCCTCGGCAAGAATTTGAAGATTTTTGCGCGCCACCTGGACAGGCTTCTCGCCGCTTCCAGTGTTTTCGTCGCGAACCATCAGTAACTGAGCCAGGAAACGCGTGCTAACCCGCCCCCGATCGACTGATACGTTCATGCCTCCCTGAAGGTACTCGGGCACCGCGAGGAAAAATGTGCAGCCTTGCCGCCCATCCTGGAAGCACTCGTCCAGGATTCGCGCAGATGGGGGATTCTCCGAGGCCGGAATGTCGAGCGGAAGAGCATCGGGGAAGATGCCCGTGGCGCGCGTGATCGCCAGTCGCCCCTCGGAGAGAGCCTTGGTATCGATCTGAATCTCGCGAAAGCCCCAGGTGCGGGCATTCAGGGAATCCAGATAAAATCGGGCGCTATCTTCAACGAAGCGTTCCTGGGCCTGCAAGTGCTGAGGCGAGAGAAAAGTCCCTTTGGACCAAATGACGGGTTGAAGCTGTCGCATTCTTATCAACCTCGGGGTGAGAATCTGATGTTACCGCCTGAGTCGAGACCGTGTCCAAGCCAATTGCCGGGGATCGTTCTCATTGGGGTTTCCTGCAGAGGATGAGCGGTCGGAACGGATCGCGTGGACCAGAAAGCCTGGGTCGGTCCGATGTCGACACACTCCCTCGCAAGGAGTAAACGGCTACAGACGTAGCGAACAGAAGGAGAACAACTATTCATAAGTTCGATGATTTGTTTACCATTGGATGTTCTGGAAGAAAAATTTTCTTGGACACAGCGGCCAACCCGCTGTATGATTGCCGTGTCCAAAATTCCAATATTTTCGGGGGAAGTAAATTCAGTCCTGTTCTTCTTTTGGACAACAAGTCAGTTCCTCGTTTCCCCACATTTCAGGAGCATTATGGCCAGAGAGAGCACACAGCAGACATTGAGTCGCGTCCGGGCACCCCGGGTGCAGATCACTTATGACGTAGAAGTCGGAAACGCCATTGAGATAAAGGAATTGCCCTTCGTGATGGGTGTTCTCGGCGATCTGACTGGACAGCCTGAGAAGCCACTTGCGGCCTTAAAGGATCGCAAGTTCGTCGAGATTAACCCCGATAACTTCGATGACGTCCTCAAAGGTATGGCACCCCATCTGAAGTTCTCCGTTGAAAATAAGTTGAGTTCCGACCCCAGGGCCGGTCAGGTTGATGTCAATCTGCACTTCGAGAGTTTCGAGGACTTTTCCCCCGCGAAAGTGGCGGAACAGGTAGCGCCGATCAAGGAATTGCTCGATCTGCGGACCAGGCTCTCTAATCTGCGGGGAAGCTTGCAGGGCAACGATCAGCTCGATCAAGCGCTCTTCGACGCGGTTTCAAAGACCGAAGAACTGGGGAAATTGAAGGCAGAGCTTGGCAGCAAGGCGGAGGGGGACAAACATGAGTAGCCCGGCGAATCAGGCGGCGGCTCAGTCCGGCGCAGCACAAACAACCGAGGTGTCGCTGCTCGATCAAATCGTCTCTCGTGGGCGCTTCGGCTCGGACACAATTGCGCAAGAACGCGGCAAGGACATGGTGAAGGAGTTCATCAACCAGGTCCTTGAAGGGCATATGACCCTTACCCGCGATGCGGAAGCGACCCTTGGTGCGCGTATCGCCGAGATTGACAGGTTGGTATCGCTGCAACTGAACGAGGTGATGCATAATCCCGCCTTTCAAAAGCTGGAAGCTACCTGGCGAGGAATCCATCACCTGGTCACGGAGAGCCAAACCAGCGACATGCTGAAGATCAAGCTGCTGAACGTAGGCAAGAAGGATCTTCTCCGCGATCTGCAGCGCGCGCTGGAGTTCGATCAGAGCGCGCTCTTCAAGAAGGTCTACGAAGAAGAGTTTGGGGTATTTGGCGGCGCTCCCTTCGGCGCTCTTGTGGGCGACTACGAATTTGGACGTGGCGGCGAAGACATCGAGTTACTGGAGAAGGTTGCGCAGGTTGCCGCAGCGGCGCATGCACCCTTCCTCTCCGCAGCCTCGCCTGAGATGATCAACCTGTCTGAATACTCCCAACTGGGGGGGATTCGCGATGTTTCAAAGGTCTTCGACAGCACCGAGTATGCGCGGTGGAAGGGATTCCGGTCTTCGGACGACTCCCGTTACGTAGCTCTTACCCTGCCTCACGTCCTGTTGCGCGAGCCGTACGGCAAGAATACTAAACAGATTGACGAGTTTGCTTACGAAGAGGGTGTCGACGGCAAGGATCACTCAAAATATCTATGGGGCAACGCCGCTTACTCATTGGCAGGCAGGCTGACCAACTCCTTTGCCCGCTTTGGCTGGTGCGCCTCGATTCGCGGCGTGGAAAACGGCGGGCTGGTGGAGGCTTTGGCCACTCACAACTTCCGCACCGATGAGGGCGATCTGGCACTGAAATGTCCCACGGAAGTCGCGATCACCGACCGCCGTGAAAAGGAGTTGGCCGATCAGGGATTTGTGCCGCTGGTGCATTGCAAGGGCATGGACTATGCGGCCTTCTTCAGCGTACAGACCTGCAACAAGCCCAAGCTGTACGACAAGCCGGAGGCCAATGCCAACGCCAGGCTGTCGGCGCAGTTGCCGTATATGCTGGCAATGTCCCGTTTTGCGCACTATCTAAAGGCGATGATGCGCGACAAACTCGGCAGCACCATGAGCCGAACCCAGGCCCAGCAATTCCTCAATCGGTGGATATCGAATTACGTGCTGGCAAGCGACAACGCATCCCCCGCGGCTAAGTCCGAAAAACCGCTCCGCGAGGCTCGCATTGAGGTAATGGAAATCCCTGGAAAGCCTGGAGCGTTGCGCGCCGTGGCCTTTCTGCGTCCCCACTTCCAACTTGATGAACTCACTGTCTCCCTGAGGCTTGTAGCGGATCTGCCAGAACCAGCGGGGAAATAGATCGACAGCTTCATAGCTCTCGAACCCACAATCCACAACCGGCCTTTGAATGGGCCAATATGAAAGGATTCTCACATGGCAGTTGATTTCTTTTTGGATCTACAAGGCGCTGGAATTCAAGGCGAATCGGTCACCAAGGGCTTCGAGAACCAGATTCAGCTTCTTTCCTTCAGTTGGGGTGGAAGCCAGGTATCTTCAGTCGCTGGGACCGGCGGTTCCGGTGCGGGTAAGGTTGACTTGGCCGACCTGAGCGTTATGAAGCATCTTGATTCCGCAAGCCCCCTGATCTACAAGAACCTTGCCGCGGGCACACACCTTCAGACTGCCACATTGAGTGCGTCGAAGGCTGGCGCCGGCGGCACCAGCGGCGGCAGCGTGGCGTTTCTCAAAATCACCTTAGGCGAACTGTTTGTAACATCAATGCAACTGTCCGGTTCGAGCGAGCTCCCGACAGAGAGTGTCTCGTTCAGCTATAACACGATCAAGTACGAGTACAGCAAGCAGGACGATCAAGGTAATCTCGCTTCCACCGGTGCGATCACCTACGACCTCAAGACCAACCAACTCACCTAAGTTCGCTTGGGTTTTGCAGCGAAGGCAGGCGGCGAGTAGCCGAAGAGCGCATGGCGACGAGTGGAGTCCCAATCCACTCGTCGCCATGCGCTATAACCTGTAGACTGTCCAGGCAGCAGTATTCTCTGGACAATCATTACGGACGCCGATTAATTCGCGATCAAGAAGGGTCCGGATGAATGTTAGGACAGTGCTGTACCGGATGCGCCGCCACAAACCTTCTCCGTTCAACAACACCTTCTTGAAAGATGCTTTGATCTGCTGTTCTAAATGCGGCGCTGTTGTGGGCACCTCATCTGCCGCCGGTGGCTCGGAGAATCTGAAGACGTAAATCACTATGCTGTGGGAATGAATGCCCCCTCACGAGGAGAGATGACACCACTTGCGCTTTACCGCGAAGGAAAACTGCGGGAGGCCATCAAAGTGCTTGGCGACGAGTTGAGGTCCAATCCTCTCGACCCCAAGCGCCGCACGTTCCTGTTTGAACTTCTGGTCTTTGCCGGCGAGTATGACCGTGCAGAGAAGCAGCTGGATCTTCTGGCGGGAGCAAATGCCGGGGCAGCCGCGGGAACTCTGCTCTACCGAAGTGCTCTGCACGCCGAGCGCACCAGACAAGCCATGTTTTTGAACCATGAGGCGCCTCCACTGACAAAAGAGACCGTTCATGGCGGCGAGTGGAATGGAAAGCCGTTCACCGAGATCGGCGATTCCGATCCGCGAATTGGCGCGAATCTAGAGGTCTTCATAGCCGGCAGTTATACCTGGATTCCTGTTCACTATCTTCGCAAACTCGAAATCCAGCCTCCCGCAAACCTGCGCGATCTGATGTGGGCACAGGCTCGCGTCGAGACCAGCTCCGACTTCCGCTTGCAGGAGCTTGGCGAAGTCCTTCTTCCGGTCCTTTGTCCTCTTTCTTTCCGCCACGCGGATGAATCCGTCAATCTGGGCCGCGAATCGGTCTGGGAACCGGACGACAATGTTGGCGAAGTCCCCTATGGCGCCAAGATGATGCTCATCGACAAAGTCGAGGTGCCGCTGCTCGAGATTCGCAGCGTGGTCTGGTCCGCTCCCGAAAAGGAGTCTCAAGATGCCTCTGCGTGAGGATTTGCTTGAGCCGATTGCAGGATCTAACCCTTCAGGCGTGGACCTTTACTACGACAAGGTCTTCGACCAGATTAAGGAAGCGCGCAGAGAAGACGAAGACGATCTTCCCGAAGGAGCCTGGGAACGAGCCCAAAAGAAGAAGGCCGATTATCGGGCGGTGATCAAACTGGCTGGCGATGCGCTGGCCAAAAAAAGCAAGGATCTTCGGCTCGCGGGCTGGCTCGTCGAGTCGCACATCAGGACCGAGGGTTTTCAAATACTCGCGCCCGGTATAGAACTCCTTCGCTCGCTGCAGGAGAACTTCTGGCCCACCCTCTATCCCATCATCGAAGAGGGCGGAGACCTGGAGCTGCGCGTCATTACGGTTGAGACGGTGGCAGGTCTGATCGCTGTCGCCGCTCGCAAAGTGCCTCTTACCAAGAGCGGACTGAGCCACGAGGATTATCTTGCGGCCCAGGTCGTCGGGTATGAGAAAGACGCAACCACGGATGCAAAGCGAGAGGTTCGCAAGGATGCCGTCGATCATGGCCGTCTGACGGCTGAAGATTTCGATCATGCCTTTGCAGCCACGCCTAAGAGCTTTTACGTGGACGCGAATACAGCGCTCACAGCGTCGATTGAGGCCGCACAGCGACTCGATGATTACGCGCAGGAGACCTTCGGCGACAACGCTCCAATCCTCTCGAAGCTGCGCGGCGCGCTGACGGAGGTGCATCGAGTTGCGGAATTTCTGCTCAATGAGCGGCGCAAGACTGAGCCTGATCCGGTGCCGGTGGTCGAGACCCCGGAGCCCGGCACTGCGGCTGAAACAGGAGAGCCCAGCCTGACCGAAGACGGGGCGGGGAACGAAAACCAGGCTGAGCGAGGTCGGCATGGAGCCGCCTCATCCTGTCACGTAGCCCAAATTTCCGACGCCTACGCATACGTAGTGGAGTGCGCGGAGTTCTTGTTTCAGAAAGACCTGACCTCCCCGGTCCCCTATCTTGTCTGTGCCGGATTGCGGCTGGGTGAAACCCGCATGCAAGGGCCAATACCCGCGCCCGGCTTTGCGGTGGGTCCAACTCCCGAAATCCGGCAGTCGCTACGCACTTTGGCCAGCCAGCAGGCATGGCAGGCATTGATGAGTGCTTCGCTCCCGATTCTGGCGAGCGAGTGCGCGAGGGCGTGGCTCGATCTGCATCGCTACATCTGGCGCGCGGCGAAGGAGACTGGGGCGAATGCGATCTCGGCTGCCGTGGCGGGAACGGTGCGAAGCATACTTGTAGTTCGGCCCGAGCTGCGCCACTGGACTCTTGAGGACGACACCGGGGCCGCGAACCCCGAGACGCAGAAGTGGCTTGATACAAGCGTTCTTCAATAAAGTTGGTTGTATTCATAAGTTTTGAAAGGGCGAGGCTTGGCGCGACATGTTTGGCCATTGAGGGAAATCTTTCAGCTAGCTCAAAGTGACACCGGGAGGGTGAGATGGCCAGGAATAAGTTGGATATTCTCGTCACGCAGTCGCTCGTCGATCGTCTGGTCGATCGCGAGCACTGGCCCGAAACGCGTGCCGCGTCGATCGCAATGTACCGCGACTCACTCAAGCGAGATGTTGAGTGGCTACTGAATACCAGGAAGCCCGTCACGCCGGAGTTGGAGTCTTATCCCGCTGTAGCTTCTTCGGTTTTCAACTATGGGCTACCGGACCTGCAAACCTTCGATGGTTCCGCGGGTAAGGAGCACAACTCCCTGAGAATTGCCCTGGAAATGTGCATTCGAACCTTTGAACCCAGGATCAGTCACCCGCGTGTCTACCTCGCCCGATCGGATTTGCTGGTCCGAAGCTTGAGATTTCATATCGAAGGGCAGATCACTTACGAAAACATGGACGAGGAGATTAAATTCGATACGGTGCTGGAGTTGATCAGCGGCGGATACGAGGTGAAGTAAGGGTATGCGCGAGGACCTACTCGAATACTACGAGCGCGAACTGACCTATCTGCGCCAGATGGGCGCTGAGTTTGGGCGTAAGTATCCGAAGGTTGCCGGCAGGCTTCTGCTCGATCCAGATCGTTGCGACGATCCGCACGTGAGTCGCCTCCTCGAGGGCTTTGCGCTGCTTGCCGCTCGCGTCCATCGCAGAATCGACGACGATTTTCCAGAGATTTGCGAGTCCCTTACCCGAATCATCCATCCCGGCTATCTTCGTCCCATACCTTCCATGACCATCGTGGAGTGCCAACCGGACCCCGCCCAGGGCAAGAAGACCGCAGGCATGCGCATTCCGCGAGGAACGCCGCTGGTGACCAAGGCCACGGTCGAGGGCCTGGCCTGCCGTTTTCAAACCGCCTATGACGTGGATCTGTGGCCGTTTTCGGTGGTCGCGGCGGAGTGGCGGCAGCCGGAGCGGATGCAGCGTCCCCCGCGCGCGACAGTCGGAGTACAGGCAGTCGCGGCTGCCCGTCTGCGGCTTCGCTGTCAGATGGACGTCGTGTTCACAGGGCTTCCGCTCTCCCGTTTGCGATTTCACCTGGCAGGGGATGCAAGTGTCGTTTATTCGCTCTATGAGCTGTTTTCCGATCGATGCATCGAGATACAGCTTCGCGATCCCAACGATGAGAGGAAGCTGATCAGCCTGGAACCATCGCATTTGCACCCAGTGGGCTTCGACGCCGAAGAGAGCCTGCTTCCTTTCGTGCGGCGCTCCATGGATGGCCACCGTCTTCTGCAGGAGTATTTTGCATTTCCAGAGAAGTTTCTCTTTTTCGATCTCGATGGCCTTGAACCATTAGCGCAGTCGGGCTTTGGCGAAGAAGCCGAAATCGTCTTTCTCTTCTCAGGCTTCGAGCGCTCCGAGCGGCAGCAGGTCATGGAACTCGGCGTCAACGAGCGGACCTTCCGCCTCAGTTGCACCCCGGCCATCAATCTTTTTCCGCTGATGTGTGAGCCGATCCTTGTCAGCCAAACGCGTCACGAATACACTATCGTTCCAGACAATCGGCATTCAACCGTGATGGAGATTTTCAACATTGAAGAGGTGGTCGCGACCAATCCAAAACTGCGAAAATCCGTCGTGCTGGAGCCCATGCATGCCTACCGTCACCAAACCCGCGCCCGCGAGGATCTCGCATTTTGGGTGGCAACGCGGCACCTGAATGAGTTTAACGAGCGGGAGCCCTCGACGATGACCATTTCGGTGGTCGATCTAACCGGTTTTTTCACCGAACCCGAGGCGGATGTCTTGATGGTGCAAGCGCTTTGCACAAACTTTGATTTGCCCTCCCGCTTTCACTTCGGATCCGAGGCCGGCGATTTCGAGGCGACCGGCTATGCGGCAGCCAAGACAGTGACCGCATTGCGGCGCCCCACTGCCAGCATTAATCCGCCCGGCGGGCAAGACCATCTATGGCGTCTGATTTCGTTGTTATCCTTGAACTATCTATCTCTCAACGAAGGCGGCCGCACAGCCCTGCAGGAGATACTTCGATTGCATAATCATTCGGATTCCGCGGCCAGCGAAAATGAGGTGGGATCGATTTTGAAATTGGATTATGCGCCTGGCTTTGCCCTGGTCAATTCGGCTTATGGACTTATCCCCGCAAGGGGAATACAAGTGGAAATGGAGTTGGACGAACAACAATTCGCTGGAAGCGGCGCTTATCTCTTTGCTGCCGTACTCGATCGGTTTCTTGCCGGTTACGCTGCAATCAACAGCTTCTCGCAACTAACCGCACGAAGCAACCTGAGAAAGGAGGCGATGGGTAAATGGCCGCCAAGAGCCGGTACTCAAGCCCTGCTCTGACCGGGCAGATAACAATGGACCAGGTAGCACTTTGCAACATTCGCAAGATGCTCGAAGAGGAGCCCTTCCGCGTGCACTTCTTTCAGGCTGTGCGCATGCTCCAAAGGATGGCACACGATCTCAAACCTGTGGGATATTTTGTCACTCCTCGCGGCGAAACAATTCGCTTCTCAGCACGTACGTCACTTGCATTCCCAGCAAGCGAAATCTACGATCTGCAACCGATGGAAAACGGCCAGATAGGAATGACCGTCGAGTTCATGGGCCTCTGCGCTGCGATCTCTGTCATGCCCGCTCCATATACTGAGTTTTTACTGGCACGGGCTCGAGAAAAAGACCATGCCATGGAAGACTTTCTTAACATCTTTAACCATCGCATGATCTCATTCTTCTACCGGGGCTGGGAAAAGTATCGCTTCTTCATTGAATATGAACGATCGGGACGCGACAGGCTTTCTGCACGGTTGTTGGACCTGCTGGGCCTGGGCACTGAAGGCCTGCGTGGCCGTAGCGGAATTCCAGACGATGCGTATCTGTATTATGTGGGTTTGTTGGCGCGTCATGTGCGTTCAGCGGCCTCGCTTGAGCAGATTCTGTCAGACTACTTCGGCGTGGATGTGCACATTCAGCAATTTGCTGGCGCTTGGCGGAAGCTCAAACCCGAGAATCAAACCTGCTTCACGGGCCTCGGTGGAAACAGCGAACGTCTCGGCGTGGGAGCCGTCGCAGGAGATGAGGTCTGGGATCATCACGGACGCATTCGCATCTCTTTCGGCCCGATGGGCTTCGAGAAATATCTGAGATTTCTACCCGGCAAAGACGCGTATCACGAACTGGTAGCGTGGCTGAAGTTTTACTCGAATGGAAGTTATGAGACAGAGGTTCAGTTGTTGCTGGCGCGGGAAGACGCCCCGCCCTGTGAACTGGGGTCGAGTGGAGAAATGCGCCCGCAACTTGGGCTGGTAAGCTGGTTGAAAACCAGACCCCTCGAGCGCGATCCAGCGGATGCGACTTATCTGGTGAATTAGCAAGAATGTAATTTGGAGGAACGTCGAAACTGTGAGCACAAACCTGAAGGCCTTGATCGATAAGCTGAATGACACTACCAGGCGTAACCTCGAAGCCGCTGCCGGCCTATGCGTCGCGCGGACACACTACGACATCGAAATAGAACATTTCCTCTTGAAGACTCTCGATAGCAGCGACAATGACATCGGCGCGATCCTCAAGCACTTTGGAGTCGATCGATCGCGCTTGACCAGAGACCTGGAGCAGAGCCTCGATTCGCTCAAAAGGGGCAACGCGCGCTCGCCCGCTTTCAGCCCAACCGTGGTCAAGATGCTCTCCGAGGCCTGGACCGTCGCCAGCATAGACTTCAACGCGGGAAATATCCGCACCGGCTTCGCCCTCCTCGCATTGCTCGGCCACGACGAGCTAGCTCGTGTCGTGAAAGATATTAGCAAAGAGTTACATCTCGTTAACGTAGACGGCCTCCGCAGCACGTTCTACGACATCGTAGCTAAATCGAATGAAACGCAAACCAGCATCGGCGCCGCGGACCCAGGCAAAGACGAACACAGAGGTAGCGGCGAGGCTGCCGCACCCGGTGCCAGAGGCGGCAAGACGCCTCATCTCGATAAGTACACGGTCAACCTGACCGCGAACGCCAAAGCGGGTAAGATTGACCCGGTCCTCGGCCGCGATCAGGAAGTCCGACAGATGATCGATATTCTGATGCGTCGTCGACAAAACAATCCGATCCTTACGGGCGAGGCGGGTGTCGGAAAGACAGCAGTCGTCGAGGGCTTCGCCAACCGCGTTGTCAGCGGGGATGTGCCGCCGGCCTTGAAGGGAATCCATATTCACACACTTGATCTCGCGCTTTTGCAGGCGGGCGCGGGAGTGAAAGGCGAGTTTGAAAACCGGCTCAAGGAACTTATCAACGAGGTGAAATCCTCGACTGAGAAAATTATTCTCTTCATCGACGAAGCTCATACCATGATTGGCGCGGGTGGCGCGGCAGGACAGAATGACGCGGCAAACATTCTTAAGCCCGCCCTGGCTCGCGGCGAACTGCGCACGATCGCCGCAACCACATGGTCCGAATACAAGAAATACTTTGAAAAAGACCCGGCACTGGCAAGAAGGTTTCAGGTCGTCAAGGTCGAAGAGCCCACTGAAGAAGTCGCCTGCACCATGCTGCGCGGCATCAAAGCATCGCTTGAGAAGCATCACAACCTGCGCATTCTTGACGAGGCAATTACCGCTACAGTTAAGCTATCCCACCGCTATATCGCGGGCCGCCAGCTTCCTGATAAGGCAGTTAGCGTACTAGACACGGCCTGTGCGCGCCTTTCGCTGGGCCAGAACTCGACGCCGGCCTTGCTTGAGGATATACTGCGCCGCATCGACGCGTTTGAAGTTCAACGACGGGTCCTCGAACGCGAAACGAAGATAGGCGCAGACCACGCGGAGAAGCTACTGGAGATTGAAACTCAAATCGCGGTCGCGGCCGAGAAGCGGGATACTCTCAACGAACAATGGGAGAAAGAAAAGACGCTGACCGGCAAGATTCGCGAGTTACAGGAGAGTCTTGTATCGCCTGATAGTAAAACAGTGGAAGCTTCCGTCAAAGAGAGCGAAGTTAGGATGGAACTATCCAAGCTTGAAGTCGAGTTAGCTGCGCTGCAAGGTGACCACGGCATGATGCGCGTCTCGGTTGATGCGCAGATCGTCGGCGAAGTGATCTCCGCCTGGACAGGCATACCACTCGGCAAGATGGTCCGCAACGAAATTGAAACGGTACTTACGCTGGATGAGCATTTGAAGAAGCGCGTAATCGGCCAGGATCATGCACTTTTTGCGATTGCGCAGAGAATCCTCACGTCACGAGCTAACCTCGATGATCCAGTCAAACCGGTCGGAGTCTTTTTGTTAGTCGGACCCAGCGGAGTTGGAAAGACAGAGACGGCGATCGCGCTTGCAGATGTTCTCTATGGCGGCGAACGTAACATGATCACCATTAACATGTCGGAGTTTCAGGAAGCTCATACAGTTTCAACCCTGAAGGGATCCCCTCCGGGATACGTTGGCTATGGCGAGGGCGGCGTGTTAACCGAAGCAGTAAGACGCAGGCCCTATTCGGTTGTGCTGCTCGATGAAGTGGAGAAAGCGCACCCCGATGTATTGGAGCTCTTCTTTCAGGTATTCGACAAAGGGAGAATGGAAGATGGAGAAGGTCGCGAGATTGACTTCCGCAACACAATCATTTTACTGACAACCAACTCGGCAACCGAAACGATAATGAAACTCACCGCCGACCCGGAGACGACGCCTGACAGTCAAGGCATGGTGCTTGCGTTGAAGCCAGAGTTGAACAAGATCTTCAAGCCGGCGTTTCTTGGCAGGCTTTTGATAGTGCCGTATTTCCCGGTGCGTGATGAAGCTCTCAAGCAGATTATTCGCCTCAAGTTGGGCAAGATTCAGAGACGCCTGGCGGAGATGCACAAGATCACTCTTGAATACGATGACGTGCTCCTGAACGAAGTGGCCAGCCGCTGCACAGAAGTGGAAAGCGGTGCGCGGAACGTCGATAACATTCTGTCTAACACGATGCTGCCCGATCTATCGCGCCAGATTTTATCTCGACTGGCAGAAGGCTCCACCGCGGATAAGGTAAGTATCTCGGTCAAGGACGGAATGATGACTTACACGTGGGATGGGGAGGCTGGCGGCAACGTTGGTGAATAGGGAGTTGCAGAATCGCCAGTCGCACTCACTGAAGAATGCGCAATGGGGTGCGCAATAACTCATCAAGGTATAAGTCGATTTGGTACTATTGCTCCGATTCGACTTCGCCATGCGTTCGGAAGGAAGAGTTTATGAGCTAACAAACCGAGAATTACGACAACAACCGTTGCTCTTACCATCCACATCCAAGCGGCCAACCCACAAATCTGACACGTGGATAATCAGATCGCGCAACGTTGATGTAAACGGTTGAGAAATCCAGTATTGGGAAGGGAATCAAAATGCCAAGCGTGACGCAGACTGACAGGTTGATGCAGTTTACCAGCCCATTGGGCAAGGATGTACTGCTTGTTGAGTCACTAGACGGCGGCGAAGAAATCTCTTCGCTATTTTGGTATGAAGCCGAATTGCTCGCGGCTGCGGGCACCACAATCGATCCTAAGTCGATCGTCGGATCCAAGGTCGCAGTCGCCATTAACCTGAACGATGTGATTGGGACGAGATGGATCAACGGCATCGTTTCGTCTTTTCAGCAGTGCGCGGGCGATGATGAGTTTAACACGTATTTGGCGCATATTGTTCCTTCGATGTGGCAGCTTCAGTTGAGTTCAAACTGTCGGGTTTTCCAAAACAAAACAGTTTTGGAGATCGCCAAGGCGGTCATTGGCGAGTACGGATTGTCCATCTCCGATCAGACAAGCAATTCTTATAAACCGCTAGACTATTGCACCCAATATTCTGAGACTGATTTCAATTTTGTCTCGCGCATATTGGAGGAGAGCGGGATCTTCTATTGGTTCGAACATTCGGATCAGGATAACAAGATCATGTTTGGCGACTCACGCAGCGGTTATCAGGACTGCCCGATATCGGCAAGCGCATCCTATGCCGCGAAAGACATGGGAGCGGAGGGTTCGTACGGTGCTTTCGTGAGCGAGTTCAACTCCACGGCCACCATGATGCCCGGCAAACACGCTACGGCAGACTATAACTTTCGCACATATTCGCGAATCGATGTTCCTGACAAGAATAGTTCGAGCCCTTATGGCAACAACGCTTTTGAAAGTTATCATTACCCGGCCGGCGAGGAAGGTTATCTTAAGGCGGCCCAGACTCAGTTGAGCACTCAGCTTGAGACGTTGTTCCTCGATGCGCGCGCAGGTGCCACCGATGCCATGGCAGAAGTGTTCCACGGAAGTTCGAATGCCCGTTCGTTCTGCGCTGGGTACACATTCACTCTGGAGAAGCACTCGCGGGCTGCATGGAACAAGAAGTATCTTCTGACTTCCGTTGCTCATCATGCTACTCAAGTTCCTTCTTTTCGGTCGAAAGATAATCAGGGTGTAGGATACAGCAACTCCTTTACTTCAATCTCTTCGGATATTGTCTTCAAGCCTGCAAGGAAGACAACAAAGCCTGCGATCTATGGCCCGCAGACCGCCTTTGTGGTCGTTCCTAGCGGGGAAGAGATGTATATCGATAAGTTCGGACGAGTTTGCATTCAGTTTTTCTGGGATAAGTTAAGGAAGCCGAATACTGTCGATAACACCTGGGTGCGTGTGGCGCAGAGTTGGGCTGGGAACGGATGGGGAACATATTACTGGCCGCGACTGAATGACGAATTAGTGGTGATGTTCTTAAACGGGGACCCCGACAACCCGGTGATCGTTGGTTCGGTCTATAACGGCGTGAATATGCCTAAGTATGCTCTGCCAGACAACAGTACTCGATCTGGCTTGGTTACCCGTAGCAGCAAGGGCGGCTCGGCCCAGAATGCGAATGAGTTGCGCTTTGAAGACAAGATGGGCAGTGAGCAGGTCTACCTTCATGCTGAGAAAGACCTCGATGTTTCGATCGAGCAAGACCGGCGCATCTCCGTTGGCGGAAACGACTCGCTGATTGTCACCGGCAAACAGATGGAGCAGATTGGCGGCGACTTTAATAGAACGGTGACGGGCAGTTCTGTCGAACAGATTGGTTCCAATTCAGATATCGGGATCGGTTCGAATTTAACTGAACAGATTGGAGGGAACCACTCCTTGAATGTCGGTTCCAACCAGAGCGTCCAGGTGGGCTCGGCGTATTCGATGAATGCCAGCAACACTGTTTATATCAACGCTGGCACAAACGTCGTGATTCAAGCGGGAGTGGAACTAAGTCTCGTTGCTTCCGGAAACTTCATCACTGTCGGACCCTCTGGGGTTGCAATCTCTGGGACTATGGTGCTGATCAATAGTGGTGGAGCGGCCGGATCGGGCACGGCGGGGCAGATTTCCAGCCCCGCAACACCTGCCACCCCGGACACCGCAGACGACGGTACTAAAGGCGGCGCCATGAACAAATAGGTGTTCACGCCCTTGAAGGAACGAATTGAACGGAAATTAAGGTAGACCGCTACCCATTTCCGTGATAATGTTTTAATCAAATTACAATCGTTTAGTCAGCGAGCAACACGATTCAATCGGGCACTTTGGCCTTGGTGCGGCGCGGGTGGAGCGGTCCCCAATTAGGACAACCTCTTTTGCGTAGATAAGGATTCGGCCACAAAAATGGATAAGGTCTACGCTGAAAAGATCGGTAAATACAAGATTATAAAAACTCTAGGGCGCGGGGGTATGGGCGAGGTGGTTCTCGCCCTGGACGAAGATCTTGGCCGCCGCGTCGCCATCAAAAGACCTTTTAGTTCCGCGCTTGGAGATGGCCTGGCTCGCTTCCAGGTGGAAGCCAAGGCAGCCACCCTTCGCCATCCCAATATTCCAGCCGTCTATGAAATGGGTGAGCAGGACGGCTTACCTTTCATTGCGATGGAGTTCGTTGAGGGCGAGCCGCTCGATAAAATCATCGCTTCCGGTAAACAAATCGATCAACTCACCAAGCTTCGGATCATCGAGCAGGTCTGCCTGGCACTTGGGTATGCCCACAAACAAGGGGTCATTCATCGGGACATCAAGCCGGCCAATGTGATTGTGCAGCCGGACGGGACGGCGAAGATCATCGATTTCGGGATTGCCAAGATCCAGAATACGGACGGAAAAACTGGACTGACGCAAACCAGCCAAGTGATTGGGTCGCTTCATTACATTGCGCCCGAGAGATTCAAAGGGCAGACAATCGATGGTCGGGTCGATATCTTCTCAGCCGGAGTTACGCTTTTTAAGCTGCTCACGGGCGAGGAGCCTTTTACCGGTGACGATGCAACAGCATCGTACAAGATTGTGAACGAAGCGCACACTCCGCTTGCAGTGTATCTCCACGATTATGCGCCAGCCCTCGACGAAATCATGGATAAGGCTCTGGCAAAGAACCCCGAGGATCGGTACTCAACTGGCGAAGATTTTGCAGACGCACTTCATGAGGTGATTGAAGACCTCAAGGAAAGCCGAGTTTCGAATCTTTTCAACGACGCAGAGCGATTAACGACGGAAAGCCGCTTCGCACCTGCACTCGAACTCCTGGAAGAAGCAGTTCAACTCGATCCGGCGAATACTCAGGTTAGAAAGCTTCGTAAGTTCGTTCGGGAACATCAGGAGCGTGCTAAGCGGGCAGAGCGGGTCCGCGAGTACACCAATCGAGCCGACGAGGCCCTTTCCACCGGAAACTTAGATGAGGCTCTCACTCAATTTAAAGAGGCTCAGAAGCTCGATTCTACGTCTGAAGATATCAAGCTCAAGATTCGATCTTTGGAAGATCGGAAGCGACGCAACGAAATGAGCGCTCGAGCCCTGACCGAGGCGGAACAAGTCAAGGGCAGGGGTGACTTTACAGCGGCACTTCGTGTTGTGACAAAGGCTCTGCAAGAAGACCCAGAGAACCAGAAGTTGCTCGTTTTCAAGAGTGTTCTTGATAGACAGTTGCAGGTCGATGCCCAGAGGGGCAGAATTCTAGAGATTATTGAGACCGGTCGCAGAGAGTTGGCCGAACGAAATCTGGTAGCTGTCGACCAACTCCTTGTTGAAGCTGAAGGCATCGACCCCTCGAATCTCGAAGTTGACAAACTGCGCTGGGAACTGGCCAAGGTTCGAGAGCAGGAGCAGCGTAGAGAAGTTCTTAACGAGATCCAGACTAGAGTCGGGATTTTTTTAAAGGACGGATCTTACGATCAAGCAGCGGATCTACTGAATCGTGCTCTCGACAAGCTACCCAATGAGACGATGCTGCATCGCCTCAAAGCTGAGGTTGACACCGAGGCGCGTAAGTCTGAAACAAAACGCTTTGTAGATGCAGCCATCTCTCAAGCCAAAGAACTTTTTCCAACTTCTCCACTGGAAGCGTTGGGCATTCTTCAAAAGGCCTTGGACAAGATGCCCGGCGAAGAACGGCTGGTTTCCTACGAGCATTCTCTGCACCATCAGTTGGATGACCTGCGAGTCGAACAGGTGCGTGCCGGCACTCTGCTCAAGGCTCGAGAGCTGATTTCCGCAAAGCAACATGACAAGGCAATCGGGGTTCTCGAATCTTTTCAAATCGAATTTGGCCAGCACGCGGAGATCAACGATCTCCTCGTTTTCACGCGCGATGAATTAGCGAGTCTGAAGCGCAATGCGATCATTGAACGTTCTGCTTCTGAGGGACGCGAACTGATCCGCAATGGACGTCTGGAAGATGCTATCCGAGTGCTTGAGCAAGGTTTTCAGGAGACGGGTGATGCATCTGTTTCGAGGCTCCTCGCGGAGGCCCGGAAACAACAAGTTGATTCCTCACGCAAGATCGAGCTCCTTCAGAAGAAGGTGGCGCTTTTACGCAGCCGAGGTGAGCTTGATGAGCCGATCCGCTTACTGCGGGAACAACTAGCTCTTGCGCCAGGAAACGCGGCTCTTCAGGAAACATTGACGGCGCTTCTGGCGGAGCAGGAGTGCAAGCAGATCACTTGCAAGGCCATTGACTCAGCTCGGGAGTCGGCCCAACAGAAGAACTTTTCCGCAGGATTGGAATCGTTACAAGCCGTTGTACGTGCCTACGGAGAATCGGCAGAACTGACTGGCGTCATACGCGAGATTGAAGCCGAGCGTTCGTCGTATGCCAGAGAAGTTGTCGGGCAGTCCATCGAGTCTGCACGGGCCGCACTGATGAAGAACGATTCTCACGGTGCATTGGCGGCCTTGAAGGGCGCGACGGCGATGGTCGAGTTCGCCGATGCAAAAAAACAGGCGGACTGGCAGCGGATCGGACAATCGGTTAAGGAGGCGCTCGAACAGGGTGCCAAAGGCGCATCCGGTGCGACTCTTGAAGCGCAATTATCTGAGATAGCACGTGCCAGACCTAACAGGATTCCGATCTGGGTTAGCGCCGTGCTTGTGGCACTCGTTGCGATTGTTGTCATCGCGGTGTGGATCATGCGCGCACCCCCGGGGCCTGGACCGGCTCATATAAAGATTGTCAAGGCACCGCCCGGCGCCTTGGTATCGATCGACAATGGTCCCGCCATGAAGGCCGATGACAACGGCGAACTTACAATCCCGACTCAACCGGGATCGCATCAGCTTCATGTTTCCCAAGACGGCTTCCAGCCTTTCAATGACAAGCTTGATGTGAGCGCTGGAGAGACGGTTAAGGATGAGCTCTCGCTTACCAAGCTCCTCCCCGCTGGAACTTCAGGAACACTCTCTCCACGGGGCAATTTAGCCGAGTTCAAGCTTTCGGTGGATGGCAAGAATATGGGCACGCACCGAATTGGAGAGTTGATTCCTCTCGAGTTTGGCACCCATAAGGTCGCGTATTCGGCTTTGGACAATTCTGATACCCAGGAACACATCGTCAAGATCGCGGCCAACCAGGACACGCCGGATACTTTTGTCCTGAAACTAGGGCAGCCAAAACCGTCAAATGGCGGCAATAACAATGTGCAAGTTACCGGAAAACTGGTCGTCGAGACGAACCCTGGAGCATCAGTCTCCATCGACGGACAGTTCAAGGGAGTTGCGGATTCAAGGGGTAGTTACGCCATTCAAGGAGTGAGCGGCGGCCAGCATGCTCTCTGGATCTCTCTGGATGGATTCCAGCCTGCAAACCGACAGATCACGATCGCTGCAGGGCAGACGCAGACGCTAGCCGCGCAACTGCAGACAGTCACAGCCGTGGCACCCGCCGTGATCGCCCCAGCGACAGGTTCCTTGTCCGTTAGTGTGAACTCAGTTGTTCGCGGACAATCAGTTACCTTAACTTGGCGAGTAAACAATGCCTCGTCGATCTCCATCAGCGAGATTGGGTCTGTCGCTCCGCAGGGAAGCAGAACGGTCTTCCCCAGCAAAACTACAACCTACGAGTTGATTGCAAATGGGGCTTCACTCTCGGAGCAGACCGTGAATGTGAGCGAGCCGGCACCTGTTGTCGCAGTCCGGCTCGGTGGGCCCGAAGGACCGGATCGAGCGGCCTTGGAACAGCCCTTGAATGCTTACAAAAGTGTGTTTGTGCGAGCCTCCGGTAAGAGCAGCAAGGATTGCAAAAGCGTGCTGAACGGCATCTATCAGGGCCGGCTGCAGGCCTTGGCAAGATGGTGCGACACAGCGAAGAGCTTTGATGCGAATGAGCAGTGCAGTCAGGTCGGCGGATCACCGGACGCTCCGACCTTGACGTGCTCTGAGACGCTTGTGATCCGTCCGAAGGACGGCGACCCACAGCAGTTTCATTCTCAAAAGGTCTTCCGCTATTCCAAGGGCGTCGATGGAGCCTGGCAAATAGTCGGGTGGTGATCGAGCGAGGCCCTTAAACGCATCAAGGAACGCAACGCCGGTAAACACCGCCAAACGAGGGTCATCTGCGAGCGAAACGGCTTAGGCTCGACGCAGGGGCTTTTGCATTGGAACGACCTGCACTGTCACGTCGCGCACCTCTGAGAGGAACCGATTGATGACCGAGCCACGCAGGAAGACATCCCAGCGAGAGCGGACCGACTGGCCAAAAACGACGTGGGAGATACTCTCCTGTTGAGCGAAGCGGATGAGGGCGTCTGAAACGTTGCGCCCAGTGAGCGAGACCACCTGCGCGCCCAGGTCGCGGGCCATTCGCTGATATTCCTCAAGCCGGTGAAAGGCCTCAGGGTCTCCGTGTCCTTTGTCGGCGTCGGGGCGTGTGACGTAGACGGCGTACCAGTTGGTGGCCAGGCGTCCGGCGATGCGTGCGCCGATGCGCAAGAGACGCTCCGTGCCGGGCCGGGTGCTGAGGCAGACCATCACCTTCTCTGGAATCGGAGCCTGTTCCAAGCCCTGAGTACGGCGGTAGGCCGAGGCTTGATTGCCGACCTGCTCGGCGGTGATCCGCAGAGCCAGCTCGCGCAGCATGTTCAGATTGCCCTTGCGGAAGAAGTTAGCCAGCGACTGCTCGACCTTCTCGGCAGCGTAGATCTTTCCCTGGCGCAGACGAGAGCGCAGCTCGTCCACCGTCAGATCCACATTGACTACTTCCGTGGCGCGCTTGAGGAAGTTGTCGGGGATGGTCTCGCGAACGATGGCATTGGAGGAACGGTAGACTGCGTCGTTCAGCGTCTCGAGATGCTGGATGTTGACCGCCGTCATGACGTTGATGCCGGCGTCCAGCAACTCCAGCACATCTTCGTAGCGTTTGCGGTTCTTGCTGCCGGGAACGTTAGTGTGAGCCAGCTCGTCCACGACAACAACTTGAGGATGGCGCGCCAGGATGGCGTCCACATCCATCTCTTTCAGGTTGACGCCGCGATAAGGAATCACGCGCTGCGGCACGACTTCAAGGTCGCGAATGCGCGCCTCAGTATCTTTGCGCCCATGTGTTTCCACCAGGCCAATCACCACATCGATGTCCTGCTGGTGCTTCATCAGGTGGGCGTCGTTGAGCATGTGATAGGTCTTGCCCACTCCGGGCGCCGCTCCGAGGTAGACGCGGAGCTTGGCCTCTTCTGGCTTGCGTTCCAGTTGAATTTCGGCCATTGCTCAGCCCACCTCGACGGGATGACGAACTTCGGTTACTGCCGCCACAGGAAGAGTGAAGCGGAAAGTGGTTCCATGACCCAATCGGCTCTCGACCGCGATCTGGCCGCCCAGTGACTCGACCAGCCGGCGGCCCAGCGCCAGCCCCAACCCTGATCCTCGCTCAGAGAATGTGCTGAATCTGTCGAAGATCCTACCCAGCCGCTCGGCCTCGATGCCGCGTCCGCTGTCGCGCACTGTGAACTGAACGAAGTCCTTGATCTCTTCGGCAGCGAGCAGGATCTCGCCTTCCGCCGGCGTGTAGCGAATGGCGTTTGACAACAAGTTCTCCAGGATGGAGCGCACGGCGCGGCGGTCGGCCCGCACCAAGGCCAGATCGGCGTAAGCCCTGACCTCAATGTGAATCCGCTTCTCGGCGGCCTCTTCGCAGAACCGGTCGCGGGCCTCGCTCAGGGCCTGCAGCGGACGAATTCCTTCCAGCTTGAATTCGCGCTTGCCAGCGTCCAGTTCGGCAACGTCGATCAGGTCGCTCATCAAATCGTCGAGCTTTTCACTCTCCTTGCTGGCGGAGGACACCAGTTCCGCCTGCAAGGGCAGCAACTCCCCACCGAAGCCCTGTTCGAGAGCGTAAAGCCCGCGCCGTAACTGGAGCAGCGGATCGCGCAGCTTTCGACTAGCCACGCTGATGAACTGCGTCTTGAAGCGGTCGATGTCCTGCAGGCTAGTCACGTCTTCGAGCGTGGTTACCGTTCCCAGAAGCCTGCCTTCAGAGTCGCGCATGGGCGTGGTGCGCAAACGGTAGCTGCGCTCCTGCTTGACGATGCGCATAGGCAG
>CAYTJN010000028.1:0-31244 GCA_964438125.1 uncultured Occallatibacter sp.
GCAACGTGCATCCCGGCTTCATGGGCTGGGTCAATGGCGCGGGCACGCCGGTGGGTATGGTCGCCGAAATACTCGCTGCCGGATTGAATGCCAACTGCGGCGGCCGCGATCATATTCCGGTCGAGGTCGAGCGGCAGGTGACGCGCTGGGTGGCCGAGATCTTCGGCTTTCCTGAAGACGCGAGTGGATTGTTCGTCACCGGAACCTCAATGGCAAATCTGATCGCTGTGCTCATCGCCCGCGACGTCGCGCTGGGCTTCAATGTGCGCACCAACGGCGTGGCCGCGGCACCCAGGCATTTGACCGCATACACGTCTACCTCCGTTCATAGCTGCGTGCCCAAGGCGATGGACATCGCCGGCCTGGGCAGCGATGCGCTGCGCCTCATTCCCACCGACGCTGGCTTCCACATCGATCTTGCCGCGCTTGCCGAAGCCATTCAACGCGACCGCGAGGCCGGCCTGACGCCGTTCCTCGTTGTGGGAACAGCAGGAACCGTGAACGCCGGAGCCATCGACGATCTGGCCGGTCTGGCCGACTTATGCCAGCGCGAGAAGCTATGGTTTCACGTCGACGGAGCCTTTGGCGCTCTGGCCAAGTTCGCCCCCGATCTCGCTCCCAAGGTCAACGGCATCGAACGCGCCGATTCCATCGCCTTCGACTTCCACAAATGGGGACAGGCGCCCTACGATGCCGGCTTCATCCTGGTGCGCGATGCTGTGGCGCACAAAAACACGTTCGTTGCGCCGGCAGCCTACCTGCAGCGCGCCAAGCGCGGTCTGGCTGCGGGTTCGCCGTGGCCCTGCGACTTCGGACCGGATCTCTCACGCGGCTTTCGCGCATTGAAGGTCTGGTTCACGTTGAAGGTCTATGGCATCGACGCGCTGGGAGCGTCTATCTCGCGCAGTTGTGCGCTGGCGCGCTATCTAGAAAGCCGCATCGCCGAAACACCGGAACTGGAATTGATGGCTCCGGTCGAATTGAACATTGTCTGCTTTCGCTACCGGACGGAAGCCTCGAAGCAGGACGCCTCCGCCACAGAAGACCCCGAGCGCTCGAATCGGATCAATGACGAGATTGTGATTCGGCTACAGGAGGCGGGAGTTGTCGCGCCATCCACAACAAGGATCAGAGGCCGACTGGCGATTCGCGCCGCAATCGTGAATCACCGCACCAGCCGCATAGAGATTGATGCGCTCGTGGAAAACACACTAGCGCTCGGACGGACTCTCTGATCGAGAATCTCTTACGCCGGAGATGTACTGCTGCTCGAAATAGGCCTCTGTTTCGAGCGAAGAAAGCCTAGAGGAATCTGGGAAAGCACGAACAATAAAAGAGCATATGGCCAGGCAAGCACGTTAAACCCGACAAGCGATCCACACAGGATCGCCGGAACAATGAGTGAAAGACTAAAGGCCCACCGCGATAAATCGGCGTTACGCGAGCGACTCGCCGCACACTGAATCCACTCGCCCATTACCAGAAGTGAAATAAGATTAGCGATGGCCGAAACCGCGCCCTTGTCCACCTTTAGATAGAGGTCAGTGAGCCAACCATACAAGAGTGCACTTACCAAAAGATGAATCAAATACTCCGTGCGTCCAACAGTTTCAGCCCGCCAAAGTATGAATGGCTTCATTTCGTATCTCCGCCACTTTTCCTGGACTTAGAAAAGACACAACTATAGCAATTCAAGCCCGCTCTTCCAGCCGGGCGACAGACTGCTGAAAAATGCGCTCGAGTTCCGCTGCGTTCTCTCCCGGCGCTGCACTGCCCACCTCAGCAGAGCGAGCGATGCGCGCATCGGGAAAGCCCAGCCGCCGCTTCAGCGAGAGTATCTCCTCAATCTTCTCTTCAGGAATGGCACGCAGCGGCTGCCCGATCTGCTTGGCGAGCAAGTAGGTCTTGCAGCATGTCTCGAAGATCTCCGTCAGCCACTCGGCGTGAGTTACAGTGTCTGCCCAGCAGACGATGCCGTGGTTGGTCAGCAGAATGGTGTTGTGATCTTCGACAAAAGGCAGCACCGTCTCGGCAAAGGCCTGCGTGCCGGGAGTCTCGTAAGGCGCAACCGCTGCCGGGCCGATGAAGATCTCGTACTCGGTAATGAGTCCATTGGGCGGCGTGGCGCCGGCGACGGCAAAGGCTGTGGCATAAGGCGGATGGCAATGCACCACGGCGCGCGCGCGAGGATTGGCCTTGTATATCTCCAGATGCAGCAGCAGTTCGCTGGTGCGTGTACGGTCTCCTGCAAGGATGTTGCCGTTGAGATCAGAGAGGCAGATGTCGGCCGGCACCAGGTCGTCTTTGCTGACCATGGTGGGGGTGCAGAGCACATATTGCGAGCCCAGACGGACGCTGATATTGCCGCCGTTGCCGTCCACGTATTGCCGCTGCCAGAGCTTGTGCCCGGCGCGAATGATCTCCTGACGAAACGCCTCGGCCTCAGGGGAGCTCGCAGCAGCCAGAGGCGAATCTTCCGCGAGCGCCTGTGCCTTCCAGACGAAGCTGACCTCAGGGCTGGCCTGTCCCGCTTCCCCGCCCTGCTCCACAGGCGAAACCGTCGTCTGCTCCGTCATCTTTGACCTCACGCTTCGACGCGATGGCCGGAGTTTGGACAAGCCCCGGCCTTCCATTCAAATTATATAGAACACTATTCACAGGCGCTCCGATGGACTTCGATCAAGTGGGAGTGGGGCATAGGGCGTGCGGTCTTTGCTGCGTCGAAGGCCGCGAATGAGTCTAATCCGCATTCAGCAGATTGCTCTGCAAGGCCTCCAGCAGCTACCGACGCGGTGCTAGACTTGAGTCGTTAATGTTTGAACAAAACTCAATCGGCAAGCGGGACCAAGTCCGCATCCGATGGGAACAAGGAGAGACCAGCGACAATCGATGTCTCCCTGTTACGTGGTGCGGGGCCTATCGTCGCCGAGAAACTACATTCACTCGCGGGTTCACTGCTTTTTAATATCTTGTGGCCAACAAGGTGACTTGCAATGATCGAATGGACGCGCAGGGTTTCCTTACTTCGCATCGCCGTTGAATTATCCGCGTTCGCGGTCGCCGCCGCACTCACGGCGCAGACGGCTCCTGTGCCGAGCGCTCAGAATCCCGGCATTCAGACGCCGGGCGTGCAGGCGCAGGAGTGGAAGAGTTACAGCTATCCGGCGGATGGATTCAGCGTCTCGTTCCCGTCCCAGCCCCAGTTCGAAAAAAAGCAGTTTTCCAATGGAAAAGGCTCGTTCGAACTGCGTTCTTATGTCGCGCAGATTTCGCCTGTGGCGTTGTTCGTCGGTGTTTGCGACTACGGCTCCGCAGCTTCGGGCAAGACAGCGGACGAGATGCTTCAAGGGGCGAAGAATGGCGCCATCGCCAATTCCAACTCGCGCCTGCTGAATGAAAAGACGATTCCTTTCGGCACGCATCAGGGCATCGCCTTTGACGGCGAAAGCGAGGCTGCCCACTTCTCGTTCCGCATCTATTTGGTGGACACAACCCTCTACCAGACGCTGGTCGTATACCCCGTCGACAAACCCTTTGACGACGCCGCGCGTTTTCTTGATTCATTTCAGCTGATCGCGCGGGCCGCCAAGTAGGCTCAATCCGATTTGCCTTCCTCGGACGGACAGGCGGCCGGCCTGACGGCGAGGACGCGGCAACGACGCTCCCCTACCGCGCTCCATGCCAAAGCCATCTCGCTCTCCATGTAGGCGCAATCGCCGGTTTCGAGCACTTCACTCATCCCACCCGCGTCCAACTGCAAAGCGCCTTCCAGCACATACACAATGCCGCTGGCCCCGCGGCATGAGTCGCTGATGCAGGATGAACCGCCGGCCGGAAACTCCATCATCTGAGCCACCAATCGGGTTCCATCCGCGAACGCGTTCAACGGTGTGACCTTCACTGACTCCAGACCGCGGCTGTCGCCCAGCAGGTGAGCTTTGCGCGTGATCGAGAGCGTGTGTTTTCCAGGTTCGGAAAAGAAGAAACTCATACCGACGCCGTAAACCCGGCTGATGGTCGCCAGTGTCGACAGGGTGGGTATCATGCGGTCCGTTTCGAGTTTAGACAGTAGCGCGGTTGACAGCTTGGTTTCGGCGGCCAGACGCGAAAGCGTGAGACGTTTCTGTGTCCGCAGCGAACGTAACTTCATTCCAATGCAGTAGGACTCGAGAGACCACTGCGCGTACGATACAGGTTTACTCATGACAGTCTTTCCCCACCCTGAACGACACTTGAGCCCTGATTGACACAGGCGCGACAGGAATTTAGATGCAAATGATCTGCTACCAGCCTGACAGCGAATGACACTCCGAAGGCTGATTAAAGTATGAAGTTTTTCTGAAGGTACCTGCCTTTTTCCGTATCCCTAGCAGTTTCAACATCATCAAACATACGATCGGATCGACCGGAAACAGCTTCTGCTCGACTCCACTCTGCGGCTTATTTCAAATCAAAGGACTCTCCCATGACTCTGCGCTTTTCGTTGCGTATCGTTTCCTCTCTGCTCGCGTGGTCATTCGCTGCAATGCTGGCAGCCCCCAGACTCGATGCCGACACCGTCGTACTCAACAATGGAGACAAGATGACCGGAACGGCGATCAAGCTAGAGGGAGGCAAGCTCACCTTCAAGACCGATTATGCAGATGCAATCGTCATCGCCTGGAAGGAAGTGGCGAAGTTGACGACCAGCCAACCCCTGATTCTTTCAAGCTCTAAAGGAAGCCTGAGCATCACGTCCCTCGAACGCACACCCGCGGGAATCATCGTCAGTAGCGCCTCCGGCCCATCGACGATGGACGAGGCATCCGTGACCGTGCTGCGCTCTCCCGCCGACCAGAAGACCTATGAGGAGTCTTTGCACCCGAATTGGGGACATGGCTGGGCGGGAGCAGCCAACGTCAGTCTCGCGCTGACCAGGGGGAATTCGGATACGACCGCCTTTGGCGCCGGTTTCACCGCCGCCAGGACGACCCTCACCGATAAGACCGCCCTTTACGCAAACACCATCTATGACACCAATGCTCACGCGGTTCCCACAACGAGCGCAAACGCCACCGGCGGCGGCGTTCGCTACGACCATAATCTCATTCCAAAACTCTTCTTCTTCGGCACCGGCGATTTTTCTACGAACGAGCTTCAAGACCTGAATCTTCGCTCCATCGTCGGCGGCGGATTCGGCTGGCACGCTCTAGAGTCGCCCAGGCAAACTCTCGATGTGATGGGCGGATTGGTCTGGACCCATGAAAGCTATTCAGCCACCACGAGCGCGGCCAGCACGGTTAACAGTTTCGCCGCTCTCAATCTTGGCCAGCAATACACTCGCAAGATGGGTGCCTCGAGCCTGTTCACGGAGCAGGCCAACTTCTATCCCGATATGAGCGACGTGGGCCGGTATCAGTTCACCATCAATTCGGCCTTCTCAACGAAGATCGGAAAGATCTTCAACTGGGTCACCTCCTTTAATGACAGCTACACCTCCTTCCCGCCATCGGGTACGGTAAGCAATGACGCAATTCTGACCACGGGTCTGGGAGTTTCGCTGGCACGCCGCTAGGGGTCATCCCAAAGCCAATTCTGTATCGTCCCGAAAGAAATTAGATGGAAGTGTATTCGCTGAATATTGACTGAGAATTAAATGATTTCAGGCACATTCGGCAGCTAAAGGCTTGACGTCTCAATAGGTCATGTAATGATAGCTGCCTGATTTCTTAGAAGGAAATAACTCAGTGAGTTACGTTCGACTGATTGAAATGACTCTTTGGTTACCATTTAATTGACTGTGGATTACTTCGTGAATAAGAGAACTCTCATCCAAACCCTTCCCGTGTGAGTGCCATCCGTGGATAATCAAGGGGTCACAAAAAAAACACTGGGCTCATCGAGGCACGGTGATCGCTAGAACCACTGTTTTCCTTTTTCCCGATGTGTTGTAAGCAATGCAAAGCGACCACCGTAAACGTTTTCGCTCTTCTTTTTCCTGTGTGGAAAAGACCGGCATAGCAGCTGCCCAGGATTCGAGGAAGCGCATTGGTTCGCTCAAGAGATCCACTCCCAGATTTAAGCGATTCTCAGAGTCCCGGATTCTCAACGACAGAGCCTGATCGCGAGGGTGGTGCGCTGGCTTGTTCCTTTGGCGGATTCCGGTTAGAGGCGGATGGAACGCTATGGCGGGGCGAAGCGGTGGTTCACCTGCCCCCCAAAGAATTGGCAGCACTGCGGTTTCTGCTCGCAAACGCCGGCCAGGTCGTTTCTCCCGCGCAATTGAAACACGCGCTATGGGGCGACGTACACGTAACGACCGACAGCGTTCCAAAATGCATGTCCAGCTTGCGTGCGCGGCTTGAGCCGGAGAACTGCATCCAGACCGTGTACAAGCGTGGGTACCGTTTTACGGCCGCAGTCGTGCGGCACAGCGGTCCGCCGCCAGGAATCCTTCCCCGGCTGGCCATCCTGCCTTTCGCCAACGAGTACTCCGTTCCTGAACATCTAGGGCTGGCCATTGCCGAAGAGACCATGGCCCGCCTATCGAATGCGCGCCTCCCGTCTCTCGCCGTGCTGGCCAGAGATTCGGTATACATCCTGGTCGGTCGCGGATTTACGGCCCAGCAGATTGGCGAAATGCTCAAAGCCGACCTGGTTCTCACCGGAACCTTGCGCGCTTTTTCCTCGCAGTTCCGTCTGCGGGCTGAGATGATTCGCGTCGAAGATGGAGTGCAAGTCTGGGTCGAAGATATGCTCGTGGACCGAAATCGGCTGGCCGGATTGGAATCGGAACTGGTAGAGCGCCTGGCCTTTCGTCTGGCCACCGGGGTCCCCGGCGACAGGCCTTCGTCGCAGGGATGGTCAACCGGGGTCCCTTCCAGCGACAAGTCGTCGTCGCCCGCGTTGTCTTCCGACGTTCCAGGCGAGGGCTCCTCGTCGCAGGAGTTGGAGAAAGCCGACCTCGAGATCTCAGCCGCCGCGGCCGACGAAATGCAAATCGATCAAGGCGCATTGCGAACAGAGGCCTACGACCTCTACCTGCGCGGGCACTATGAGTGGCAAACGCTTCATCGCCATCGGATGCAGGATGGGCTGCAACATCTGCTGCGGGCCATTGAACTCGACCCCTCGCTGATCCCGGCCCAGGTCGACCTGGCACACCTGTGCGTCACTCAGGCCTTTTACGGATTCATGTCTCCGAGCGTCTCAGCACACCATGTGCACCACGTTGAAGAGTCGATCCCTGATTTGCCCGATCGAGCCCCTGAAATCCTTCCCGCGCTCGGCTGGGTTAACTTCCACTTTGACCGCAATTTGCCTGCGGCTCTCAAAGCCTTCGCAGCCAGCGCGCATCTTCCCCACGATCCATGGGTCACCCGTGCGCGTTCGATGTTCATGCTCGGCCGCCACCGCTTCCCAGAGACCATTACTATGCTGCGCGCGGCCATCCAAGTCGATCCCTACTCGCCGTGGCTGCAGAGCCGTCTGGCCTGGGCGCTGCACCTCGATGGACAAGCCAACGAGAGTGTAGCGCAAATCCAAAGCGCACTGAAACTGCTCTCTGAGCATGAATTCACTAAATTTTACGGAGCGCTGATTTTCGCTTATAACGGAGATTCATTACGCGCCACGAAACTTGCCAATGAGTTGGTGCAACAACTACCTTTTCTAGACCTCGCCAACGCCGTTCAGGCCTACACGCTGGCTTGCGCCGGCCGCAAAGATGAAGCACGCGCAATTCTCGAGCGGTTGCAGTGGCTCGGTCGCGAACGTTACCTCCTCAACTCCTTCAACCCGGCGGTTTATGTGGCACTCGGCGACCTCGATGTCGCAATTGAGGAGCTTAGCACAGCGAATGAAAGACGCTGTCCCTGGTTCTTCCAGATGCTCGCCGACCCATGTCTGAAGCCGCTCCATGGCCGACCGGAGTTCAAGCAGTTGCGTGCCATCCTCACTGCTATGGAGGCCGAAGCGGCAGAGGCACCAGAATCGAAGCGCTGACTCGAAAGCGGCTCGGAGAGCGACTCATTTCAAGTCGATCTCCCCACTCGGCGCGTGATTCTTATCACATGACGGACTTCCCAAAAGCTGGACAATCCTTGATGATGGATGTAGTTGCTTATCCACAGGCCATGCAGCTCGCGGTTACGTCCGGCCCCCTTTGTCGAACGTGAATGCGGATGGCCAAGGATCCGGCGACGTCGGAGGCCCGCTTCATGTACAAAATAGTCCAGGCCAGTACGGTCGGCCTCAATATCAAGCAGTTTGTGATTGAGGCGCCGCGTATCGCGCGCAAGCAGCGGCCAGGGCAGTTTCTCATTTTGCGCCTGCATGAAAAGGGCGAACGAATTCCGCTCACGATCAAAGCCTCTGACCCTGAGGCGGGCACCGTAACAATCGCCGTACAGGCAATAGGCAAGACGACCTCCTTGTTGAATTGTCTTGAAGCAGGCGATTCGATACTCGACATCGTTGGCCCGCTCGGCCGTCCATCGGAGATTGAAAATTACGGAACCGCGGCGATCCTGGCAGGCAGTGTGGGCACGGCCATGGCACTGCCTACAGCCATCGCGCTCAAGGCCGCCGGCAATCACGTGGTCTTCATCGAAGGCGCGCGGAACACGGAGATGGTTGTTTTTGAAGACGAGGTGCGTGCGGCCAGCAGCGAAACTTACATCATGACCGACGACGGCAGTTACGGCGAGCAGGGCTTAGTTACTAAAAAATTGGACGAGTTGATCGCCTCCGGACGCAAGATCGATTTTGCCCTCGCCGTCGGTCCGGTCCCGATGATGCGTGCCGTAGCGCGGATCACCGCGCCGTTGGGCATCAAGACGATGGTCAGTCTCAACTCCATCATGGTCGACGGAACGGGCATGTGTGGCGGCTGTCGCGTGCTCCTGGGGGATCAGAGCAAGTTCGCCTGCGTGGATGGCCCGGAGTTTGACGCTTCCCGTGTCAACTTTGAAGTCTTGATGCAGCGCAACACGATGTATCACGCGAAAGAGTGCGAGTCGCTCAAGCAGTTTGACGAGAACAAGGCAGAAGAAGTGGCTGGTCTTCGCGCGGAGTTAGCCGCGGGGGAGACTCACTATGTCTGAGAAGAACCCGCTTCCGCTTCCCGAAGGAAACACTCTTCCTCTCAAAGACCGAATGAAGATCCTGCGCACTCACATGCCCGAGCTGAACGCCAGGGTCCGCAGCAGCAACTTCGAGGAAGTGAATCAGGGTCTTGAAGCCGCCGACGCACTGACCGAGGCCTCGCGTTGCATCGAATGCGCCAAGCCAGGCTGCGTCGCCGATTGCCCAGTGGGCGTGCAGATCAAGCAGATTGTGGCCCTGATCTATGCGGGCGATTATCTTGCCGCCGCAGCCAAACTGCGCGAAGACAATGCGCTGCCTGCCATTACCGGTCGCGTCTGCCCGCAAGAGAACCAATGCGAAGGCGGCTGCATTCTGGGCAAGAAGGGCGCGCCCGTGGCCATTGGTAACCTTGAGCGCTTTGTCGCCGACTACGAACGCGAAAGCGGTCAGCTCGGCCTGCCCGTCAACGCGCCAGCGACAGGCAAGAGCGTGGCAATCGTCGGCAGCGGGCCGGCAGGTTTGAGCGCCGCTGGAGATCTTATCCAGAAAGGCCATCGGGTGCGCGTCTTCGAGGCCCTCCATGAAATCGGCGGCGTGCTGGTCTATGGCATCCCCGAGTTCCGCCTACCTAAGTCCATCGTGAAGGGCGAGGTCGATAACCTGCGGAAGATGGGGGTCGAATTCGAGACCAACGTGATCGTCGGCAAGAGCGTTACCATCGACGAACTCATGCAAGAGGAACACTACGATGCCGTTTTCGTCGCGACTGGAGCTGGTTTGCCGGTCTTCCTCGGCGTGCCCGGCGAGCATCTCAACGGGGTCTACTCGGCCAACGAGTTTTTGACGCGGATCAATCTCATGCGCGCTTACAAAGACGACGAAGTCGACCAGCCAGTCTACGATTGCCGCGACCGCGACGTGATCGTGGTGGGCGGCGGCAACACCGCCATGGATGCGGTCCGCACGGCGCGGCGGCTAGGTGCGCGAAGTGCAACTCTTGTTTATCGCAGGTCGGAAGCCGAGATGCCGGCACGCGCCGAAGAAGTAAAACACGCTCGCGCAGAAGGGGTCGAATTCCGCATGTTGACCGCGCCAGTCGCTTTCCTCGGCGACGAAAAGGGATGGCTGACTGGCGCACGCTGCGTAAAGATGGAGTTGAGCGAGCCTGACGAAAGCGGCCGCCGCCGGCCCGTGGAGATCAAAGGCTCAGAGTTTGATTTGCCCGCGCATGTCGCCATCATCGGCGTCGGCACTACGGCCAATCCGCTGATCCAAAGCACCACGCCCGATTTAGCGACGAACAAGCGCAACTACATCGTGGCGGATGCAGAAACAATGCGCACGAGCAAGGTAGGCGTCTTCGCTGGCGGCGACATCGTCACCGGCGGAGCCACGGTGATTCTAGCCATGGGCGCGGGTCGCAAAGCCGCCCGCTCAATTCACGACTACCTGACGAGTGGCGAGTGGAAAAAGGAAGTCACTAACTCTCTTGCGGGATTGGATTAAAGATAATGGATTGCCCTCCTTGCAGCAAAAGACTAAAGATATAGCTAGGACAAAGCGCTCGGAATCTGGAGAATATTCATGACGTGTTAAGCTGTACGGAGATTAAAGCAGCCCATCGATCAGAACTCGAGGACGAGAAGAATGCCGACATTTGATGCGAATGAGTTAGTTGATCCTTTTTACTCACTTGGCAGGCTTTGTGTTACAAATCAGCGAGGCAAGGACGGACGACTACTTAGCAATTTTCCAGTTCCGGATGACGTGAAGAAGAATCTATTTTGGTTGTGTAGGACGATCATCGAGCCGATCCAGTTTGGAAAGTACTTCGGGAAAATAGTGATCATCAACAGCGGCTACCGCTGCCCAGCAGTTAATACAGCAGTCGGCTCGCATCTGGGCTCACAGCATCTGACAGGAGAAGCTGCCGACATTCATGTGGTGGGCGTACCTCATGTCGAAGTGGCCGACTGGATCGCCTCGCAATTCGACATAGATTTCGGACAGCTCATTCTTGAGAACTTTCGAAACGGCTCAGGCCCAGGAACTGGCTGGGTTCACGTTTCACTACCCCGTTCAGGCAGTAAGAAGCAAAGGGTGCTGAGTCGTGAAAAGAGAATCTTAATGCGCGGATCGAAGGCATATATTCCGGTCAATGGAACCTTCGCCGAAGCTTTGGCGAAGCATTCGGTCACCGGTCAGCAGTTCACTCATCCGGCTGTTATCAGTCACAAACGCCATTAATAATGACATTCGAAGCCAAAACGAAGCGGAGACAAATCGTGCATAAGAGAGAATCCTGCATTCTTTTCACGTTATACCTCGCGTGTGCCATGCTATCGCCGCGCGCGACGCAGGCCCAGACAGCAGATCGGCTTGTCGGAACAACCTGGCTTCTCGGTCCCATCGACAGCTATGGGTACACGAGTGGAACCGTGGAATTCAAAACAGCAGAAGTCCTTCTTTCTTATAAGATGGCAGACCAGAATCAGAGCGCAAAGAGGGAAAAATCGGAATGCAAATCTTTTGTTTACAAGGATATATCCCTATCTGATTTGAGATATCTTAGGCCGGTTTTCTTTAACGGACTTAAAGTGGATTTGTCGGGAAGCATGTTACCTGCCAAGAAATATCAGGCATTGGTCTTGTCAGAAAACTGCGGCGGAGACATCTTCATCGCCTTCGATGCCCAAAAAGGAGTCTGGATCATCGACGAAATGGAAGACGGATACATCCTCGACTATATGCACCGCTGAGAAATTCTGACCTTGTGCCACAGCCTTCACGCTGTCATCCTGAGCGAAGCGGAGTCGAAGAACTTGTTTCTCGACACTTCACGGCAAGGCTTGGAGACCACGAAACTCATTCGGCACACCGGGAGCGGTAGGCCGGGGTTTCAACCCCGGCAAGACGACCCGTAGCGGGAGTGGGGGGTTGACCCCTGAGGCTTGCTTTTCGTCGCAAAGGCCCCACCGCGGATGCCCCGCATCTCGATTCTGAGATGCGGGAGACGACGAACCCCAACCCACCGCTTTGTATCACGAAGGCCTCCGACGCAACAACCTCAAACGCTCACCCGGTTCCAGGCAAGGCAGCCACTGCGAGCGATGAGCGAGCGTCTGGCCCCACCGCAGGTGGACAAATACACGGAAACAGTGTACACTGTTTCCGTATGAAGAACATCACCTTAAGCGCTGACGAGGACCTGATCGAACGGGCGCGCTTGATCGCTCGTGAGCAGCGCCGAACTTTGAACGATGCCTTCCGTGAATGGCTTGCGCAATTTTCTCAGAGCGCGGGAGACGCCCAGGGTTTCGACGCCCTAATGAAGCGCATGAAGCACGTCGATGCGGGCCGGCGCTTCCGCAGGGACGAACTGAATGAGCGATAGATTCTTTCTGGATACGAATATATTCGTCTATTCGTTCGATCAAACGGCCCCCACTAAAGCCCGAAAAGCTTCGCAACTCATCCGCAAGGCCCTGACGACGCAAGAAGGCATGATCAGCTATCAGGTCGTACAGGAATTCTTCAATGTGGCCCTGAGGCGGTTTTCGCAGCCGATGCAGACGGCGGACGCCGAGCAATATCTGAGCGCCGTCTTCCGTCCGCTGCTCGGTGTGCATTCGTCGCCGGCACTCTATGCGGAGGCATTGCGTCTCCAAGCTAAGAGCGGGTTTTCGTGGTACGACTCGCTGATTGTCTCCTCTGCCATCCAGGCACGGTGCGACCTGCTTTTTTCAGAGGATCTCCAGCACGGTCAGCGCTTCGGAACTCTCCAGATCGAGAACCCCTTCCTTTGATCTCTCAAGACCACTTGATCCCGGGTTTCTAACCAACAAAAAAATGGGCGGCAAGAGTTATCCTCTTGCCGCCGCCCGTCCCTGGGTTGTCTTGAAGTTGTTGCAATCCTACTTTGAAAACTAACTTGGAGTTACCGAGTTACTGCAAGAGCTTAGTTACTTCCTGCTGCACGGTGTTAGCCTGCGCCAGTGCTGCGATGCCGGTCTGCGAGAGGATTTCGTACTTCGACATGTTTGAAGTGGCCGAGGCATAGTCCGTCGCCTGGATCGCATTCTGCGCCGAGACCACATTCTCCTGCTGCGTGCTCATCACTTGGCTGATCGAGTTCAGAGTATTGATCTGTGCGCCGATGTAGCCATCTTGCGATGCCACGTCGCTGATCGCAATGTTCAGATCGTTCAGCGCACTCTCGGCGTCGCTCTGGTTAGAGAGATCGGTCCCGTTCAGCGCCTCACCCGCTCCATCCGAGTAGCTGATCGTAGCGACTCCGCTCGCCGCCTGGGCGTTCGACGAGTATGTCGCCCCAGATTGCCCAGTGATACTGTCGCCTATGTTGCCGGAGAGTCCGATATTGTAGGCGCTGTTGCCCGTGTAACTCAGGTTCGCCGAAGCGCTGTTGTCCACCAATGTGTTGGAGGCCACTGAAATCGCGCTGCTGCCGGCGGTTGTGGACGTCAGTTGTAGCCCCGAGGAGCCGGCCAGGGCCGTAAGCCCAAGCTTGGTGTCGGAGGTGACGGCGCTAGCCAGATCCGCGAGCGTGTTGCCCTGCACGGTGTACGTCTTGCCATCCGAGCTTAACCCGGCGTTCGTGCTCGCGCCGCCCATAACGAAGGTTTCCGCAGCGGTGCTGACGGTGCTGTTGGGGTTTGTGATGACGACGCTGCCGGTAAGCGTCGCATTGGGACTGACGGACAGTCCGGCCGGAGTGGTGGTAGTCCCGGTAGCGATCAGGACAGTCGAATCGACGGCCGGCGTGCCGGTGGCTCCTGTCACAGTGTCGCCAGCGGCCGCGAGCGTACCAAGGCCTTGCGAAACCGCCAAGTTGGATACGCCTGTGCCTAAACTGATGTTGGTACTGAGAACGCTTGACTGCAGATAGATGCCACCTGACGGGCCATCCGCAGCGGTGAGCGAGAGAGTATCTCCCGTTAATACGTCCGAATTGCTGATTGCCCCCTCCAGATCGGCAATCGTAGTCACACCGTTGGCGCCGGTGCCGCCGGTGTAAATGACATTGTCACCACTTGAATTGGCGCCAACGCCATTCAAGCCCGCCACACCGCTTGTCGGCCCATTGCCCATGACAAAGGTGTCTTCTATGCCATTGTTCTTGAGTACGATGCTGCCGGTTAACGCAGCGGCTGGGTTGATCGATTTCGTAATCGCCGTTCCATCCGCATCTGTTAAAGCCAGCACAGCAGTCGCAGCTACGGTAGGCGTGCCGCTACCCAAAAGTGGGGTGTCGAATTGCAGGGTTGCGTTTCCGTTCGACAGCGTATCCTTGCCCACGGTAATGTCGCTGTTGGTCAGCGCGATCGTCGAAGCAATCGTCAACCCATTCGCGAGTACCGTAGCGGTCATGTTGGTGCCGGAGATTCCTATTTGAGTCGCCAGGGCGCCAAGCGTGGAATCTGCACCGCTTGAACCTACGCCGACTGTATTGGTGCCGAGGTTTGATGTGCCGCCAATAACGAAAGTCTGCGCGGCGGCGCTGCCGTTGGTGATCACGATGCTGGTACCGGCCGTGAGCACGTCGGTGGACAAGCTTGCAGCAATGCCGCCGACCGAAAGCACGCCACTCGTCGGGTCGGTAGCCCAAGTCGCGCTCGACGCTACGCCCGTCGTACTGTTCGTATTCACCAGGTTGCCCGTGGCGTCCACTGCCTGGTCGGTGGTACTCGACTTGACCGACAGTCCACCGGCATTGACGGCAGCGGTTAGACCGAGTCCTGTCACACCATTGATTGCATTTTTCAGATCGTCGAGGCCCGTGCCTGCCACGCCAACCGTGTTTTTGGAGGCGTCTGTAATACCACCAATAACAAAGGTTTCAGTGACTGCCGTTGGTCCGGTGCCATTGGTGAGGACGAGTGTGCCGGAGAGAACGTTGTCGCCGGTACCAACTATAAGGGACGACTTTGTCTGCGCAGCCCCAGTGTTTCCCGGTGTGGAAGTGACGTTCTGCAAATCGGCCGTCGAGGTTCCGGGAGTGCCTCCAGTGGAGGTGACACTCAATGCTCCACCCGTGGACTTGGAGTCCGCCAGCGAAAGGCTTTGCGTTCCATCGCTATTGGTGATCACAGAGGCCGTGACCAGGCTGCTTGGAGTCGAGGGACCGCCATTGGCGGTTGCAGTGTTGATGGCACTGGCCAACTGGGCCAGATTGGAAACTGTCGAGTTGATGGTGATCGCGGCCGCGGTCGTGCCGCCGACATCAACCGTGATAACCTGACCCGCAGTCAGATTTTCGCCGGTAAGAAGACCCGTCGCTGTGAGAATGCCGCTGGTGCTGGCCGTGCTGGGATCTACGCCCGCCGACAGCAGACCGCCTGTGATCTCAATGCCGGTCTGGGATCCACCGCCGGAAAGACCAGCCTGGGCCTGCGTGGTGAAGCTGGCCGTCAAGCCAAGGCCTGAGTTATTGATCGCGCTGATCAGTCCGTCGGCCGTGTTGCTATAGTTTGTCCCCTTGCCGGCCGAGATGCTGGTCGTCGCGGAACTTTCCGTCCCGTTAGCGCCCTTCACAAGATAGTTGACATTGATCGTCGTTGTGCCGTTGGCGTTCAACGTATCGGTATCTTGCGCATTTGTTACGACCCCGGTGCTGGCGTTCGCGTTCGACAGGTTGATGAACACACTGCTTGACCCGTCGCTGTAGGCCATGGAGCCGCCGGTGTCGCCCATGCTGGCTTCAGACAAGGTGCGGATATTAAGCTGATCGATCGACGAGCCGGCCGCTGAAGAGTCGCCGGTGTAGATCGCTACCTTCTGTCCGTTGAACACCTGCTGCTGGTTGTAGGTTGTCGTCTGGCCAATGTTGTTGATCTCGGAGAGTATTGACTGATATTCCTGGTTGGCCGCGCCCTCTTGTGTGGAGTTGAGGGTGCCGTTCGAGGCTTCAGTCGCCAGCGTGATGGCGCGGTTGAGCAGGCTGGTGACTTGCGACAGCGCGCCATCGGCGACCTGAAGCAGGCCGACGCCCTCGGTGGCATTTGTCTCCGACTGCGTCAGGGCGGACGAGTTGGCTCCAAGCCCATTCACCAGTGAGAGGCCAGCGGCGTCGTCCGCGCCGGAGTTGATCTTCGAACCCGACGACAACTGCTGCAGAACCGTCTGCAAGCTGCTGTTGGTGTTGTTCAGGTTGTTTTCTGCGTAGATCGCTGAAAGATTGTTCAAAACACCGAGGGCCATGGAAGGTACTCCTTTTGGATGCCTTGAATCGTGCCCTGATAGCCGGCGAATTTCTTACTCCGCCAGGCTCTCCGTTTATGCCGGATGGGCCTTGTTGCATCCACCCCTTTCATCGGAGTGGGTGGAAATAACTTTAGTCATTATTTTATGGGGCGCTTTGTTGTCAGGTTGTCGTGTCTCAATCCAGAGTGTCCAGCTTCCCTCCAATCCATGTCTCGAAGCGATTCAGTAGCTGTGCAGTTGTGCTCCACTTCCCTGTCTCGGATCGCTACACAAAAAGCGAGTTCAGCCGCTCTGCGATGAGCTTTCCGGCCCATTGTCTGCTTCTATTTCGCGCAAAAAAAACGGCGGCAAGAGGAACCCCTCATGCCGCCACCGGTCTGTCTTGACCCGAATTCTCTCTGCCTCAAAAAAACTTGACCTGGAGAACTGCTCTACTGCTCGTCTCCTGCTCCGGGAGCCGGAGTTGCCGGTGGTGCCGGGGAGGCATCAGGCCCCCCGCCTTGCGGAGCGAACGGCGGAGGAGGTGCCTGATGGTGGTGCGGGGCACCCTGATCCTGGCCGCCGGGTCCCCAACCGCCCGGTCCTTTGCCTTCGCGACCATGGCGATCCGGTCCGCCGCGTTCTTCACCACGGCTGGCGCGGAAGGCCTGCACCTGTTTCCACTGCTCCGGCGTGAGCTTATTGCGAATCGCCAAGAGGAAGCGCGCATTTGCCTTCTCGAGCTCGGCTCTGGCCTGCGCCACCTTATCGATTTGAGAGAGAATCCGGGCCTCGTCCGGCTGGTCGGCGCTCACCAGCGGTTCCATCTCAAGTTCCGCCTTTTCCACGCCGGCGCGCAGGTCGATCAGCTTCTCGCGATGTTCCATCAGGATGCCGTCAAACGCCTTGCGCTGCTCATCGGTGAGCTTCAGTCGCTCCACAACCTTGGGATTGTTCCACCAGCGCCCATGATCGCCCTGAGCGCCGAAGGCCCTCTCCATGGGGGGCCGATGCTCCCCAAAGCCCGGCCCCTGACCCATGCCTCCCCCGGCTCCCATCCCCATCCCACCGCCGGGCATCTGCGCCTGCGCCGTGCCCGCCAGCATCATCACTCCCGCAATCGCCATACCTAACCCACTTACAACTCGAAACCCCACCGTCCTCAACGCCTTCATCGTTTTCTCCTCTCCCTCAATGCGCTGAGGGGCCGTTCTTGTTGTGTGTTCTTGCTCTTACTGGGTCTCGTCTTCGGCCATCAATTGAGCCAACGGCTCCATGGCGGTCGGAACTTCCCTGGATACGTCGCTATCCACCTTGGCTAGCAAATCTTCTTCCTCATGGCGCAATTGTTCCTGGGCCACCTGTCGTTGTTGCTCAATGGCGCGGACCGCCGCTATATGGGCTAACTGCTGCTGGTGAAGATGCTCATAAATCCCGCCGGACAAGCCGCCCGCAACCAGCACGCAGCCCAAGGTCCAGCCAATGGCCAACCCCCGCACCCGCCGCCGCCCTGTCTCAACCTCAGTTCGCGGACGGCTCAAAGCCGCGTCGCTCCAGGCATGGATGCTCAAGCGGAAATCGGAGACTGCTTCGGCCAGCCCGCCGAGCTCGTCTGTGAACTCGCCATCCACGCTCTCTTCTCCGGCCTTGTCTTTGAAGCTCATCTCTTTCCCCCAAGTTTCTCGCGTACTCTTGCTACCGCTCGCGAGAGGTGTGCCTTGACCGTCCCCTCATTGAGGCCGGTGGCACGCGCAATCTCGCTCAACTCCATCTCTTCCACATAGCGCAGCAGAAATACCGTCTGCTGGCGCTCACTCAGGCCTTCGACAGCCTTGCTTACCTGCCGCACCCGCTCCTTGGCCAGCATCTGCTGCTCGACCGATCGCTCTCCACTCGGCAGCCAATCGCTGGCCTCGTCCAGGCTCACCGCATGGGTCTGCGTCTGCCGCCAGAACTGCAAACGCCGGTTCCGCCAGTGATCCTTTTGCAGATTGATCGCGATTCGCATCAGCCAAGTCATCGCGCTGGACTCGCCGCGGAAGCTGGCCCAGTTCCTGTGCGCCTTCAGGAAACACTCCTGAGTCAGCGTCTCAGACAGGTCCGGGTCGCGCGTCGACGAGAGCAGAAAGCGAAAGATCTGCGGTCGATGCTTCGTGACGACAGCCGAAAACTCCTCGGCGGCAATATCCTTTGCCGATGCCATGGTCATCGTTTCCAACGGTGTGCCGGCTGCCATCACACAGGTAGACGCCAGCATCGGCTGCAGGTTTACAGCCCCAACGGCAATTGTGTTTTATATAAGTCGCGATTGGGGCGGAGGGCGCCGTGGTCTGACGTTTAACTACTGCGCGTCCTGCTTGGGCGTGCTAGCCGGTCCACTAGTCTGTTGCGCGGGCGTTCCTCGAATCGGATCGTCCTTACCGTGCTCCGGATCGTAGTCATGCTTATCCATCCACGCCTTGAACTGCACCGCCGGTTCTTCATCCAGCCCGCCGTTGTGCCGGTAATAAGCAGTCGCCTTCATGTTCACCTTCATCTCGCAAGACTCGTATGCCCCCGGCTTGCCGAACTGCGGCAGTAGTATTTCCAGCGACTGGTTGAGCTTCTTCCATCGGGCAGGATAGGTTTCAAACCCAGCGGATCCCCTGAGCCTCTCCCCGCAGCGATAGCTGAAGTCGAAGCCGCGCGGCTGGCTGTTTTCGTAAAGGTTCGCGCGTCCTTCTCCGTCGACGAAGTTCACGGTCTGGTAGGCGTAATGCGAATAGGAATTAAACTGGAAGATATGAACCCTTAAGGGATAGTCGGCGGTATTGTGACCCGCTAGAACTGACGCCGATAAGAGCGCAAAGCCCACTACCACGATGAGTCCGCAAAACAAGGTACGCCACATGTCAGACACCCCCAAATGTCTTCGGTGAATTTCACGTCCATCCTAATCGAAGACCTGCCCTACCGCAATTACATGGCCCTGCTCCCAAGAGGATGATGACCTCGGGTCCAAGGTCACCGGTGCAGAATGGGCGCACCTCTACGACTTATTGTTTTCAATATGTTAATACCTTTTGACATATACCGCCTACAGTTTATAGCATTTTTCGTGGAAAGAACGAAATCTACGGTTGACGTATCTCCCAAAACAACGTCCTTATCTCATGTGTTCTCAGCCGATTGACTCACGGGGTTTGATCGTTCCACTCAGCTTTGAACATGGCTACGGACGTGCTAATGAATAAAGGTCGCGGTGTTCCCCTCATGGAAAGAAGTCTCGTGAACCGTTTGCAGGCGATCTTGCTGGCCACCGCTACGGCCGGTCTGGTTACGCTCGCGGTTTTGAATTTTCTTGAGGAACGGCACTCCCAACCGCCAAGCGACGGCGTCTGGTGGCGCGAATCGGTCGATGGCAGCGGGCTGGTAGCCGACAAGGTGCTATCTGACAGTCCCGGAGAGCGCGCCGGCATTCAGGTGCACGACGTGCTGACGGGCGTGTGTATTCTGCCGAAAGGGCCGGTCGGCGCAGGGCTGCCCACAGGCCAAACACTCACAGAGGACAAGGAGCTACCCAACGACGCGGTCCGGCACGGCGAAACCGATCCGCTTTCTCTGCCAACCACCGTAAAGTACGTCCCCATCTATACTCCGGTCGCGCGCGTGGCTGATCTTATGCGCGCTCTTTATCGCACCGGCAGCTACTTCCAAATCGATTACCGGATCATGCGGCGTGGGACTCCGCTGGGCCGGCCGGTCGAGATCATTCCTGAGCCCATGGACCGCGGCCTGGAGCTGGGACAGCGACTGATCGGATTGGTCTACCTGGCCATCGGCATCTACGTCCTGTTCCGCCGCTGGACGGCTCCGCGCGCCACCCATTTCTATCTATTCTGCCTGGTGTCGTTCGCGTTGTATGCGCTCAAATACACCGGAAGATTCGGACCGCTTGACTGGACTGTCTTCTGGTCCAATGTTCTGGCAGAGTCACTGCAGCCGGCCCTGTTTCTGCACTTTGCCCTCAGCTTCCCCGAGGATCGGCTCAGGAAGACCCATGCCCGCTGGCTGTGGCTGCCGCTTATCTATGCGCCCGGCGCTGTGCTACTCGGCTTGTGGGTCTGGGCCTTCAACTTCTGGCAGGCCACCGGACTGCTTAAGCACCGCATGGAACAGGCGGGCACCGGCTATGACGCTGTTTATTACGTCTTCGCGGCCTACCTTTTCGTACGCAGTTACCACCGCGCAGACACCCCACTGCTGCGACAGCAATTGAAGTGGCTTACGCGTGGCGCGCTCTGCGCGGTTGTCCCGTTCACGATCTTTTACGCCATTCCCTTTCTGCTCGACTGGCAGCCTTACAGCTGGCTCACCAACCTGGCGAACCTCTCGATCGTGTTTCTGCCGCTCACCTTCAGTTGGGCAATCGTTCGCTACCGTTTGATGGACACCGACCTGATCTTCAAGCGGGGCGTGGCGTACACGCTTGCCACCGTCGTGCTGCTCGGTGCTTATTTTGGCGTTATCGCTCTGGTCGCTGAACTGGTTCATACGCGCCTGCCAGAGTCTGTGCGAGAGTGGAGCTTGGGAATTTCCATCGTGGCGATCGCCGCCATCTTTGAGCCCCTTAAGCGCAGGATTCAGGGATGGGTTGACCGGGCCTTTGACCGCCATCGCTACGACTATCGCAAGGCACTTGTCGAGTTTGGCCGCGGTCTCTCTTCGGAGACCGATCTGAATGCATTGTTGGATTCGATCGTCGAGCAGTTACCGAACACGTTGCTTGTCGCTCGCGTGGCGGTTTTTCTTGCTCACGAGCACGGCCGTCTGCGCCTGGCCGCGTCTCACGGACTCCCTGCCGAGGCCAGAGCCGCACAAGACAGAATTGGCGCGGGCGGCGTTGGGCTTGGCGCTGTTGGGCCCGGCAAGCTCGATCTTGGCTTTCTGGACTTCGACCAGGCCAAGGACCACTCGCACATTTTTCTCGAAAACGCGCAGCAGGCATTGCATCTGCCCCCGGATCAGCAGCGTACCGCTGCCCTGCTTGACCTGAACTATTATTTGCCCTGCCGCGTTGCCGCCGGTCAGATTCAGGCCGACGAAGCCACGCCCATCGGGCCCGAGACTACGCGCACCATCGCCGTGATCGGCCTCGGCCGCACCATCGGCGGCGACTTCCTCTCAAGCGAAGACGTGGAGTTGCTCGAATCATTGGCGAGTTATATCGGCATCGCCTTGCAGAATGCCAGCCTCTACACCCGTCTCGAAGACAAAATCGGCGAATTCGAACGGCTGAAAGAGTTCAACGAGAATATTGTCGAATCGATCAACGTCGGCATTCTCGCTCTCGATCTCAACGACCGCATCGAGAGCTGGAATGCGCAAATGGAGGCCATGTATGCCCTCAGCCGCGCCGAAGCCATCGGCCAGGAGCTTCGCCAGGTTTTTCCGGCGGAGTTCATTGATGCGCTAGAGGGTTTTCGCAACGAGTCCGGCGTCCATCATCTCTACAAGTTCCCGCTTACCACCCGAGCCGGCGAACTGCGCACCGCCAACATCGCCGTCGCTCCCCTGCTCTCGCGGGACTTCGTCTCGGTCGGCCGCATTATTCTGGTGGACGACATCACCGAGAGAGTCTCGCTCGAAACGCAACTGGCGCAGGCCGACAAGCTCAGCTCTATCGGGCTGCTGGCCGCCGGGGTTGCCCATGAGATCAACACGCCTCTGGCTGTGATCTCCTCTTATGCGCAGATGCTTTCCAAGCAGTTGAAAGGCGACGCTCGCCTTGGACCGGTCCTCGACAAGATCACGCAGCAGAGCTTCCGCGCCGCTGAGATCGCCAATGGCCTCCTGAATTTCTCGCGCACTTCAACGACCGAATTCCGCGAGACGAACTTGAACCAGGTCATCCGCGACACGCTTTCTCTGCTTGAGCACCAATTCAAAACCGCCAAGGTCATCGTCGATCTTGAGCTGACCGAGGAGTTGCCCGCGATTCACGGCAACCCCGGCAAGCTGCAGCAGGTCTTTCTCAACCTGCTGCTCAACGCCAAGGAAGCCATGCCCGATGGCGGCCGGTTGCGTGTAGCTACCCGGCGCGTAGCCACCCAGATGGACACGCCGAACGGTCACTCCGGTCACGTCATCGCCCTGGTCGCCGACTCCGGCGCCGGCATCGCACCCGAACACCTCAAGCGCATCTACGATCCGTTCTTCACCACCAAGACGATGATCAAACCCGGCGACCGCCGCGGCACCGGCCTCGGGCTCTCCGTCTCCTACGGCATCATCCAGGAACACGCGGGCAAGATTCATGTCGAGAGCGCTGTCGGCGCCGGCACAACCTTCCATCTTGAATTTCCATTACTGAGGAATTCCGTTCATGCCTGAAGTCGAAATGCCCTTGAATCTGCCCGCATCCGCAACCGGCGTCGCAGGCAATACCGGCTTCTCGAGTGGCCTGGCCAGCATTCTGGTCATTGACGACGAGGCCGCCATCCGCGAGTCGCTCGAAGTGCTGCTCACCCTCGAGGGCTACTCGGTGAGAATGGCCGCCGACGGCATCGAAGGGCTGCGAGCTCTCGATCTCGAAAACTTCGACCTGCTGCTGCTCGACCTGAATTTGCCCGGCCAGAGCGGCCTCGAATTGCTGCCCCAGATCAAGGAGCACCATCCCGAACTGCCGGTCATCATGATCACCGCCTACGGAACCGTCGACAACGTGGTCGAGGCGGTTCGCGCCGGCGCCGAAAACTTCGTCCAAAAGCCATGGGACAACGAAAAGCTGCTGGCCGACATCCGCTCCGCCGTCGCCCGCCATCGCGCCGAAGAAGAAGTGCTGCAACTCAAGCGAACCCTCAAGCAGCGCTACAACTTTTCCAATATTGTCGGAAAGAGCGAGATCATGCTCAAGGTCTTCGACCTGGTGGCACAGGTCGCTCCCAGCCGGTCGACTGTACTGATTCAAGGCGAGAGCGGCACCGGCAAGGAGATGATCGCCAAGGCTATTCACGCCAACTCGCCGCGCCGCGACAAGCCTTTTGTGCCTATCAATACGGGCGCCATGCCCAGCGAGTTGCTTGAATCCACGCTCTTCGGCCACGTGAAAGGCGCTTTCACGTCGGCTGTCGCCTCCAAAAAAGGCCTCTTTGAAGTCGCCAACGGCGGCACGCTCTTCATGGACGAGATCGCCACCATGGGCATGGACACCCAGTCCAAGATCCTGCGCGTGCTGCAGGACCGACGCTTCATGCACCTGGGCGGCATTTCAGAGATTCAAGTGGACGTGCGCATCATCGCCGCCACCAACATCGATCTTCGCCAGGCCGTGCGCGACGGCCGATTCCGCGAAGACCTCTTTTACAGGCTCAATGTGATCAGCATCGATCTGCCGCCGCTGCGCGCTCGCCGCGAAGACATTCCCCTGCTGGCCAACCACTTCCTTGAGTACTATGCCAACGAGAACGGCCTCGCTCCGCGCAAACTCTCCGCCGACGCCCTGCGCGCGCTGGTAGATTATGAGTGGCCGGGCAACGTGCGCGAATTGGAAAACTCGATCGAACGCGGTGTCGTGCTCTCCTCGGGACCGGTCATCGGCTCCGACCTGCTTCCTGGCCACATCACGGGCCGCAGCTTCCAGGACGCCCTGCTCCAGCACAACCCCAACGCCTCGCTCTTCGACATCCTCGAAGACATCGAGCGCCGCATCATCATCGAGAAGCTTGAGCGTTCGAACTGGAACCAGACCGACGCCGCTGAGCAATTCCGCATCCCCCTCTCCACTCTCAATCAGAAGATCAAGCGCCTCAATATTGAGATTCGCAAAAAGGGCAGAGAGTAAGAGGAGGCGCGGGGAGTGTAATTCCAAGTTGTTCGCTGAACCATTTATTGCAATCTCATTTGCGTATAAAGCGTTTGAAGAAGATCGAACCTCTCGTCGTCTTCAGAAATTTCCCAGAACATGATTCCACCAAGGCGTTGCTGCCGAATGTATTTTACTTTCGCAGTGAGCGCCTGCTCATCCTCATAGCTGATCATGACTCCATTTGAACTATAGAGCCACGAAGCTTGCGCCTTCTTGTCCCAGAAGCGTTTGTAGTTGGCCAGTTGATGGTGAATCTTGCGAAAAGGAATGCCGTCGTCTTCGCCCGCTCTACCGGCGAAGCCCTGGAAAGGCCATGATCCTTTGCGGGAACCCCGGTCCACTCTGTACCGTAGAACGGCACGCCAAGAACGATCTTTTGCGCAGGCACTCCCTGCAAGAGATACCACTTCACTGCCGCATCCGCATTTGCAAACGCTTGAGCACCGGATTTTTCATGAGCACTTTTTCTCCATGCGAACAACGAACTGGCGTGCGATGCAAACTGCGGATTCATGTCGCTCAAATCATAAGCCATCACGTTGAACCAATCGAGATACCGGACCATCTCGGGGAGATCGAGGTCGGGAAGATGATTCCAATAGCCAGTAGTAGCTACGGTCAAAAGGCCATGTTTCATTCCCGTGTGCCGGTCCATAGCATCTCGTACTGCTTTCAGCAGAGACACAAAGTTTTCACGATCTTCGCTTTGGATGGTATTGCCGGGAATCCCACCATGGACTGGATATTCCCAATCAATATCCAGTCCATCGAATCCATTTTCGAGCGCCAGCGTGACGCAGCTTTCCGCAAACTTTCGCCGAAGGCTCTCGGAGGAAGCAATTTTAGAAAAGTAAGTCGATGGAGGCGCACCGCCGATCGAAAGCAGCAAGTGTAGATTGGGATGGGCTGCCTTAATCGAACGAAGAATCGCGAAATTATTTTCATCTATATCAGGATGCGCCAGGGCGCAACTTCCATTTCCATCCGGCTTTGCATTCGAATAAATGAGGTCCGTGAGTTTTTCCAAAGGCGCTGAACGTAGATCGAAACCTGATCTCGCATTTTTTCCGAAATAATATCCAACCAGCCGCAGCGACCTTGCACCAGTCGCGGACTCCTCCACACTTCTTTCGCACTTACCCGGCGCAGCAATGCAAAGACCTAAGAAAAGGATCACAAAATAAAGCCGCATACTTTATCGTATAGAAAGCTAAGCATTCCCGTGTTTAACTAACGCAACCGATTAAGTTGCGAGGTTCGATTAGATCCCACCGACCGCATCCACCCACCGCTCCAAAAACACTTTGAGCTCCGCGGGCGGCCGTAGCCAGATCCCCGCTTCCGTCTCCCGTTTTTCACGCCTCACCAACACGCTCAACCCGCGCAAACCAAGCTTGTTGACGGCGCGGAAGGCCGCTTCGTCGGTGACGTCGTCGCCCAGATATGCAAAGGGGCCGGCCTCTTGGTTTGCCGCAAGAATCGCCTCGACTGCTCCTCCCTTGTCGCGGCCCGCTCGCAGTTCAAGGCCCGCCTCGAACTCCAGCAGCGCCAGTCCATCCAATCGAGCCATGGGTTCAAACAAGTCTCGTGTACGGCGCTCGATCTGCTCTGCCTTGGGCCGCGAAACTCCGCGCCAGTGCATCACCACGCCATTGGCCTTGTCCTCGAAGAGCCCGCCCAGGCTGTCGCGTCGCAGATGCTCCCGCAGTTCTTCCAGCCTGGCCTGGGTCGCTGGCGGAGCGTGCTCCAATTCATGCCGCCCGTCCCAGCGGAGCCACTCGGCGCCATGCAGCCCCCACACATCGAGCGGCGGATCAAGGTCGAGCATGGGCGCAATCTCCCCAGCGGGACGGCCGGTAACAACCGCCATCCGTGTTCGCTGCTGCCTTTGAATCGCCGACAGAAGCTCCCGCACGCCGGCCCACGGCCGTGCTTTGAATCGATCAGTTCGGAACGGCGCCAGTGTCCCGTCGTAGTCCAGCATCAATACCGGGCGAAGTTGCGCCGCAAATCCACTGAAGAATCTATCCAGCCGTTTGGCTGCCTCTGAGGTCAATCGCTGCTCGCTTTCAAAGCAAGTTTATCGTGCGGCAAGTCTGGCGCGCCAAGCAGCACCTGTTTCCTCGGGCAAAATATCCTGATCCGGATCTCATACCCTTGCACCCTGTCATGCGCTATTCTGTCGAGGAGAGTGGAGCATCTCTTCGCCCTTTGAGGACCGCAGACGCTATGGCGATAAGATTGATCGAAAACACCGCCAAGGACCTTGTCCTCACCGTGCAGGATTACTCGATCTTCGCCTGGCGCGCCTTTACAAACCTCTATCGTCCACCGATTTACTGGCCTGAATTTCTCATTCAGGCGGACATTATCGGCTTCGGCTCGTTGTCGATCGTAATTCTCTCCGGGCTTTCGACGGGCGGCGTGCTGGCGCTGCAATCGGCGGCTACACTGTCGGCCTTCGGCGCTACCGCCATCACTGGCCAGTTTGTCTCTCTGACAATGATTCGCGAACTGGGCCCGGTGCTGACCGGCGTGATGGTCTCGGGCCGCAACGCGTCATCGATGGCCAGCGAATTGGGCTCGATGGTGGTCACAGAGCAGATCGATGCCATGCGCGCCCTCGGTGTCGATCCTTTGCGCAAGCTGGTCACCCCGCGCATCTCCGCCTCGATCACCATGCTCTTCTTTCTCACCATCGTCGCCGACGCCTGCGGTATCGCCGGCGGCGGCCTGGTCACCGTCTTCATGAACCACCAGAACGGCACACAGTATCTCGACATGGCCTGGGAACATCTGCGCTATCCCGACATCATCCAGGGACTGGTGAAGCCGCTCTTTTTTGGCTATATCCTGGGCTCCATCGGCTGCTTCTACGGAATGAGAACCACAGGCGGAACGCAGGGCGTAGGCCGCTCCACCATTTCGGCCGTCGTCTGGGCCTCGGTGCTCATCATCTTCGTGGACTTCCTGCTGACCCAACTGCTGCTCACCCTCTTTCCTCCACTATGAGCGCGCCTTCCGCCTTCCCCCAGCCCGGCCATGACCCGGCTCCGACCGGCGACGAAGCGCCCGTCGTTGCCTTTCGCAAAGTCTCCATCGCATTCGATGGGCCACCTGTGCTCGACGACGTCAGTTTCTCCGTTGCTCCAGGAGAAACCCGTGTCCTGCTCGGCCCGGCCGGAGTGGGCAAGAGCGTTCTACTCAAGCTCGTCAACGGCCTGCTCCGCCCCGACACGGGCAGCATCGAGCTTTTTGGCGAAGAGATCGCCCTCATGCCCGAGGAGCAACTCTTTCCCCTCCGCGCCCGCACCGGCATGGTCTTTCAAGAGGGCGCACTCTTCGATTCGCTCACCGTGCGCGACAACGTGGCCTACCAACTGATTCAGGAGCGTGTTCCAGACAACGAGATCGACCAGCGCGTCCGCGATGCCCTGCGGTTTGTTGAGTTGGAAGAAACGTTTGACCTTTATCCAGCCAGCCTATCGGGCGGAATGCGCCGCCGGGTGGCCATCGCCCGCGCTCTCATCCATCAGCCAGAGCTGCTGCTTTACGACTCGCCGACGGGCGGCCTGGACCCGCTGACCTCAACGACCATCATCGAGCTGATCGTTAAAGAACGCGACGTGTACCACACGCCGTCTCTGCTGGTCACTCATCGCATTCAGGACGCACTGATCCTCTGCAACCACCGCTTCGATTCGGAGCAGGGCCGCATGGTCCCGCTCCCCAAAGGCCAGACCGATCCCGGCACAACCTTCCTGATGCTGGAAGAAGGCCGCCTGATCTTCGACGGCTCCCTGCATGAGCTAGTCAAAAGTACCAATCCATTTGTGCGCGAGTTCCTGGCGTAAGGCTGGGAGCTGCAACAAGCGGAACCTTTCTGTTTTGATAGCGGTGTGGCCCCGTAAGAAGGAATTGTGTTCTTCAGAATAGGTTTGTGCAAGCCTGCGTCTCATTGACCCTCGACACAGGAAAAAGTTGGGCGCCCCATACCTTACGCATTGCCACGCTGTCATGAAGCGCCACGCTCCGGTTAGCGTGCTGTTAATTTACGTAGGTGATCCCGTAAGCTGTAGTCGTAATTCCAGGAGCAGCGCTGTTAGAGAGGTACACAAGAGTGCCATTCAGATAGTACCCCTGCGTTCCCCCTGTTGCGTAGGTGTTGCCTTCGTTGTCCACCGCAATTTCGAAGAACCAGGGAACTCCGCTCTCGATTGTGAGCACACCGTTCTTCCAGGATGCACCCTCGGTACTGCCGGAAGAATATAGATATCCGACTACGTAGACATTGTAGCTGCTGTCGATCGCAACGCTAAGTGCCGTGCTGGCAACCAGCCCATTATCGGGAAGATTGGTAATCGGTCCGTTCTTCCAAAGGGAGGGTCCACCAGGTGTATGGCATGTCACGTAAATATTGCCGCTGGCGTCGATCGCAATGGCATTAGCCTCTAGATCTCCATCACCGATCGGGGTTTCCGTGCCATTTTTCCAGAGAGCGCCTCCGTAGTTAGTGGAATAACCACTCACGTAGACATTGTCACTGCTGTCGATGGCGATACCGGTTAAGACTTCGGCGCTGGTGGGATAAGTGGCTACGCCGTTTTTCCAGAGAATGCCAACCTCGACCGCCGGCGTAGTGGTGGTCGCGTAACCCGTTATGTAAACATTGCCGCTGCTGTCGATCGCGATGCCGGTCACCTGGGTGCTCTGGGTTCCATCGGTGAGGTTAGGGGCGGCTACGCCGTTTTTCCAATAAGTAGCGATAGTGATGCCTGTGGTGTTGGGTGTTGTCGTGCCGGCAACGTAGATATCCCCGTTGCCGGCAACAGCGATGACGCTCGCTGCGGTGCTCAGCGTTCCGTTGGTGAGGTTGGTGGGAACACCGTTCTCCCAGTAAGTGGCTATTGTGTTCCAGTAGCCGCTTGAGTCTTGGTCGATGTATGAAAGGCCTGCCACGTAGACCGCGCAACCGGAGCATACTGGAAAGCTCTGCGTGACAGGGGTGGCGGCGGCGTAGGTGATGCCATCACCGGCCTGCGTGGCCTGGATCTTGCAAGTGCCGGCGGCGACCAACGTTGCCGTCGTTCCGGAGACTGTGCAGACGGACGTTGTTGTTGAAGCGAAGCTAACCGGCAAGCCATCTGGGGCGCTAGTAGTCCCGAAGTTGGAATAGGCCGTAGCGGCGAGCGTTAGAGTCGCGCCAATGTCCTGCAGGCCGGGATCGTTGAAGGTGATGGTCTGCGGTTCGCCGTTGACCCTGAAACTCTGCGGAACCATCGCGGCCGCAGCGTAGGTGCTGTTGCCGGCTTGCGTCGCCTGAATCTTGCAAGTGCCAATTCCAAGAAATGAAACCGTCGTTCCGGCGACGAAGCAGACGGAATCCGTTGTTGAGCCGAAGCTGACCAGCAGGTTGGCGCTGTCGGTGGCGACGAGCGTCAGCTGCGTGCCAACAACTTGCGTGCCGGGGTTGGCGAAGGTGATGGTTTGCGGTTCGCCATTGACGGTGAAGCTTTGTGAAGATGTGGCCGCAGCGTAGGTGCTGTTGCCGGCTTGTGTTGCCTGAATCGTGCAATGACCTGATGCGACAAATGTAACTGTGGTTCCGGAGTCGGTGCAGACGGAAGTTGTTGTTGAAGCGAAGCTGACCGACAGGCCGGAGCTGGCCGTGGCGATAAGCGTCAGCTGCGTGCCAACAACTTGCGTGCCAGGGTCGGAGAAGGTGATGGTTTGCGGTTCGCCATTGACGGTGAAGCTTTGCGAAACCATCGCGGCCTCGTAAGTGCTGTTTCCGGCTTGCATCGCCTGAATCGTGCAGGTGCCGATGGCGGCAAACGTTGCCGTCGTTCCGGAGACTGTACAGACGGACGTTGTTGTTGAAGCGAAGCTGACCGGCAGGCTGGCGCTGTCTGTGGCGGCTAGCGTCAGCGGCGTGCCGACGGTCTGCGTACCGGGATTGGCGAAGGTGATGATCTGCGATCCGAGGTTGACGGTGAAGCTCTGCGAAACCGTCGTAGCGGCAGTATACGAACTGTTGCCAGTCTGTGTCGCCTGAATCGTGCAGGTTCCGGCGGCGGCAAACGTTGCCGTCGTTCCGGAGACTGTGCAGACGGATGTTGTTGTTGAAGCGAAGCTGACCGGCAGGCTGGCGCTGTCCTTGGCGGCGAGCGTGAGCGGTGTGCCGACGGTCTGCGTACCGGGATTGGCGAAGGTGATGGTCTGCGATTCGCCGTTGACGGTGAAGCTCTGCGAAACCGTAGTGGCGGCAGCGTAGGTGCCGTTGCCAATTTGTGTCGCCTGAATCGTGCAGGTTCCGGTGGCGACAAACGTTGCCGTCGCACCGGAGACAGTGCAGACGGAAGCCGTTGTTGAAGCGAAGCTGACCGGCAGGCTGGCGCTGTCCGTGGCGGAGATGGTCAGCGGCGTGCCGACTGCTTGCGTGCCGGGATTGGCGAAGGTGATGGTTTGCGATTCGTTACTATTGCTGCTGCCGCCGCCGCCATTGCCGCTGCAGCCTGCAAAAATGAGGGCCGCCATCGCCGACAGGCTGAGGGCACAGGACTTCGTCCAGCTTGGCATCTTCGGTCTACCTTTCAGATCTCTAAACAAATGGTGTGTCAATTTCTTGCCGCGTTTCATTTAAACAAGCTTTGGTTGAAGCGACTTGGCGCACTCCCGCACCGGCTTGGCAGCCCACCTGTCCGTGGGAAAGCGGGGATCTTCAATATCAGCGCGCTATCGCTTGAGAATTGCTTCTATTTTATGGGACAGCGTTCGAGAAAAGGTGACCGAGAAGAAAATTAACTCGAAAACTTACCTTCTAGTGCCTCGCGCTGTCCGGATGGCCCATTCAAACCGTGCCCCCCGGTCCTTCGCATTTGGGGTCATTGGAGACCACGAACCAAATGGCCCGAAAGCGCCGTCTGCCCAACCGCAGGTGGTTGCCGATAATTACCCGACATCGGCGCATAATAGAAACAGTCTGGAGAAGGACTCTGGCGAGGGTAGCCCACCATGCCATTGTTTCCGTATCCACGAGGGAGGCACCCCACCCCCCCTCCCTATATTTTCTAAATCTGAGCCACTTGCAAAATACCCTGCGCACCTGGGGCGAAATCGCATTCTTCGCTGC
>CAYTJN010000029.1:0-31219 GCA_964438125.1 uncultured Occallatibacter sp.
GGTAGCTGCGCTCCTGCTTGCCGATGCGCATAGGCAGCAGCGATGCGTCGTCCTCTGCGGCTACCGCCTTTTGCATCGAGACGGCATCTCGAATGGCGCTCAGGATCTTGTCGCCCCCTGGGGTGCTGGCCAGCGCCATGCGGTCGGTGGCTGCGGCACCGAGCAATTCGGCTGCGGCCTGGTTTACCTTCAGCAGATGTCCCTTGCCGTCGGTGACAATGATAGGCTCGAAGATCGATTGCAGCACCGCGTCTGAGAGCTGAAACTCCATTTGGCGCCGGCCGGCCTCGGAGTCGCGCAACTCGCGTAGACGAATTGCGATCCGATTCAGTTCACCGGCAATCACCCCGAAGCTATCGCGGCTGCTCCATTCGACACGGTGCTCCAGATTGCCCTGGGCGATCATTCTGGCATCGCGCGCCATCAGTCGGATGGGCCGAAGCACAAAGAAGACGGTGGCAACCGCGACCACCGACGCGACCGCCAGGCAAGCGAATGCAAGCCTCGACTGCCCCGCCACAGCGAGGGCGTGGCGCGTAAGGAGCACCAGCCCCGCCATGAGGCCGAGCAGCACAGCACAACCGACAATCAGGCGCTGAGAGGGATTGAGCATGAACCGGTCTCCATGCCGGAAAAGTGGGCAGTCAGCGGCAGTCGGGAACAAGACTTGCTGCATCCAGGCCACAAACCACGCCGTCCGCAAACTGTTAACTCTTCAAACCTAACATGAAACGATAGGTCAATTGTAAGGGCAGCTCCCACCACTCCCGAATCCGGCCCACTCCATCAAGACGAAACTCGCTGGTTGCGCGCAGATCCCTGGTGCCTGTCTCTATGGTATTCGGCAGACCGACAATGAATCGTTGTGCCATTTGCAGTCCAACCCCATGGGCGGAGGATATGAAACCAACACCCAGTCCACACCGAACTCCCCCTTCAGACGTTCGAAGTCGGCGAGCTCGAAGTTTGCCCATCCTCTCTGGGCCTGAACCTGCAGCGCCCACACCTCACCCAGCGCCGGGATTTGCGTAACCACCGAGCCGTCCTTGATATTGTCGGCCAGCAGACTGCGCTCGGACAGAGGACGGAAGCAGTGGTATTCCTCACCTCGCGCGGAGAGATAGTAAGGATCGGCAGCAAAAAATGCATCGAGGGGAGTGTTCTGGCGAATCCATGCAAAGGCCTGCAACCAAGGGTTTGCCGGGCTCCGTCCGGGCAGTTCGAGATGTTGATTGGAGGCGGACAGCGGTTCCTCTGCGGCAAACATCCCCGTATTGATGGCCACCAGAAAGAGCGCCCATCGCCATACGTTGGCTTTCAGGAGATACCTGCCTATCAGGCAGCCGCCAACCAGCATCAGAAAGAAGTAGATCAAGTGGAGAAACCGCATGGGCTGCAATGGGGTTAGCCGAATCAGTCCCGGAGTTCCCAGGATGATCATCGCCACCGCCAATTGGAAAACGCCATAGAGCAGAACGGCCAGCGCGAAACGCGCCAGCAGCACTTCTTCGCGCTTGCGGGCGATGTACCAGAGCACCCCAAAGAGCAGCAGAGGGGCAACCGCTCCCACCCACTCGTACCAGGCCCATTGGTAAACGAGGAGGTATTTACGTGCTTCGATTGCCTCGCGCCAGGCGGGAGTGGGGGGCGAGAAGATCCAGCCCAGGGGAACAACGGCGACAGCGCAGGCACCGAGGCCCGCATGTTGCCGGGAGAAGAGCCACAGCTTGATTCGCTCCTCCCAAGTCAACATAAGGAAGAAGCAAAAAGAGATGCCGAGTGCTGCCATGATGGGATGCAGCAAGATTGACAGCAACAGCAGTGGAAGCGCCTGCCATCCTTTGTGCGCCAGTATGCGGGAAACTGCCAACAGGATGACGCCCGTAGCCAAAGCTCGCGGGTGCAGAGTCTGATCGACCAGATAGAGTGCGGTTCCTCCCACCGGCAGCGTGAACATGGCGGTCACAAGGGCGACTCCAGCCCATTGCGCACGCGCCTCGGGAAACAGTCTGCGTGCAATGAGCCAACAACCCAGGACAATCAGCACGACCGAGCCAAATTGCCATATCAACTCGGTGTAAGCTACTGAGATTCCCGTCCAACGGACGAAACCGGCGACACAATTATCGAAAATTGTGGCCTCCATCTGGGTCCGGAAAAACACGGCGTCATGCGGATAAAGCGCAGGATTCAAGTCGCTTATTACCGCTGTCAGATAGATGCCATCGTCCTCCAAACCGGGATGGTAACCCATAACGGCGAAGCCAAGAAGCGCAAAAAAAAGGATCAAGAGTGCATTGACCGGAAAGGCTCGTTTCAACCAGGTAAACCCCGTATACTTAGGTTCAGAATGTCGTCAGAAGCATTGGATTCATCGTACACGCCGAATGAAGACCCGGCAACGCGGTCTCGGCGAGCGGTGCATCGAGAGGTGCTCGGCGACGTGAAACAGGAAAGTCTGGCGCTGATTATTCCCACTTTGAACGAGACGGAGAACATTCGCGATTTGCTTGATCGCGTCTCTTCAGCGCTCAATTTGGTTGGAATAACTTACGAAATCCTGGTTGTCGATGACGGCAGCACGGACGGAACCGAGGAGATCGTCTCTGCAATCGCTCTTGAAGACCCGCGCGTGCGCCTGCTTGTGCGCAGGGGGGAACGCGGCTTGTCTGGAGCGATTCTCTACGGTTGGAGACACACCGACGCGGCAATTCTTGGAGTGATGGATGCCGACCTGCAGCATCCTCCAGAACTTCTGCCGGAATTAATCTCCGCGATCCTTGCGGGTAGCGACCTTGTGATTGGCAGCCGTTACATTGCAGGTGGCCAACTAGGCCAATGGAATCCCGCCAGAAAACTCCTTTCCGCAGCGGCCGTGTGGGCAACCTGGCCAATTCAGCATACGGGGATGCGCGCCAAAGACCCCATGACGGGGTTCTTCCTGGTGCGTCGTGAATGTATAGACGGCATACGCTTCCAGCGGTCAGGGTTCAAGCTGCTGCTGGAGGTTCTTGTGCGTGGTCGCGTTCACTCGGTCAAAGAACTTCCGCTCAACTTCGGCCTGCGCTATCGCGGTGCCAGCAAGGCCAACTTCAAGGTTGGGTGGGACTATGCCAAGCTCCTGATCAGGCTCTACGTGGATCGATTCGGCTTCCATAGCCATTCCCAACCCTCTGAGCACGCCTCCCAATAGATCAGTCAGAAGCTTCGGCAAGACGCCCACCAGCACCGAGCTGAACTGGCACCGGAGCAGTCGCCGCCCCCATCCCAATCCTTTCACCAAATCTCAGGATCGTGTAAGAACCGAGAATAGCAACAAGTGGATCGATGGGGCGCATCCGGTATGCCTCGGGATGAGTGAAGTAATATATCAATGGAAACAGAAACAGCACCCCACCATAGCGAATTGATTCGAAGGGTCTGCGCTTCCAGGCCAGAATGATTCCAATGATTCCAAGCAGCGATAGAGTACTAGCCACGGCCACGTTAGCTGGATCGAGCGGTTCTTCAGCCAGGTAGCTGCGGTCAAAGCTCCAATACCCGGTCCACAGGTAAAGGGCGCGGCGCGCCGACATCCACACATACCAACGGGGGTGGTCGTGAATGTAGGTCATGGCCAGCTCCGATTTGTGGTGCATATAGGCCAGTTCACCGGCGCTATACTCTGCGAGCTCTGCAGCGTTGTGGTTGGGATGCAGGTCACCGCTGCGCCAATGTTGTGAGTCGCCATTGTTTCCTAGCCACATCTCCAGGCCCACGCTGTCGCGCATAGGAATGAAGCGATGGAAGACCAACGCGTTGCGAATCATCCAGGGAGAAATAACTGCAGCGAGGGTCAAGGATGCAACGACCCCCGGCAAAAACCAGGGCGCCTGGGTGTGAGCCAGCCGCCAGGCTGCCAATGCCAGCAGGAAAGGGACAACAATGAGTACCGATGGCTCAGTGAGTCCAGCGAACCCTGCAAGCAGGCCAAATCCTGCCCATAATCCAAGGCTCGAAGATTGTTCCAGATCTTGCGCCAGATAAAGCATCCAGCAGAGGCAGAGCGACAGAAGATGTGTCGACCACGCCCATTCCGCCGAAAAATAGATGCCGTAGGGTGAGAACGCCCAACCCCAACCAGCCCACATGGCCACGCGTGGACCAAAGCTGCGTCGCGCCATCAGGTAAACCGGAATGCAGGCCACCGACGAAAGCAGGCAGTTAAAGGAGAGCACGACCAAAATGGAGGCGATGGTATGAATGCCGAAGACGTTAAAGATTGCCGCCACGATCAGCGGGTACACCGGCGGCATGATCGCTGAAGGCTGGGTTGATAGAAATGGGCTGCCGAACCCCTGCCCGGCCAGCAACGCTCGCGATACATTCCCTTGTTCCCAATGAGTTACAAAGTATGGCTGCATCCATTCGTCGTAGACAAATAGAACAACCGCCAAGCGGATGACAAGTGCAGCCAGCACCATCGACGCAACGATAGGTATCGTCCGCAGACGGTTGCAAACTTGGGCAATCAAACTTTATTCCTCTTGATTGCTGTGATTATACTGGCTTGACACTAACACGGATACTACCGAGAGTGCGCTCAAGGCGAATGCAATCACAGCGCGGGTAACAGCGTGCGCAGCAGGAGGAAGGCGCCGACTCCGGCAAAGAATACCAGCGCCATGCGAATGCCCGGCTCGCGGTTCACCTCGGGAACCAGGTCGGTGGCGGCAACGTAAAGAGCCACGCCTGCCGAGATGGGCAGCCCAAATGGCAGCCAACTGGGAATCAATTCGATTACCAGAACGCCGGCCAATGTGGCCCCGGCGAGCGCAATGGCTGAGTAAAGCGCAGTTGTTCGGCTGCGTCCGCTGGCGAGCATGACCGAGGCCATTGTGAAGCCTTCCGGCGCCTTGTGCAGCAGGATGGCGAGAAAGATCAGCCAGCCCAGCCAGCCCGAAACAAGGAAACCCGAGCCGATGGCCACGCCGTCAAAGAGCGCATGCAGGCTCAAGCCGGCCATCACCGAGTTGCCCGTGTGCCGCGAGACGAACTCGCCATGGTGGGTCTCTTCGCCAAAATGGAAGTGGGCGTTGATGGTGTGTTCAAGCAGATGGACCACGCAGTACCCGGCCATAATCAGCACTGGCCCCAGCGCCGAGTTCGGATTGAGCTTCAGTCCTTCGGGCACCATCTCCAGCACCGCTGTGGCCATCAGGAATCCGGCGCCCAGAGCGACGAAGTAGCGCAGATATCGTTCGACGCCTTGGGCGCGCACCAGCACCAGGCCGCCAGCCACATCGGCCAGCGCAGCGATTGCACCCAGAATGAGAGAGAGTTTTAACATTGGCTCTTACCCGCTGTGCCGGATGTGCATCACATCGCCGTCCTGCACAACGTACTCTTTGCCTTCGAGGCGTAGAGTGCCTTTGGCCCTCGCGGCAGCCTCTGAGCCAGCCTCCAGCAGTGCATCCCAACGGATCGTCTCGGCGCGAATGAAGTGGTGTTCGAGATCGGAGTGAATCGCTCCGGCTCCTTGGGGAGCCTTGGAACCAACCGGAATGGTCCAGGCGCGGCACTCGTCTTCGCCGGCAGTGAAGAAACTGATCAGCCCTTGCAGTTCATAACTCTTGCGAATCAGCCGCACTAACCCGCTCTCCCGCAGGCCGTAGCTCGAAAGAAACTCCGCCGCTTCTTCGTCATCCATCTCCGCCAGCTCGGCCTCGACCTTGCCGCAGATTGCAGTTGCTCCGGCATTGGGCCGTCGGGCGACTTCGTCCAGCTTGAAGCGACTGACCGCAGCCTCAAGATCGTCCCCGAGCGTGGTGCTTTCGCCGATATTAAGGGCATATAAGATAGGCTTTTGCGAGAGAAACATGAAGCCCCGGATGAGCTTTTTCTCCTCGGCCGTCATCTCCAGCTCACGCAGTGGCTGCTCCTTTTCCAGAGCTTCTTTCGACCGCAGCAGCAAGGCTTGTTCGCGTTCCAGGTCGCTGGTTCGGCCCTTTTTCAGGTCCTTTTCAAGACGCTCAAGCCGCTTTTCAACTTGAGTCAGGTCGCTGATCATCAGGTCGAACTCGACGTTCTTGATGTCGCGCAAGGGATCGATGGGGCCGACGTGTGGAATTGAATCCTCTTCAAAGGCACGCAGAACGTGAATCAGCGCGTCGACCTGGCGCAAGCTTGTCAGAAACGCGGTCTCCTTCAAGGCATCCTGCCCGATCGCAGCTACGTCAACGTAGTCGACGGTGGCATACGTCGTCTTTTTCGGCGAGTAGAGTGCGGAGAGTTTGTCAAGCCGCTCGTCCGGCACACGGGCCACGCCGATGTGCTCCTGGCGCGAATGGCCGCGCTCGTCGAGTTTGGCTTTGGTGAGTATCTTGAACAGAGACGTCTTGCCCACCTGCGGCAGGCCGATAATGCCAGTCTTCATTGACTTCCTTGTGGGGTCTCGGCAGGGTGAGATGCGCGCGCGAGAGCCTCTTCAATGATACAGGGCGAGGGGATAGATCTAGCTCTTTCCAGTCTCCGCTTTGGCTACGAAGACCACCGTCGCAAGGCCAAGCAGCACAATGGCTCCCTCAACATTCACGCTGCGACGGTGAAGTTTTTCAAAATCGACGCGGTTTGGATTAGCTTCCTCAGCGGCGTTGATCGATCCTCCGGCGGCGTTCCTGTCGCGCTCCATTGCTGGAATGATGGCGAGCTGCGAGTAGATCGTGAGTCCGATCATTACGGCCAACAGGCCCATCGGGGCGAAAACCGCTCGGGGCTTGTAGAGGCCAAAGACCGGAGCCCGTGCAAGCAAAACAAACGCGATCCCCCCCGAGGCCAGTCCCATGCCGTGCAGAATTCGCAGAAGATGGCCGACAATCGTGCCGGCGGTGTGCGTGTCGGGCTGGAGAGTCTTGAAAGCGACGGAAGCCACGATGGGAAAGAAGATCTCCGCGCCCAGCCAGACGATGAGCGCGAGATAGAGGAGTGTGCGGAGCAGTGTTTTCATCGCGAAAGACAAGAAAAAAACCGGGACCGTTACTTGTGGGCTGTCATGATTTGATGTGCGATTTGCCTTAGGCGCGGTATACGTACATGAATCTCGTCATCCGAGAATGGGCCAAACCATGACGTCCACTCGGTGCGAATCAACGCGGCTAGGCGCTCTTCAGACAGACCTTTCTCTTCAAGGCGCGCGACACCCTCCATGATGCTTCGCGCTTCGGGCTCATATTCATCTTTCGGTGCGCCGAGTTCAATGAGAGATTCAAGATCTACTGATCTGAGTACATCGGCGATGATGGATTGCGTGATGGTCATTTCTTCCCAGACCCTAAGCATTTTTCTTCAGAGCCCGCCGCAGCACTGTCTCCAGCGCCGCCTTCAATTCAGCATACTCAGGCGCTGTGACATTGCCAGCAATCTTGTCGCTCTCCAACGAGAAGAGTTCTTCCTTGAGCGCATTCAGCAAGGCGGAGTTTCGCGTTGAGGCTGCATTAACACTAGGTGTAGCAGTCGCTGCCGCAGCGGTGATCGAGGCGGCTCCAGACGAAGGACCAAAAGCACTGCCAGCATCGGGTCTGCGCAGCAGGAAGGCCGCCGTGGCGACCATCAGGAGCGCCAAAGCGCCCAGTATCCAACCCTTATATTTCGATAGCGGATCGGGCGTGTCGATTGGTGTGCCTATGCCGCCACCGGGCCCTGTCCCCGGAGCGTTCGCCTGGGACTGCCCACTATCTTGGCCTCCCATGCCCGCGCCTTGTCCGCCCTGCGCGCCTTGATCTTCGCGCGGCATAGTGCCGGTTCCCGAGACGGTGAACTCGAGGGGGGTGCCGGGAAGCACATTCCTCGACAAGTAGGTTTGAAAGCTCGGATCTTGCGGCGAAGACTGGAAGGGCGATCCCGAACCTGCTGCAAAAGTTATGCTTTTGGGCAGCACCACCCACACGCTTCTGGCGGGCACCGTGACTTCCCGATGAAAGGTGTACTTGCTGCCGCTGTAGGGCAACTGGTACTCAATCTGGAACATCGTGCCCTTGTCGCCGGCGTCGGGCTGAATAGGGAAGTTGAATGCGAAGTGACCCTTCGGGCCATCAGGGTCCATTTTGAGCGAGGTCGGCAAGCCGGTCGGCCGCTGCGCAGAGACTCCTCCAACCACGGCGTCGGCGGGCAGCACAATCGAAAAAGAGCGCGGGCTCCATTGCGTGCGGGGAGGGGCACTGGAGTTGCGAACCAGATAGCGCTCCACCACTTGAAGCTGCCCGTTCGATGCGTCGACAATCGCCGTCACGTCCTCATCGAGGCTAACTCCATCAACCTTTGCGGCCACGTCATAAACTGGGATGTCGCCCGGCGCTCCGCCTTCGGGTGCGGCGATAAAGTAAGGCGCGCCCTGATGGGTCACCCGCACCAAGGCCGGACCGCTGCCGGGCTTGTTCAACGAATAATGCCCGCGCGCGTCCGTGGTGGCTTGGGCGATTTCGCTCATGCCGGCTTGCACGTCGACCAGCACCACGGTATCGCCCACCGCCGGCTTGCCGGTGGTCTTGTCGGTGACTGTGCCTGTGACTTCAGCGGCCTGCGCTGCGCCGCCGCAGAACAACAGGCTCAGGGCGATGGCGGGGAAGACGAACTTTTTCGATCTCATAGTGTCAAAGCTTTCTGCTAGGGTCTTGGTTGGGCTGAAAAGTGAAGAGCCGAAAACAACCGTGGGTCTTACGCACCCCATCGGCGAAGACCTATCGCTGGTGACTTCAGTTCCGCTGCGCTTTGCTTAGGATGACAGGTTGTATGGATTCTCATGCTCGCTGCAAAATCTCAATCTCGGCCAATAACTGCGCCGCTTCGTTTTCAAGATGCGCACGCTGTACGGCAAAGTCCTCTTCAGGATACTTCCCGGCGCGGTACTCGAAGTTGAGATCGCGCAGGTTTTCGTAGAGCTGATCTTTGCGCTCCTGCAGATAGTCCAGGCGAGTCTTCTGGCGCTGGCTGGCGAAGACATTCTCCGGCCAGAAGGTGTAAATGAACAGCGCAAACATGAGCAGTGCGCCGGCAATCAATCCCTCGGTTGGCGTCATGATTCAATCTCTCCGTCGTTGCCAGAGTCGGTTTCCCGTCGGACCCTTTGCATGAGCGCTTCGTTGGCCGGGTCTATCGCCAATGCTTCGGACGGCACCGCGCCAATCGTCCATCGCCGAACCAGCAGAATTGTCCCGAGCAGAGCCGCTGCGAAGACCGCGAAGGGCGCAATCCAGGCCACCAAGTCGAAGCCCTGCGTCGTCGGCGCGGCCAGCACCACTGCGCCATACTTGCCGACAAATGAGGACAGAATCTCCTGATCGCTCTTGCCGGCCGCAATACCAGTACGCAATTCATCGAGTTCGCCAGAAGAGTTTGGGCAGCCAACGTGGTTGCATTCCCCCAAAATCTCAGCGCAGCCGCAGGTACACATCAAACGATGGTTGAGACTATTGAACCGTGTACCGGAATCCGTTGCGCCAAGCGAGAAGCAAACCGCTACGGCCAAAGCACCCGCTTGCAAGATTCTCACCCAGAAAGCAAATCGTGCGCCAGCACCCATCAATCGCCTCCCTTAAGCGCGGGCTCGACAGGAGCTGTTCGCGCCGCAGGTACACGCAGAGAGGCGGTTGCAGGCGTCAGGCTGGGAACCAGAGCGATAAGCGTGCCGAGGGCCATTAACACCACCCCGGCCCAGATCCAACCCACCAGCGGATTCAGGAAGGCTTTTATGATCGGTTGTTGGGTGTCAGGATTTGTGCCCTCGTACACCACATACAAATCCCACGGAAGAGTCGAGTGAATGGCCACCATCGTCTGCGGCTGTTCGCTGGCCAGATAGACGCGTTTTTCCGGCGTCATTTGAAACTGGACTTTGCCGTTCCTGGACACGTCGAGCAAGGCAAAATCAGAGTTGTAGTTGGCGTTTGAATCCTGGCTGGCGCCAACGCACTCCAGCGTGTAAGGGCCGATTCTTATCTTGTCGTGGAGCGCCATTTCGCTTTCCACGTTGCGGTTGAATGCGGAGCCGGCCAGTCCGATGACCACAATCACCACTCCAATATGAATGAAATAGCCCCCGTAGCGCCGGGTGTTGCGCCGAACAAGCAAAACCATGGAGGCAAAAAGATTCTTTCCGGTCTGACGTGTGATCACTCCTGCACCGCGCAAAAACTCCGAGCAGATTGCCGTCATCACAGCCGCCGCCATCGCAAAAGCCACCAGTGCATAAAAGTTGCCTTGATCGAATGCGCCGTCCTTCCACGGCTTCACGCCCACGGCAAGACACACGATCACGGTAACCCAAAGCGCAATCACCGGCAGCACGAAATTGCGCTTGACACTCTTAAGAGACGTGGATCGCCATGGCAGCAGCGGTCCAACGCCGGTCAAAAATAACAAAAAGATGCCGATGGGGATGGCCACGGTGTTGTACCACGGCGCGCCCACGGTGACCTTGTTGCCCACGACATACTCGCTCAGAATCGGGAAGAGTGTTCCCCAGAGAATCACAAAGCAGGCTGCCAGTAGGACCAGATTATTAAAGAGGAAACTCGACTCGCGGCTTACCAGCGATTCGATCTGGTGCTCGCTCTTCAAGTGATCGCGCTGCAGGATGTAAGTGAAAATGCAGACTGCCAGCACGATCCCCATGAAGACGACAAACCATGTGCCAATGGACGACTGCGCAAACGCATGAACCGAACTGACCAGACCGGCGCGAGTCAGTAGCGTGCCGAGCATGGTCAACAAAAACGTAGTGAAGATGAGCCAGACATTCCAACTCTTCATCATGCCCTTCTTCTCCTGCATCATCACAGAGTGAAGAAAGGCGTTTCCGGTAAGCCAGGGCATGAAGCTCGCGTTCTCCACCGGGTCCCAACCCCAATAGCCGCCCCAGCCTAGCACGGCATAGGCCCAGTGCATTCCCAGGAAGATGCCGCACGTCAGGAACATCCACGTAACCATGGTCCAGATACGGGTGATCTTGATCCACTTCTCGCCGGGGTAACGCATCATCAGTGCACCCAGCGCAAACGCGAAGGGCACCGAGAAGCCCACGTAGCCGAGGTAAAGCATCGGCGGATGAATCACCATCTCTGGATATTGCAGCAGGGGATTGAGGCCGTTGCCATCAGCGGGAGCGATTCCGCGCAGCAGGGCAAACGGCGGTGCTGCGAAGTTCAACACCAGTAAGAAAAACACTTGCACTCCGGCTAAGATCGCACCTGCATAGGCATAGAGCTTGACATCGGTCTTGTGCGTCAGTCGCAACACAAAACCATATGCCGCGAGGAGCCATGCCCACAACAGCAGAGAACCTTCCTGGCCGCTCCAAAGAGCCGAAAACTTGTAGGCGCCGGGCAGCGCGCGGTTGGAGTGTTCCAGAATGTAGGTGATCGAAAAATCATTGGTAAAGACCGACCAGATCAGAGCGAAGGCGGCCGCCGTGACGGCTGCAAATACGGCGATCCCGGCTCGACGCGCCGTGTCGGCCAGTCGCTCGGGTGAAACCGGAGACGGTTGCCCGGTTGCAATCAGTCGCAGAGCCACCGTACCGGCCAGCAGATTATAGGCAGCCAGGACGAGAGCGATCAGAAGAGCAAAACTACCAAACGATGCCATCAGAACAACTCCTCGATCATTTCAAGGATGATTCTCGCATTGGGCCGTGAGCCTGGCAAACTTAACGCGAACAACTATACCCTTTAATCATAAGCCGTCGGGTGTGATTTGGCTCACTCTTTAGATGGAGACTTGAGAGCTATTGAACTCGTTTTAGCTGAACAGGAACTCCTTCTCTCTCAGCTCTTTTATACTGTCGCGCAGACGGGCGGCCTTCTCGAACTCGAATTTCTTCGCCGCTTCACGCATCTCGGTTTCCAGTTTGGAGATATAGGCATCCAACTCGGCCTGCGAGGTCAGTTCGGGCAGTCCAGCGGCCTCTTCCACTTCCACTTCGCCGTATTCGGCTTTTAAGATCTGCGCCAGCCCCATATCCATTGTATTGATAATGGACTGCGGCGTGATGCCGTTCTCCTCGTTATATGCCCTTTGGACGGTCCGTCGCCGGTCGGTCTCATTCATCGCCCGGCGCATGGAGTCGGTGATTTTGTCGGCGTAAAGAATTGCTTTGCCCTCAAGATGCCGCGCCGCCCGGCCCATGGTTTGGATCAGCGAGCCGGCGGAACGCAGAAATCCCTCTTTATCTGCGTCGAGAATTGCTACGAGCGAGACTTCGGGCAGATCCAGTCCCTCACGAAGCAAGTTAATGCCGATCAATACGTCGAATTCGCCTTTGCGCAGGCCGGCGAGGAGTTTTACGCGCTCCAATGTCTCTATCTCGGAATGGAGATAGCGGCAGCGCACGCCGACCTCTGTGTAGTAACCGGCCAGATCTTCGGCCATGCGCTTGGTTAGGGTGGTCACCAGCACGCGTTCATTGCGCTGGGCGCGGTCGCGGATCTCGGCAAGCAGGTCGTCAATCTGGCCTTTGACCGGGCGGATCTCGACCTCTGGGTCTACGAGGCCGGTGGGGCGGATAACCTGCTCGACAACCACTCCCGCGGAGCGCGTCAACTCATACGGTCCTGGCGTCGCAGAGACATAGATCGTCTGATGGATCCGGTTCTCGAACTCCTCGAACTTCAGCGGCCGGTTGTCCATGGCCGAGGGCAGACGGAAGCCGTAATCCACGAGGTTCTGTTTGCGGCTGCGGTCGCCGAACCACATGCCGTGCACCTGGGGAATGGTGGCGTGACTCTCGTCGATGAAGAGCAGGAAATCGCGCGGGAAGTAATCGAGCAGCGTGGGCGGCGCCTCGCCTGGCAGACGGCCACTGAAGTGCCGCGAATAGTTTTCGATGCCGTGGCAGTAGCCCATCGATTTGATCATCTCAAGATCGAAGCGCGTGCGCTGGTTCACTCTTTGCGCCTCGACCATTCGCCCCTGCGCCTCTAGCTCCGGCATCCAGGCATTCAGCTCGCCGACGATCGAAGCGATGGCCTGCGACTTCTGCTCCGGCTGCACGACATAGTGGCTTTTGGGATAGATGGGCAGGCGTGCGTACTTCTGCTTGACCGTGCCGAAGAGCGGGTCGATTTGCGAGAGGGACTCAATCTCGTCGCCGAATAACTCGATGCGATAGGCGCTTTCGTCGTAAGTCGGAAAGACCTCGATGATGTCGCCGCGCACACGGAACGTGCCGCGCCGGAAGTCCGTGTCATTGCGCTCGTAGAGGATCTCGACCAGCCGGCGCGTAATGTCTTTGCGACTGATATGCTGGCCTTTCTCTAGCAGCAGCAACATACCGTAATAGGCCTCGGGCGAGCCCAAGCCGTAGATGCAACTGACCGAGCTGACGATGATGGCATCGCGGCGTTCGAACAAGCTACGTGTGGCCGAGAGACGCAGTTTGTCTAACTCTTCGTTGATCGTCGCTTCCTTCTCGATATATAAGTCACCTGCGGGAATGTAGGCCTCGGGTTGGTAGTAGTCGTAGTAGCTGACGAAGTATTCAACGGCGTTGCCGGGGAAGAATTGTTTGAACTCGTGATAGAGCTGGGCGGCGAGGGTTTTATTGTGCGCAAGGATCAGAGCGGGACGATTGGATTGCTCGATGACCTTGGCCATGGTAAAGGTTTTGCCCGAGCCGGTGACGCCGAGCAGCACCTGGTGCTTCTCGCCCGCGGCAAGGCCATTCATCAGTTCCTCAATGGCCCGCGGCTGATCTCCTCGCGGCGTGTAACTCGTGACCAACTGAAAGTCCATGGCGGGATTATAACTCAGGGGAGCGAAGAAGGGGCGAAGACGAAGTAGACTTTTGCCAGGTGCATCTGTGGTCGGTCTTTCGACCTATATTTCAGGTTTAGGTGGAGTCGAGGACAAATTACTCGATGTTGTTGTGGAGTAATTACGGATTTTGTTTACGTTGAGATGGAGTGATTCGCGGTTTGGTGGGCGAAATTCCTGGTTTTTCGCGCCGGGGAACCTGCTTTCAGGCGGGAGGCGGCCGGCACTAGAAGGTTCCTGCGAGAAAAATGGGGCGGGGATGAGGCGGAAGAGCCGCTAAAGTGCAGGGCGTCGGCGTTCTGGAAGGGCGGTATGGCTCGGTCACAACTGAGGCCGCCATCTGGCCTCAGGACCCGCTCATCGCATAAAACCGCGATGACGGGGCACAGCTTCCTGCGGCCCATCGCGTTTCTTCCAGACCGATGAGCGGGCCACCTGCCGCTTTTCACCCTGCGGCAGTTTTCGGGATTCGTGGTATCACTCCCTTTTCGCAATGTGCGCGAAAAGGATGGGGCACCCGGCGTAAGACCCGCTCATTGCGATGAGGCCGGGGCACAGCTTCTCATGGCTTATGCCGATTCTGGGAGTTGATGACCGGGCCGCGCCGCCTTTCACGCTGGTAGACTTGTGCTGGTGAGAACAGATGTGTGCTCACGATTGCGCTGTGAAAGGTGTGCTATGGCGGATTTTCGGAAGGTCCAAGGTGACAATTCGACGCGAATGGACACAGGAGTCGGCAGACTGGTTCTGATGTTGGGCGAGAAAGCTACGATTAATTTGTGGGGTCTCGGTCCGAATCGAGAAGAGTTCATTGTAGATTCGAACGATTCGACAGTCATGTCGGTATCTGAGCAGCCTGTTTTCCGCGACCCGGTTAACATGCTGTTCACGTACGAAGTTCAAGGGCTGAAGTCCGGCAACGCAATGCTGGAGGCGCGGCTGTTTGATAAACCGCCAGCCGATATTGCAACCCGCAGACAGTTGTGGTTCACGATGCCGGTGTGGCCTTATATCCAGGTCTCGGTACTGGGAACCGAGTATCGAATGGCCGACGCCAGGTGGGGTAGTCTGGTTTACGGCTCGACGAAGGCTGCCTGGAGAAATGTTAAATGGAGCAACCTCGCAATGGCGGGATGTGGTCCAACCAGCCTCGCCATCGTATTGGACTATCTCCGTCGCCTGGATACGGCTATTACACAGAACTCGAACGGGGATCCGGGTATCGATCCTCGTGACACCAAAGCCTACGCCTCGACCTATGGGAGGTCTGCCGACGCAAACTTAGAACCGGCGGGAACAAATGGCCCGGAGATGGTCGGGAATCTGGACAAGTACTGGCCGGATTTCACAGGTGAGGAAGTTTTCGGTGTGGATGAAGCCATCGCTCGTCTAAGACAAGGTCATCCGTTACTATTCGCAACTAATGCCACGACCTATAAGTATACTGAGCACGGTAAAAGGGATATGCATACTTGGAAAAACGGGCATTTCATGGTGATATTGGGCGTGGACAATGATGAATTCACGTTTTGGATTTCAGATCCGTCGAGACATCATTCAAGATTTATTGACCGGGACCAACTGGTAAAAAGCCGTATGTGGTATGTCCATAAGAAGTAAGTAACTGCGGCAAAGGAGGCTGTATCCGATTTGCTAACGGGTTTCATGTCAACCTTCGCTGAAGGTCACCGGGTGCGCGGAGGGATGTAGTGGAAGTGGATGAGATAAATGTTGTCGCCTTTGCCGTGCTTTGCTACTTTGAGCAAGTCGAGGACGCCGGAGAAGCCTGATTCGCGGGCTAGTTCGGGCGTGATGTCGGGGAAGCCGATCGGGGTGATGGATTCGATTTCGATTGCGCCTTCGCCCATCTGGTAATGGCTGCCCTCTTTGACGTGAGGGCTGGTCCAGATGCGGACAGTGCAGGTGATCTGCCCCCTGACGACGCCCTCGCGGAGGCGTTTGGCAAAGACCATAGCTCCCGGACTCCTTTTCGGTTGGGCTCATTCTAAGCAGTGCCTGGTGAATCTGCGGTGTGTTCGGCAAGAGAGGAAAAATTATCCGCAGGGGCTAAAGCCCGGCGTCTGTTTTGGTGCGTTTGCGGCACGACTGAAGTCGTGCCCTGACGCTTGTCGCAATTGCGGAAGGGATTTTCTGCGGCCTGCGAAGTCGAATCCTGACGCTTGTCGCAACTCCGCAAGGGGTTTTCTCTCCGAAAGCCGCTCAAGATGGACGAAGGCGGTTGGCCCCGGGTGCATGGACCAACCGCCTGTTGATGCTTTTGGATCTGGCCGCCCGTCTAGACGCGGTCGGTGTAGATCAGGCGGGAGAGAAGATTCTCGATCTGCTCCTGCTTGCCGGAACGCGGTTTTGGGTTGATGCCCTTCTTGAGAGCCGACGCTTCAATCTGATCGAGTGATACCTTGCCTTCGAGCATCGCGACCGCCTCGGGCGACTTCCAGCCTGCATAACGCTCCGCGAGGATCGCATCGTAGCGGCCGTCTTCGATGAGCTTGGCAGCGGTGAGGAATGCGCGAGCGCAGAGATCGGCGCCGCCTACGTGGGCATGGATCATGTCTTCAGGGGTGAAGCTCTGGCGCCGCACTTTGGCGTCAAAGTTGCAGCCGCCCTTGGTGAGGCCGCCGGCCTTGATGACGTGATACATGCTCATCGTCATGGCCCAAAGCTCGTTGGGGAACTGATCGGTGTCCCAGCCGAGCAGCGCGTCGCCGCGGTTGATGTCGAGAGATCCGAAGATGCCGAGGGCGCCGGCGGTTGAAATCTCGTGCTCGAAGGTGTGTCCGGCGAGCATGGCGTGGTTGGCTTCGATATTGACCTTGACTTCCTTTTCCAGGCCGAAGCGCTTGAGGAATCCGAAGACGGTCGCGGTGTCGAAGTCGTATTGGTGGGTGGTCGGTTCCTTGGGCTTGGGTTCGATGAGGATCTGGCCGTCAAAGCCGATCTTGTGCTTGTATTCGACCACAAGGGTGAGGAAGCGGCCCATCTGATCGAGTTCCTGCTTCATGTTGGTGTTGAGCAGGGTTTCGTAGCCTTCGCGGCCGCCCCATAGGACGTAATTGGAACCGCCGAGGCGCTTGGTGGCGTCCATACAATTCTTTACCGTGGCCGCGCACCAAGCGAAGACCTCGGGATCGGGATTGGTGGATGCGCCGGCCATGAAGCGCGGATGGGAGAAGAGATTGGCCGTTCCCCAGAGCAGCTTGGTTTTGGAGTTGCTCAACTTCGATTCGTGATAATCGACCATGGTGTGGAAGTTCTTGAGGGTCTCGGCGAGGGTGTCTCCGCCGGGCGCGATGTCGGCGTCATGGAAGCAATAGAAGGGAAGTCCGAGCACTCTGAAAAGCTCGAAGGCCGCATCGGCCTTGACCTTGGCTTGCGCGATTGGATCGCCGGCGGCAAACCAGGGGCGCTGGATCGTGGCGCCGCCGAAAGGATCGCCTCCCTGCATGGCGAGCGAATGCCAGTAGGCGACAGCCATGCGCAGATGTTGCTTGAGGGGCTTGCCAAGCACGACACGATCGGCGTCGTACCAGCGGTAGGCAAGGGGATTCTCACTTGAGGGGCCTTCGTACTTCACCGTTTCGAAAGGGCTGAAGACTGTTTCGACCATTGTTTCGAGCATTCCAAATCTCCTATTCGTTCATAAAGTCAAAGATTAAAGCTGGGGATTGAGCTGTGCATTGCCGGGTTGCAGACAATCGAGCGCAGAGGTGATGGCAGCTTTACCAGATTGTTTTTGATCGGGCGTCCGCGACGTCTCCCGGACACTATATTGTGTCATAACGAAGGGGCGGCTGCACAGGTGACTTTGGGCATCGAGGGATGAGTCAGGGAACGCACAAGCTGTAAGATGATCCACAGAATCTACAACTACTGAAATTGGAAAGCTGAGGCGTTGGATGGATTTCGACTACGTCGTTTTTCCTGCATTGATTCTAGTGTTTGGAATTCTGGTCATCTGGCTATCAATCCGTCGGATTCTCACACTTTCTTCCCAGGTCTCTCGCAGGTGGCGGCGCGTCGCTGAGCGCATCGTCCTCTCGGCGGTGGTGCTTGTGGCGACGGCAGTTGCGGGCTGCGCAAGCTACAACGCCATCGCTCTTTATTGGTTTCGCGCTCACAATCCGCCTCCGGGAGTTGCATACCTCGTTAATGGGCACAAGATGCGTATGGCGTGCACTGGCAGCGGTTCGCCTACCATCGTTCTCGAATCGGGAGGGGGAAACGACGGTCTTATCTGGGGCGGAGTTCAGCCGGAGCTTTCGAAGACCACGCGGGTTTGCTCCTATGACCGAGCCGGATACGGCTGGAGCGACCCGCTGCCCGCCCCGCGCGATGCCGACCACATCGCCAGCGAGTTGCACGAACTTCTGCATCAGGCCAATGTGAGCGGCCCGATTGTGCTGATGGGTCATTCCATCGCCGGAATCTACATGCGCGACTATGCCTCGCACTATCCCACAGACCTTGCCGGAATCGTATTCGTAGACGGCTCCACGCCACTCCAACAGGACAATCCCGCATTCAAGGCGGTGCCCAAGGGGCCGCCGGATTGGCTTCGGACTTTGCTAATGAGGTCGGTGTTCGGGGTCGGGATCCCGCGTCTCACGGGGCTGTGCTCACAGCACCTATCGGGTTTCGAACCCCACGCCGGGAAGTTGGAAACAGAAAATATTTGTCACACCCAAGTCGCTCCAACGATCGACGAAATGGACAGCGTCGAACGATCGGGTCAGGAAACTGTACATACAGGGCCCTACGGCGCGCTTCCGATCCTGATCTTTTCGCATGATCCGGCCAAGTCTCTACCCAAACAGAACCCACCCAAGTGGATGACCGGAATGGAAACCGCATGGGACCAGCTGCAGGAAGATCTTAAGAAGCTCTCCACACGTAGCCGGAGAATCATCGCCAAAAATAGCTCGCATTACATCCAGTTCGACCGCACGGACGTGATAGTGAAAGAGGTGCCGCTCTTCATCGAGCAGATTCGCGGCACAGCCCCGCCTCCTGCGAACTACGGATCAACCATCACCGAGTAGCAGCCGAGCGAACCCTAGCCTCGCGTCCTTTTTCCTACCAGGGCAGCGGCTTGCCTAGATGGAAAAATCCTCCGCTCGGGCCGTCGTCGGGGAGCGTGGCTAAGGCGGCGCCGGTCTTGGCGCCTTCGCTCAGATCCATCGGAGCTTGCGGGCCGCCCATGTCGGTTTTGACCCAGCCGGGATGCGCCGAGTTTACCTTGATGTTGGTGTCGCGCAGATCATAGGCTAGATGCACAGTGAAGGCATTGAGCGCGGTCTTCGACGCGTCGTAGGCGAAGGACTTGGCGTCATAGATCGGTGAACCGGGAGTAGCGTGAAGGGTGAGTGAGCCGAGAACGCTGGACAGATTGACGATGCGGCCGGCGGGGCTTTTCTTCAATAAGGGCAGCAGCGCAGTGGTCAGCGCAACCGGGGCGAAAAAATTTGTCTCGAAGACCTTATGCAGCAACTCGGGCTCAACGGCTATGGCGGAGTGTTCGGGTCCATTGCCGGGGAAGACGCCCGCGGAGATGCCGGCGTTGTTGACCAAAATATCAAGGCGGCCATATTTGGAGTTGAAGTAGTCGTACGCGGCCTGGTAATCGGCTGGGTTGTTGACATCGAATTGAAGCACGTCCGCGTCAACGCCCGCCGCTTTCAGCTTGGCGAGCGCCTTTTCGCCCTCGGCCTTATTCCGTGAGCCAATCACGACCTTGACGCCTGCGTCCTTCAGTTCGACTGCAGTTTGGAAACCAAGTCCGCGGTTTCCTCCGGTGATGAAAGCGATTTTTTGCGACATGGGGAAGCTTCTCCTGTGAAGCTTTGGATTCGCCTCGGGGCCTGCGAGGTGCATGAAGTTTCAGCGGCGAATTTCTCTGAATTTTTCGAATATGAAACAAGCCAGCCCGCGGCGCCCTAATCGCCTTGCGCTACAATGCTCTGCATACAAGGAGGTTGTATGCGCAAGATTCTTCTGGCTGTTTTGGCTATGGCTTTTTTCGTTCCGTTGGCTGCACCGCTCATGGCGCAGGGGGCGCCGCCGCAGGGCAGCGCGGACCAGCCTTACACCGTTGAGTACTACTACAAATGCCAATGGGGCCATCAAGCCGAGTTTCTTCAGCTCTTCCTGAAGAATCATTACCCGCTGCTCAAGAAGATTGAAAGCACGGGGCGCATTGTTTCCGTGAAGATCGAGCAGCCGACGATTCACACGTCGGAAGAGTTGCGATGGGATTATCGTGTGACGATTCGGTACAAGAATTCGACTGTGGCGACAACATCAAATCCGGATGAAGAGGGTTTCATCAAGGAACTCTGGCCAGACCAGGAGACCTATAAGAGGGAAGAGCAGAGAAGGTTTGAGATCCTGCTCGGACACATCGATCTGCCGGTGACGGATATTACCCCGGCGAGGTAACAGGAAACGACGATGCAAATCTCGGAAATCAGCGGACAGGATCTCAAACAATTCATTGAGCTCGGCCTCGCATTCCTGCTCTCGGCTCTGATTGGACTTGAGCGCGAGATTCGCCACAAGAATGCGGGGCTGCGCACCTACACCGTGGTGGGAACGGCGGCCGCGCTCTTTCTGCTGATTTCAAAGTATGGATTTACCGATGTGCTCATCGCAAACAGCATTGTCCTCGACCCCTCGCGTGTGGCCGCGCAGATTGTCTCCGGGATTGGGTTCATTGGAGCCGGAATCATTTTTGTCACCGAGAACCGGGTCAGGGGACTCACCACAGCCGCCACCGTGTGGCTGGTGACGGCGATCGGCATGGCCTGCGGTGCGGGCCTGCCGCGGCTGGCGCTTGCCGCTACAGGCGCTTACTTCATCGTGGCACTCGTCTTTCCGCTGATCCTCCGCTTGATTCCCGGAGCCTCTGCTTCCAATGGGCACAGCGGCGATGCGGGCCAGATTTGATTCTTCACCTGTCCGCGCGCGACTCTGTCAATCGGTCCTTTGCCGCCAATGTTGTACCAGGTCTTCTGCGGCGCCGCCCCAGTCGGGAAATTCGAATTTGAAGCCCGCTTCGAGCAGTCGTGCAGGGACGGCGCGGCAACTGTGCAACACCAGCTCCGGCTCCGTTCGCATGAAGATTGCGCCGAGGCGGATCGCCAGCGCCGGTGCTGGGAGGCCGTTGGGGACCTCCCAGGCTTCGCGCAGCGCGGCCATGAATTCACGATTGGGAAGGGGATTGGGCGCGGCAAAATTGAATGCGCCTTCCAACTCCTCGTGGGCTCGAAGGAAGTCAACAGCGCGAGCGTAGTCGGCTTCATGAATCCACGTGACAAATTGGCGTCCGTTGCCCTGCGTGCCGCCGAGGCTCGCGCGGACGAGGTTAGAGAGCACGCCAAACGCGCTGCCAGCCGCAGGGCTAAAGACGACTGCGGTGCGCAGGGCGATCTTGCGAGTGCGAGGCGTCTCGGCCCCAAAGAATGCCGCCTCCCAGTCGCGAACGACACGCGGGATAAAGCCGCGACGGATGCTCCACGGTTCAGCGGGGGTGACCACATCCTGCTCGATGGGGCTGCTCTCGTCTAACGGTAAATCGATACCACGAGCGTCGAGTGCGCGCTTGTAGAGCGTTGCTGCTGAGGCATTGATCCAGAGTTTGGGCGGCTCGGCGAGACCGGCGATCACGCCGCCGATCAGCTGCGTGGATTGAATACGCGATAAATAAATGGCGCGGCGGTTAGCCGGTGTGAAGCGACAGTTGATGCTGCGGCCGGCGAGATTGATGCAGAGGTCTGCGCCTTCAAGATATTCGGTCCATGGACCGGCGGTCTCGCCATCCCAGTGAACCGTTTGCCAGGGCGCAGCGTAGGGGCCGCGCGTCAGCACAGTGACTTGGTGGCCTTGCTGCTGGAAGTGGCGCGCCAACAATTGCCCAATCTGGCCGCTGCCGCCAGCCAGGACAATGCGAAGTGAGTTAGAGGCGCGCGGACTGAATTGAGCGATTGTCTCCATGGTTTCAGCTTACGGCGTTCGGACTGAGGGCGGTGGTCCACTCAGCGGGCGAATCTACCAAAATGTCGGGGGGATTGGCGGCGAGGCTCTCGGGAGAAAGGCCGAAGGTACAACCGATGGACCAGGCGCCCGCATTCCGCGCCGTGGCTACGTCCACCTGGCTGTCACCAATCATGACCGTTTCCTCGGGAGTGGCGCCGGCCTCGTTCATCAGCGACACGAGACCCTCTGGATCAGGCTTCTTTGTCGGAAAGCTATTTCCACCGTAGACGTGCAGAAAAAATGGCGCGAGATCGAGCGCCTCGCAGATGGCCTGTGCCGGGCGAACCGGCTTGTTGGTCAGCACAGCCATGGTTCTGCCCACGGGGCTGGGCGCGTCGTGCAGGTTGCGCAGTGCCCGCAGGGCCTCGAGAACGCCCTTGTAAGCGTAGGTAAAGTCCAGCTTGTGTTCGCGGTAGTAATCGAGAAAATATGCGTAAGCTTTGGCCAGGAACTGCTCGTCCACTGTAACCGCATCGACTCCAAAGAGCGCGCGGCGAATGAGCATGATCGCGCCATCGCCGATATAGCTCGCGACGACCGCGTCGGGCAGCGGCTCGCATCCGAAGTGAGCCAGGGTGGCGTTGACGCTGTTGCAGAGATCCTGCGCGGAGTCGATCAGCGTGCCATCGAGATCGAAGACCAATAGTTTTAATTGTTCGACAGGAATCGGGCGGAGAATGCGAACCATAAAACCAGTTTAATGGGGGAGGGCAGTCGGTCGATCTGCCAACTCAACCACGGCCGCGAGAAAAAAGCAGGCGAGACCCTCCCATGGAGCGATACAGGTCTCGCCTGAAAGGCAAACTCGCACGGCGTGTCGTTGACACGGGTCCCACTTAGCGGACCCGGATGTCGCCTGATCCGGTTTCGATGCGTACCGTAGGCCCGCCGCCGTTGATCTTGCCGCTGACGTGGTGATGGTCGGTCGAGCCTTGCGTCAACATCTCCTGCTCGGTATGAATGCTGCCCGAGCCGGTGGAGGCTTCGAGGGTGAAGGCAGCGCCGCCGGCAGAGTATTCGATGTTGCCTGACCCGGTCTCCAGCTTCCAGTCCGTGGAGGGCGTTCCGGCCACCTTGATGTTGCCCGACCCGGTGCCGCCGTGCAGCCCGCCGTGCAGATTGCGCAACTCGATATTGCCTGAGCCGGTCTGCGCCTTCACATCACCCTGGCCCGTTTGCTCTGCGTAGATGTTGCCCGATCCGGTGTCAACCTTGAAGCCGCCCTTGAGGCCGGTGGCGTGGATGTTGCCCGATCCGGTCCAGATCTTTGCGTTCTCGCCGACGCTATCGACCGTGATGTCGCCCGAACCGGAGCCGGCGTCGAGGTAAGAGTTTTCGGGCGCTTGAATTTCATAGTCAATGCCGATGTTAGGCAGATTCTCGTGATGGCCTCCGATGCGGATCATGTTGCCCGTTTGCTCAATGGGCGGGTTGGCCGCGATCGCGCGCACTCTCTCTTCGCTTGGCGCCGGGATGAGAATCAAGCCGAATCCGGTCTGTTTCACCTTGCCCCAGATGTGAACCTGATTGTCCGCTCCGCGCGTGATGTGAATGTTGCCCGATCCGGTCGAGACCGACAACTCCACATGCCCGCTCACCGAGAGCGTGCGCTCAAAGGTAGCCTCTGAGGCGAATGCCGGAATCGTCGCCAGCGCGAATGCCGCCGTTGCTGTTAAGAAAAGATGCTTCATCGTTTGCCTCTCCTTACAGGGGTCAGGGATCAGTCTTCGGCCACCGGTCCCCGATCACTGTTCTCTGATCTCTGTCGTTACTGAACCCTGACCCCTGAACCCTGATCCTGTTCTCTTATCTCTGTCGTTACTGTTGCAGAACCACCTGGTCGCCCTCTTTCAGCCCGCTGAGAATCTCTGTGACCGAGCCGTTGGACAAGCCCACGGTTACAGCCACTTTGCTTTTGCCTTCCTTCTGCTTCTTGTCGGGAATCTCGACTGCTGCCTTTTTCTGGTTGTCGTAGATGACGGCATTTTCAGGCACCGTTAGAACGCCCTTGTGCTCGTCAAGCAATATCTCGGCATTGGCCGTCATGTTTGCCTTGAGTTCGCCGCCCGGATTATCGATCGAGACGCGCACCTCAAAGGTGGTGACATTATCTTTTTCAACGCCCATTGGAGAGATCTTGGTGACCTTGCCGTTGAAGACACGGTCGCGGAAGCTCTCAACCTTAATGCGTGCGGGCTGGTTCATATAAACATGCGCAATGTCGGCCTCGTCGACCTTGCCCTGGACATAGACCTCTCTGATGTCGCCCTCGGTCATCACCAGCGTGGCTGTCGAGCCCAGCACAAGAATGGAGCTGACCGCGTCGCCCATTTCGACGTCGCGCGAAAGGATCACGCCATCCATCGGCGCCACGATCGTCGTATAACTCAATTGCTCTTCAAGCTGTTTGAGGCTCGCCTGGGACTGCAATACCTGCGCCCGCGCCTGTTTCAGCTTGGCCGTATCGACGCCGATTTGAGCCTTGGAACTGTCGCGGCGGGTAAGTGCGGCGAGGTAGTCCTTGTTGGCGTCGTCGAGCGCCTGATGGCTCACGATGCCTTCCTTTTGCATCTCCATGTTGCGGTCGAGCGTGGCCTTGTACATGGGCAGATCGGGAGCCGCCGCGTTCACCATATCCTGGTCGACATTGGCCTGGTAGGTGCCGACATTTGCCTCGGCCGACGCCAACTGCGCGCGCTGCGCCTCAACCTGTGCCATGATCTCCTGCTGATCGAGCTGCGCCAGTTCCTGGCCTTTGTGCACCTGGTTGTTGATGTCCACGAAGAGCTTCTCGACAATGCCGGAGGCCTTCGATTTCACCTCGACCTTCGTGATGGGTTGTATCTTTCCTGTTGCGACGACCGAGCGCGCCACATCGCCGCGGGTGACCTTGGCCAGCTTGTTCGGATCAACGGACGATCCGCGCGCCAGCCGCGCCAAGCCGATGCCGAGCACGAGCACCACCAACAGTCCCCCGGCGCCTAGCCAGATCCAGAATCGTTTACTCTTTTTGCGCGATGCTGTCACAGGAACCTCCCCCAAATATTCGCAGATTTCCAATTGCGGTATGAGTTATGTGAATAAACGTTGAAGACGAACCGAAGTGGCTGACCTGGAGACTAAGACGGAGGCGGCCCGCAACTCGTCAACCAACATCAACCCGCTGATATCCGATCTGTGCCCTTTATTCCATACGCAGCGGCCGATCAATTGGTTCCAGACGGCCAGCCAGGCGAGTTGACCGGCGATCCTGGGGTGCGTTCCCCGATCCTCTGGCCCCTGATCCATGACCGCTGCCGGATGCTATCCTCACAAGCGAGATGCACGGTCTTTCGCTGCTTGAGTTTGTCGCTGTGGCCATGCTGATTCTGGCCAACGGATTTTTTGTGGCCGCCGAGTTTACGCTGGTCTCGATCCGCGATACGCGCATTGAGCAGATGATCGAAGCCGGCGTGCCCGGAGCCCGTGCGGTGCGGCGGCTGCAACAGGATCTGGACGACTTTTTACCCGCGGTGCAACTGGGCGTCACGCTCTGTTCGCTGGCGCTGGGCTGGATCGGCGAACCGCTGGCGGCGGGCGTCTTTGCGGCCTGGCTCAATGCCTTACCCGTGGACCCGGCAACCGCACACATCTATGGTCACGTGGCCGCGGTGGGCGCTGTCGCTCTGGGATTTGCGGTGATCACCTATTTTCACGTCGTGGTGGGCGAACTGGTGCCCAAGTCGCTGGCGCTGCGCCGGGCCGACGCTCTGGCCGTGGCCGTGGCTCCGCCTATGCTTCTCTTCATGGCTGTGGTTCGTCCCGCGGTGAGGCTTCTCAAGGGCTCGGCCGCAATCGTGTTGCGCGGCTTCGACATTCCCATGACGGAGCGCGCCCAGGTCCACTCGCCCGAAGAGCTGAAGCTGATTGCGACGGCCGCACGGCGCATGGGCGTTCTGCCGCGCTTTCAAGAGACGCTTATTCATCGGGCGCTGGAACTGGATGATGTGCCCATCCGCGAGATCATGACGCCGCGGCAAAAGATCTTTTCACTGCCTTCGAAGATGCACATCGAAGCAGCCACCGCACAGGTGATCGAACATATGCGCTCCAGGGTTCCGGTTTACGACGAAAGCCGCGGGCCGGAGCACATCGTCGGCGTGGTGTATTCGAAAGATCTCGCCCGGCTGATGTTCTCTCACCCGGCGGTTCCGCTTGTCGAGTTGAAGCTCTCGCAGATCATGCGCAGCGTATTGGTGGTGCCGGAGACCAAGACCGTTCTCGACCTGATCCGCGAGTTGCAGCAGCGGCGGCGCCAGATCGCTATCGTTGTGGACGAGTACGGTTCGACAGTCGGCCTGGTCACCACCGAGGACGCGATCGAACAGTTGACCGGAGAGCTGGAGGATGAATTTGACTCGCCAACGCTGCCCGTGCTGACCACGGCAAGCGGCGCGCTGTTCATGGATGGCGGCGTGAACCTGCGCGATCTTGAGACCCAGATGCAATGGGATCTGCCCAGAGATGGCGGCGTAGAGACGCTGGCCGGCTTTGTGCTGATGCAGTTGGGCCATATTCCAGCGGTCGGCGAATCTGTCGTCTTCGAAGGGCGGCGGTTGACGGTCGTCGAGATGGAGGGCCGGCGGATCGCCAAAATTCGCGTCGAGGCAGTGGAAGACGTGAAGCCCGCAGATGCCGATGCTGGGGCAGGGAATTGAGCACCCCGAACCGAAACACCAGACTCCGGCAACGCTGTCCATGCAGTGAAGGCGATGACTCTCACCAACTCCACGTGTAGCCGATGCTGGCCGTCGTGTACCAGGGCATCGTGGGCATCTTATTGTAGCCATCCTGAATCCAGATCGAGCTGTGACCGCTGCAGTGGATCATCGCGCCCAGCGCCTCTCCGTCGTAAAAGCGATTGAGAACGTGAGAGTAGCCAGTGAAGCTCGCCACGCCCGCCTGAATCATGGTGTATCCGGAAACGGCTTTTGTCCTGGGCAACGCAAAGTTCTTCATCACGCCCAGCGCTTCGGTATGCGAGCCAAAGGTGGTATGGAAGAAGCCGTGTGTACCCGCATTTTCATACGTGTAACTAAAGGTCAATTCATCGCCGATTGGGTCTTTCTTCAGAAAACCGAAGGTGTGCCCGATGCCGATATTGAGGTTGGCGCGAGGAACCAGTCCCGGCCGGTCAAAGTCCGATCCCGGCATCACAAAAAGATCGGTTGAGGTGCTGGACATTGCCATCTCCATCCCTTGGTGAGAGTCGGAGCCTGACATCTGTGCGGCACGCCCGCCAGTGGCAAACAGGATAAAAGTAAACGCAAATAAACTGCTCGACACGATCTTCCTCGAACTCATACAGTTGGGCCTCAAGATGGGATTGGATACACCATGGAGAACAGGGACATGAAAGCCTGTAATGCTTTTAATTTAAACATTATACAAGTGAGGATTGCCTAAATGTAGGTGGGGAAAGTTGTCCCGGGCGAAATCGATTCACATGTTGGGAAGTTGACGGAAGAGTTGGACCGATTCGCGGAGCGGCGCGTTCGTTTCAGAAAGATTTCAAAGCAGCTTGACGATGCGCGGCGTGAATTCTTCGCCGTCGACTTCAATCAATCCCATCGTGACGGGCAGTTCAAATCGTCGAGGCCCGCAGGAGCCGGGATTGAAGTAGAGAACACCTTTGCGGCGGTAAAAGTTGGGAACGTGGGTGTGGCCAAAGAGCACAGCGGCGAACTTTCCGGCGGCAGGGTCGAGGTGCAGCGTCTCGAGATTATGCAGCATGTAAACGTACCGGTCTGCGATCAGCGTGACTTCGGTTTCCGGTAGTTCACTGCATGAGCCTTCGCGGTCGACGTTGCCGCGGATCGCAGTCACGGGGGCGATCTTTTCTAGTTCCTTGAGCACGGAAGGCTTGCCTACGTCGCCGAGATGCAGGATGCGCTCAACGCCGGCGAGCGCGGAAGCGAGCTCCGGGCGAAAGAGGCCGTGAGTGTCGCTGACCACGCCGATTTTCACTGTCTACTCCAGGCCAGAGAGTCTGCAACACGCGGATGGCGCCGAATGCGATGATGAAAGTGCGAACCATGTTTACAGAAAAAAGTCATCGTCTTAGTGAGAATACCGCGACTGTCGCGGTTCGATGGGGTTCTATTGGCTATGAATACCTTTAGGTGGGGTTGGACGGTTTGTCTGGGGATGGCTGCGTCCGTGGCTGTGGCGCAGGGATCGGCCTCTCGGGGGGCGCGGCTTGAGGGCGCTCAATCGATTCAAGCCGAGTCTTGGCGAATTGTAGTGCTGGCGAATCAGTCGCGCGCCGAGGCAGGAGCCGGGCCGCTGAAGTGGGATCCAGCGCTGGCCGTGGCCGCTCGCCGGCACTGCTTGCGCATGGCCGCTGAGGGGCCGATCTCTCACCAATATCGCGGAGAGCCGGATCTCTCTACGCGTGCCGCAGAGGCCGGGGCGCACTTCAGCCTGGTAGAGGAGAACGTGGCAGTGGGCCCCGATCCGTCGACGATTCACCAGATGTGGATGCACTCGCCCGGCCACCGCACCAACCTGCTCAACCCAGCGGTGGACCGCGTCGGCGTTGCTGTAGTGGCCAGCCGGAACGGCCTCTATGCCGTGGCCGATTATGAGCGCGCCGTGCCGTTGTTGACCCAGGCGCAAGTGGAAGCCAAGGTAGCGGGGATGGTCGAAACGGGCGGTGTCGTTGTGGCGCACGGCTCCAATGAAGCTCGACAGGCTTGCGTGACGGATAAGGGGATGCCTGGCTTCGAATCAGGCGGCCGTTCCAAGTTTGTGATGCGCTGGGAAGACTCCGACTTGAGCCGGCTGCCTCGCGAGCTGACAACCGAAATGGCTTCGGGAAAGTTTCGCAAGGCTGAGGTGGCAAGTTGCACGCCGCAAGGTCAGCAGGGCACGTTCACAGCTTACCGGATAGCTGTATTGCTTTTTTGATGGTCTGTATTCGTCAACCGAAATCCCGATGTTCGTTCCACAGTTCGGCCCAAGGTTTCCGTGGAGGACCGCAGAGGAAGATGTCGGGATGATACTGGCTCTCTTCGTTTCGCACACCCTCGGAATTGCCGTTGTGTCCTGCGAGACGGCAGGCGGTGAAAATCTCATTGGCCTCTTCTGCGTGGAGGCCGAGAACAATAATGGTAGTAGGCGCGGGCGTGGGATAGCCGCGCAGCCATTCTGAGTTGGTGGTTCCGATCGGGCTGGGCAGCCCATAGGCGGGGCCGAGAATGTCGATGGCGCCGTATTCGCCGTAGTTGCCCGTGGTGATGCCGAGATGGGTCCGCTGGTCAGGCGGCAGGGAGTCGCGGATCTGGGCGACGGTGCGAACGAGCTCGTCCCACCCGATCTCCTCGCGTAGTCCTTCATTTTGCTGGAGCGCAAAATGCATCACAGGACCAGACGTTGTCACCGGCACGATCAGCACAAGTGCGTAAACGCCAGCCACGGCGATGCCCTGAAAGAAAATAATCTTCACCGCAATCCGCCAGGCTTTCGACAGCTTTGCCACCCACCGCTCCCCCTCGAATGCACCCATCGCGATGAGCATCATGTAAGCCGGCGCGAGATAGTAGAAGACTCCTTTGACTGCCACGAAGTAACTCAACGGCAGCAGATACATCCATGCCAGCGGACGGTAACGCGGAGAGCGCAGATAGCAGAGCAGGCCTGCAACCCACAACGGCGCTGCCCAAAGATTAGCGCAAGCGAAAAACTGCTTGGAGATGAATTGATCGCCTCGTCCCCAACTGACATCCCGCAGATGAATGAAGTGCAGGAAATGAAGCGTGATGAAACCGTGGCGAATCTGCCAAATCAGATTGGGAAGAAAGATCAGCAGCGCGATGGCCGCGCCACAAAGCATCCAGCGGTTCGCAAGCAGGCGGCGCGCAGGGCTGAAGAGAAAGCCAAGGATCATCGCCAGCGCAAGGAACACGATGGTGTACTTGGTAAGCAGGCCAAGGCCGATTGCGACTCCAATCCCCAGCCACCAGCGGGGATTCTCAGACTTCAACAGGCGAATCGTGAAGTACGCAACCAGTGCCCACCACAGGAAGTCGAAGGTGCCGTACTGAAACTCGGTGCCCTCAAAGAGCGGCATCGGCGAGAGCGCCACGGCCAGCGCGGCGGTGCCCTGGGCCAGGCGTTTGCCTCCCAGTTCGCGCGTCATCAGGCCAGTGAAGACGATCACCGCCGCCTGAGAGAGTACCGAAAAAAGGCGCAAGCCCACCATCGAAAGACCGAAAATCTCAAGGCTCACACGCTCCACAAATGGCGTGAATGGCGGATACGCCACGAAGCCCCAATCGAGATGGCGGGCGTCGCTGAGAAACTGAAGTTCGTCGCGATGAAAGCCGTAGCGACCGTTGGTGGCCAGGTGGAGCAACGTCACGGCACCCGCGATGCCGAGCAGAGAGAACCAGTCGGCATTCTGCCGTGATCCCAGCTTGCTTTCGATAGACGGGCTTTGACACGCAGACAAGCTTGTTCGCTCCTTAAAAGCCTTACGGCGGCGCTAGACTTTGGTTCCCATCTCCGCGGCTTCGCGTTCGGCCCGCTCCTGCGGTGAGGCGATTTTAACGGTCGCCATTCCCGCTGCGCTTGCCGCGGCGATGCCCATTTCCGTGTCCTCGAAGGCCAGACAGTCTTTGGGCGCAACGCCGAGCTGTTTGGCCGCCAGCAGAAATGCGTCCGGGGCGGGCTTGCTGTTGACGTAGTCCTCCGAGCCGACGATGGTCTCGAACTTGTCGAGTAACCCGAGCGCGTCAAGGGCTTTGGTGACGGAGATTCGCCTGCCGCCCGAAACTACAGCGAAGGGAATCCGGCCATGCTCAAGCTCAATGAGTTCCACGACCTCGGGAATCGCCTTGAGCTGAGGAAGCAATTGGAAGTAGAGCTCTTCCTTGTGTTCAGCAAGAGTCTCGACAGGCATGGCCAGCGCGTGCATCTCATTCAGCGTTGCGATGATTTCGCGAGTGGGCTTGCCTCCCCAGGAGTAGAAGAGATCTTCCGGGAAAGGGCAGTTCCACTCTGCGAAGGCCGTCTTCCAGGCGATATAGTGCAGAGGCATGGAATCGACGATGGTGCCGTCGCAGTCAAAGAGATAAGCGCGGAAATTGCCGGCGGGCAGTTCAAGTTTCATGCGAAAAGAAAGCTCCTGATCAGATTGATTGATAACTTTTGCAGAGAATTATTAACTGTTCATGCAAACTAAGAACATGACTTTGAGCGGAAAAACGGAGCACTCGGGACTGAAAGGCCCAACCAGTCCGTGTCGAAAAGGGGTACCCCCCACCCCCCCTCCTATATTTTCGAAACCTGAGCCACTTGCAAAATACCCTGCGGGCTCTGGTTTTTAGCGGAGAGATTGAAC
>CAYTJN010000030.1:0-31194 GCA_964438125.1 uncultured Occallatibacter sp.
GCAACAAGGAATGATGATTCCGTTCAGTAAATTGAGTAAACGAGGAGAAGAGTGTTCCGCGGCCTTCGGAATGAAATCCATTCTGCTTGATTGATGGCGGCGTGGGCGCTATAACAGAGTGCCGGTAGCAAGAACTTGGCCGGAATCGAAACTCAACGGGCGATTCTCGCCGAGCCGCCTTTGATAATGCGCTCGACCTCGGCCAGGCTGGCCATGCTGGTGTCGCCAGGAGTGGACATGGCCAACGCGCCGTGGGCCACGCCGCAGCGCACGGCCCAGTCGATAGGCTTGCCTGCGAGGAGTCCATAGATCAGGCCGGAAGCGAAGCTGTCACCGCCGCCCACGCGGTCCAGAATGTCGATCTCGCGCTGCGGAACATGGATGATCTTGTTTTCATAGAGCGCGATCGCACCCCAGGCATTGCGACTGGCAGTGTGAGCAGTCCGAAGAGTGCTGGTGATGAGTTTGAGATTTGGATATGCCGCCGCGACCTCTCGTAGCATCTGTTCGTAACCGGCGATGGGCAACTCGTCAAAGTTCTCACTGACGCCTTGGATTGTGACGCCGAGCATGGCGGAAAAGTCCTCTTCGTTGCCCAGAAGCAGGTCGACCTTGCGGACCAGATCGCGATTGACTTGCTGCGCCTTGGCCTTGCCGCCGATTGATTTCCAAAGGGAATCGCGGAAGTTTAAATCATAGGAGACGAAAGCCCCGCTGGCGCGAGCGGCGTCCATGGCTTCGGCAGCGACCGCCGCCGTAGAGGCTGAGAGAGCGGCGAAGATGCCCCCGGTGTGGAAACATTTCGCGCCATACTGCTTGCCGAAGATCACCGTCCAATCAAAGTCGCCGGGTTTGGCTTGGCTGATGGCGGTGTTCCCTCGGTCCGAGCAGCCGACGGCCGCCCGCAATCCAAATCCCCGCTCGGTGAAGTTGAGGCCATTGCGGACCGTGCGGCCTACACCGTCATAAGGCACCCATCTGAGCAGGGAAGTATCCACTCCGCCCTGGAGGATGAGATCTTCAACAAGACGCCCGACTGGATTGTCCGCGAGAGCGGTGGCGATGGCTGTGCGTAAGCCAAAACAGCGACGCAAACCGCGTGCCACGTTGTACTCACCACCGCCCTCCCAAAGTTGGAACTGGCGCGCCGTGTGGATGCGACTCTCGCCTGGATCGAAGCGAAGCATGACTTCGCCGAGGCTAAGGCAATCCCAGCGGCGGAGAGAATCGGGGATGGAAATACTGTTCATCGGACAAAGATACCCTATCTCATCTTTGTGCAGACCGGCACGACGGGCTGTCCAAGTGTATCGGTTCTAAAGCACAATCATAAACGATGCTATCTAGGGAGGCTGTAGGGACGCGAAGTGAGTCGAAGGATCTGCATCTCTCCATCGGATTTTATGGAACAGAACTGACTGGCATGATCCTGCCGTGAGTGCTAATGTTCTGGTTAAGAGACAAACTTACAACTTGAGATTCAAGCAAGCGTCTTTGAAGTTGCAACGTTGACGGCAAAACTTAGGCAGAGGCGATTAATTTATGGGGCAAATTTTATTCGATTTGAGCGGCAAAGTGGCCGTCGTGACCGGCGGAACGACCGGGCTCGGCCACGCCATCGCGCTGGAACTGGCTGAAGCCGGAGCGGACGTTGTGGCGAGTTCGAGACGACCTCAACAGGTACAAGAGGTGGCCGCCGAAATCGAGGCGCTGGGGCGACGCTCGTTGCACTTGACTTGCGATGTGCTGGACCGGGGCTCAGTGCAAGAGTTGCACGATGTGGTACTGAAGGAATTTGGACGGGTGGATATTTTGGTGAACGCGGCTGGGATCACCCATAAGCAGTCGACACTTGAAATGAACGAAGCCGACTGGCGGATGATAATGGAGACCAACCTGACGGGAACACTACGGGCCTGCCAGATCTTCGGAACGAGCATGGTGCGGGCAGGGTATGGACGGATGATCAACATCGCGTCGCTCTCATCGTTTGTAAGTTTTTATGGGGTGGCAGCCTATTCTGCAAGCAAGGCGGCGGTCGTCTCGTTGACTCGTTCGCTGGCTGTGGAACTGGCGCGGAAGGGCGTGAACGTGAATGCCATTGCACCAGGTGTCTTCTCCACACCACTGAACGCCTCGTTGATAGAAGGCACGGCGCGCGGGAAAGAACTGCTGCTGCGAACGCCGATGGGCCGCTTCGGGGAGGCGCGGGAAGTCGCCGGAGCGGCGGTCTTTCTCGCGTCGGAGGCAGCTTCGTTCATCACGGGGCAGGTGATTGCCGTGGACGGTGGCTTCCTGGCAAGCGGCGTAAACCAGTAAACAGATATAGGACGGATTGCGGAGCGGTTGAGAGCATGAAAATCACAAATGCGACGGTGAATATCACTTCGCCTGGAAGAAACTTTGTCACTCTGAAAGTCGAGACCGATGAGGGCATTTACGGTCTTGGCGACGGTACGTTAAATGGACGCGAGTTATCGGTCGCCAGTTATCTCACGGATCATGTGATCCCGTGCCTCATTGGCCGCGATCCGTTTCAGACTGAAGATATATGGCAATATCTTTATCGTGGAGCATACTGGCGGCGGGGGCCAGTTACGATGTCGGCAATTGCCGCGGTGGACGTGGCCCTCTGGGATATTAAAGGAAAGGCTTTGAACACGCCGGTCTATAACTTGCTTGGCGGCAAGAGTCGTGAGGGCGTTTTGGTGTACTGTCACGCCACTGGCGAGGATATCGACCATGCTCTGGAAGATGTAGCGCGGCACAAAGAAATGGGCTACAAGGCGATCCGCGTTCAAAGCGGGATCCCAGGCCTATCCACGACCTACGGCATCTCAAAGGGACCCGGGAGATATGAACCGGCGGAGCGCGGACTGCCATCTGAGTACGAGTGGTCTACCGAACTCTACATGCGTCACGTTCCTAGGCTCTTCGCGCGGGTTCGCGAGAACTTCGGCGAAGATCTGCACCTACTCCACGATTGCCACCATCGCATGACACCTATTGAAGCGGGTCGGCTAGGCAAGGAACTTGAACCGTTTCATCTCTTCTGGATTGAAGATCCGACGCCGGCGGAGTTACAGGAAGGATTCAAAATCATCCGCGAACATACAACTACGCCTATTGCCGTAGGCGAAGTTTTCAATTCAATCTGGGATGCACATGATCTGATTCGTAACCAATGGATCGACTACCTTCGCATGACGCTGGTGCATGGAGGCGGTTTTACTCACCTGAAGAAGGTTGCGGACTTTGCGGAGTTATATCACGTGCGAACCGGTTTTCATGGAGCGACCGACCTTTCCCCGGTAACAATGGCGGCAGCGCTCCACTTCGACACCGCAATCCATAACTTTGGTATTCAAGAGCACATGCCGCATACCGACGAGACAGATCAGGTATTTCCGCATCACTACACATTCAAGGACGGGCTGATGCACCCTGGCGAGGCGCCTGGCCTGGGTGTAGATCTGGACGAGGTGTTGGCGGCAGAATATCCGTATCAGCGCGCCTATCTGCCCATTAATCGCAAGCTGGACGGGACTCTGACGGATTGGTAAGTACAGAAAGGTCGAAAGGCAAAATCTCCAAATAGGCTTGCTCAACGCGAAAGAGTATGAGCGGTGTCGTTTCCGCAGTGTTGTAACAAGTATTGCTGGAGAAATTAGCAAGCCATAGGGCTGTACTTTCCGCCGGCTAGATCGCGTGCGGCCTCCAAGACGTTCTCGGGCCGGCCCAGATCGCGCCAATAGCTTTCGTCAGCTCGAAAAGCGATGATCTTTTCGCGCTCTGCGACGAGATTCAAATAGGTGGGAATGATAGAGAAAACGCCATCATCGTGCAACTTCGCGAAAATCTGACTAGAAACAACGTGGATGCCGGAAAAGGCCAGCGCCTGCGCTTGCCTGATAGCCCCCACCCACTCAATCTGAGCACCTTCCGCCTTTTCAGCCAAGGCAGTCTGACGGCCACAGAGTTGATTTTGTTCGTCGAAAAGTAAATAGCGCGAACTCTCGCGGTCTTGAACCGCCAGCGTCGCGAGAGCGGCGTTTTCGATATGAACCTGCACCATGCGTTTCAGATCGATGCTGCTGATCACATCGACGTTATGTAGGATGAAGGGTTCTTGCGACCCTCCGTTTGAATCCAGAAAAAAATGAGCTGCTTTCTTCAAACCGCCGCCAGTGTCAAGCAACTGCTCCTCGTGAGAGACCTCGATTCTCATGCCGAAGTTTTCTTTGGCCTTAAGATACTCGACAATCATCGGTGCGAAGTGGTGCGCATTGACAATGACTTCATTCACGCCAAAGAAGCGCAGGCGGGAGAGTGTGATCTCCAACATCGTTTGTCCGGCAACTTCTACCAAAGCCTTTGGGCGGTTGCTGGTGAGCGGCAACAAACGTGTGCCCAAGCCGGCCGCTAGAATCATCGCCTTCATCGGGCCAGTCTCTCTGATTCCATCTTTTCTAACTCCATGTGGCGAACCACTGCTACCACGCCACTGCCTCCGCGAAGGTGCTTCGCCAACTGCTCTGCCAGGTATACCGAGCGATGCTGGCCCCCGGTGCAGCCGAATGAGACCATGAGATGTTTGAAACCACGGCGTTGATAGGCGCCGACACTTGCATCGACCAGAGAAACGACGCCTGCGAGATACTGGTGCACACTGGCCTGATGATCAAGAAAGTCCACCACAGCCGCATCCTTGCCATTCAGTTGCCGGTATCGCTCTTCGCGTCCTGGGTTAGGCAGACTGCGGGCGTCGAAGACAAATCCGCCGCCGTTTCCTGTTTCGTCGTTTGGCATCTCGTGGCGAAAACTGAAACTGAAGATCCGCACCGTCAAGATGTCCGCTGAAGAAGCCAGGCCTTGCAGCTTTTGCGATCCCGTGATTCCATGGAGGGCATCCATCAGTGCTGGCAACGCAATCGGCAACTTGACGTTTGAGGCAAGCCAGCAGAGATTCTTTAGCGCGTATGGCACACTCTGCAGAAAGTGAACCTTGCGCTCATAAAACCCCCTGAAGCCATAGGCTCCGAGAGCCTGCAGTATGCGAACGTATACGAACGCATAGTAGTGGTTCATGAATGCATCGCGGTCAACTTCTATGAATCCGCTAAGGCATTCCAAATAGTAATCGAGTAACTCTTGCCGCCACGCCGGCGGCAAATCGGCCTTGCCATCATAAAGCAGCGAAGCAATGTCGTATTGCAGCGCGCCTTTTCGGCCGCCTTGGTAATCGAGAAAGAATGGCTGCCCGCCGCGCAACATCACATTACGGCTTTGAAAGTCTCGATATAGAAAGTAATCATGGCTGGCGCCCAGCAGAAACCTGGTCAGGCGGGAGAAATCATCTTCGAGAGCCTGTTCGTTGAACGGTATGCCGGCGAGACGCAGAAAATAATATTTGAAGTAATTCAAGTCCCAGGCGATCGACTGGCGATCGAAACTCGCGCGTGGATAGCAGACTTTGTAATTCAAGTCGCGGCCGGCCTCGACTTGGAAGCGCGGCAACATGGCCACCACTCTCCGGTAGGCTTCAATTGCCTCGGGAGCGATGTCGTCACCGGCGCGATTCATGCCAAGAAATTCAAAGAGTGTGGTATCGCCCAGGTCCTCTTCGAGGTAAACGCCTTGACTCAAATCTTCGCAGTAGATCTCAGGTACCGGTAATCCGTGCCGACGAAAATGCCGAGAGAATTCAACAAATGCAATATTCTCTTCGCGTATGGGAGACAGAATTCCAATAGCGCTGACGCCACCACCGGTAAGACGAATGATGGCGCGTCCCGAGCCTCCGAGTTGGCCCTGGAGCGGCCGTACCTCCTCGGCCGGCGTGCGGTAGTGCTGCTCGAAAAGCCGTTCAATGGCGTCCATGAATCTCTTTTCAGGGTTTAGTCAATCTGCTTCCCAAAGATACCTATTCAGGGGAATCAGGCGCAAGGCGCCAAGCGGAGTTGGTCGGTCGACGTCAACTTGGTGATTGAGATTGGCAACCGCTGGGCAGATCGATGCTGTGATCTAGAATCTTCTCTATGAGCACAGTTATTGTAACTGGCGGGTCAGGATTCATTGGCGGCCAATGCATCCTGCAAGTGATGGCCGGCGGCCATCAAGCGCGCACCACGGTGCGAAGCCCGAAACTTGCGAGTGGTGTTCACGCGATGTTGCGAGTGGGCGGCGCCGAACCTGGCCAAGTTTGTCCCTTGTGGTTACCGACTCGGACGCGACAATGAACTGATCACACCCGTATTCTGAAGCAAGCCGGTCGAATTGCGCCACAGTATACTGTTCACTTGAGGCAGTTACGCGTAAGTTCTAAAACAACAAGGTGAGCTTAGAAATGTACCTCCTTTGGCTCAGAGTTGCGGCGATCCTGTATGCGGCGGCCTCTATTGCCGTCTTTCCCGCTGTGCTCTACGGATTGATTGGCTGGCGCAAGACCTGTGTTCGACTAGGCGAACTGGCTTTCCTCTTCCACTTCGTCTCGTGCGTCGAGATGCTCGTTCAAGCGCATCGCTTTCTTCCCGTGGGTACCCGCGAAGTTGAGTCGCTGCTTGGCTTTGCCGTCGCCGGCCTGTTCTTCCTGGTGTCTTGGTTCTACGATGCGATCTCGCTTGGAATCTTTGCTCTGCCCGTTACGTTCCTTGCCGTTCTCGCGCCCGCACTGGGTCCTGAGCGCTATGTTTTCCCTTCCAGCGGTGTTCGCATCAATTGGCTTATCGCGCATATAGCCGCGTTGCTGGCTGCCTACGTCGCGCTCGGTTTCAGCCTTTTGGCTTCGGTGCTTTACCTCATTCAGGAGCGTCGACTCAAAAGTAAGCACAAGGCCGGCGAAGACTCCTGGTGGCTTCCGCTGGATTGGATGCCATCCCTCGACACCCTTGAGCGGATCGCCCACGGCACGTTGGAATTTGGGTTTCCGTGCATGACTGTCGGTCTGGTAATTGGTTCGGTACTAGCCCAGGAGACTCCTCTTGGGGACGCGTATTTCCTCGATCCCAAGGTCATTGCATCCTTCATCCTGTGGGTCGTCTACGTCACGCTTCTGCTGGTGCGCCGGTCCGCGGGCTTGCGCGGGCGCAGGGCGGCTTTCCTATCCGGGGCGGTCTTTCTGGTAATGCTCGCCGTCTTCGCCGTCAACATTATCAGCCGGGTTCACAGGTACGGCCCGTAATGACGCTGACCATTATTGGCGTGAACCACAAGACCGCGCCCATTGAGGTGCGGGAGCGGATCGCCATCTCGCGCGAGGATCTATCTGAAACAACCCGCGCCCTGGCTGCAGTCGCCGGAGTAATCGAATGCATGATCGTGTCGACGTGCAATCGCGTGGAGATTCTCGCTGCCGTCGAGTCGCCTAACGCGGATCTGACCGCCTTCCTGCAACGCTATTTCGGTCTGGATGAGGCCTTGCTGGCGCCCCATCTCTACGAACACCACGATCTGGAGGCCGTGCGGCATCTCTTCCGCGTGGCCGCAAGTCTGGACTCGATGGTCGTGGGCGAACCTCAGATCTTAGGGCAAGTGAAAGAGGCGTTTGCTGTAGCACGCGCCTCGGGTACGGTCGGCGGACAACTCGAGCATCTGCTGCAGAGCGCCTTTGCCGCAGCCAAGAAGGTTCGCACCGAGACGGAGATTGGTTCTAATTCGGTCTCAATTGCTTCCGTCGCGGTTGAATTGGCGCGGAAGATCTTCGGTTCTCTTAACGGGCGTACGGTTTTTCTAGTCGGCGCCGGCAAGATGAGTGAACTGGCGGCGCGGCATCTGGTGCAGCAGGGCGCAGGCTCGATTCTCGTTACGAACCGAACCCTGGAACGTGCTCGGCGCATGGCTGAGACGTTTCAAGCACAAACGATCCCGTTTGACCAGCTATACGAGACGGCGAGCCAGGCCGACATTGTGATCAGCTCGACTGGCGCGCCGCACCCGATCTTTCTCCGCGAACACGGACGGGCATTTCTCCAGCAGCGGCGCAACCGGCCAATGTTTTTCATCGACATTGCCGTGCCCCGCGACGTCGATCCAGCGATGGGCAAGCTGGAAGGCATCTTTGTTTACGACATCGACGACCTGCAACAGGTGGCCGTGGCGCACATGGCTGAACGCAGCCGCGAGGCTACCGACGCAGAGTCACTGATCACGAGCGAGGTCGAGCGGTTTGAGCAGCGGCAGCGCACGGTGAACGTTGCTCCGGCGATCGTGGCACTGCAACAACAGGGCGAGGAGATTCGTCAGTCAGAGTTGAGGCGGGCGCAGGCCCGGCTGGGCTCGCTCAGCGCCGAGCAGATCGCAGCCGTCGAGGCGTTGACTCGCGGGCTTGTCAATAAGTTTCTCCATGCGCCGATGCAGGCGCTGAAGCAGGCTGCGCGCGAGAACGATGCAGCGAGGCTTGAAACGCTTTGCGAGACATGGTCGCTTGCCACGGGCGATGCATCTGGTCGACCAAGAGAAGCGGAAGCAAAGAGAGTTGAAGGAGCGGACGAGGTCGAGTCCAGTAAGCTGAGGCATCCATGAAACTGCGCATCGGAAGCCGGGGATCACAGTTGGCCTTGTGGCAGTCGAAGCACATAGCGGCGTTGCTTCGCGGCCAGGGCCACACTGTTGAGATCGAAATCATCAAGACCACTGGCGACCGGCTGCAAGAAATCGCCTTTTCCCAGGTCGGCTCCAAGGGAATGTTTACCAAGGAAATCGAAGAGGCGCTCGCTGAGGGCAGAGTTGACCTGGCCGTGCACTCGCTCAAGGACCTGCCAACCGAGTTGGCTAGTTTGTTTGCGCTGGCCGCGACGCCTCCGCGCGTTGACCCCAGAGACGCATTTGTGTCGGTGAGTTTCAAAAACCTTGCCGCGTTGCCGACAGGCGCGCGCGTGGGGACGAGCAGCCAGCGGCGCCGAGCACAGTTGAAAGCTTTGCGGCCGGATATCGAAGCGCGAGAGTTTCGCGGAAATGTGGACACCCGGTTGCGAAAGCTGGGCGATGGCCAAGTGGATGCGATCTTGCTGGCCTCGGCAGGCCTTGAACGTTTGGGAAAGACCGAATGGGTGCGGGAACGGCTGGAGCCCAACGAGTTTTGTCCGGCAGCCGGACAGGGCGCGCTGGGCATCGAGACGCGCAAGGAAGACGCCGCAACGATTGCCGCGCTTGCGTTTTTGGATGACGCGGCAACGCGCTTTGCCGTGACTGTTGAGCGCGCGGCGCTGGCGGCGCTCGGCGGTGGCTGCCAGGTGCCCATCGGAGTACATTGCAGGCCGAGTTCGATCCGGGAGAACGACAGTGAGACTGACGAGGTGTTTGCTGTGGTTGCCGACCCAGAGAACGGGACGGCTGTGCGCATCTATCATCGGGCGATTCATACCGGCGCGGACGGCGCGGCACTGGGAAGTGTTGTGGCTCAGAAGCTGATGGACGCTGGTGCAGGGCCGCTGCTTGCGGCTGCAACTGGCGGAGGCCTGCGGTGATTCTTCTTCCGCTGGCGGGGCGACGAGTGCTTGTTACTCGCGCTTTGCAACAAGCCGGCAAGTTCAGCAGTGAGATGCGAGCGCTTGGCGCGATCACGGTCGAGGTACCGGTGATTGAGATCGTCGGGCCCGAGTCCTATGCTGCTTTGGATGATGCCATCAGAAATCTGGATCGGTACGATTGGCTGATTCTGACAAGCTCGAACGCGATTCAACAGGTATGCGAACGTGGATCACGATTTGGATTGGACGCGGCCAAAGCCGAAGGACTCAAGATTGCTGCTGTGGGCAAAGCGACGGCTGAGACGGCACGGCGCTACGGCTTTCACGTTTCAGTTGTTCCTGACTCCTACTTTGCCGAGAGCCTGGTCGAGAGCCTGCGCGGTGAGGTTGCCGGCGAACGAGTCCTGCTCGCGCGTGCAGCTGTTGCGCGGGACGTGATCCCCGACGCGCTGCGGGCGGCCGGTGCTGTTGTCGATGTGGTCGAGGCCTATCGCAACGTGATGCCAGCGACAGCGCCGGAGCAGTTGCGTCTGGCTGTGACTGAAGGGCTTGACGCAGCGACATTCACCAGCAGTTCCAGTGTTACGCATCTGGCTGAGGCGGCGCGCGTGGCCGGCATTGCCTGGCCGCTGGCAGCAGTTCCGGCAATCTCGATTGGGCCGATCACCAGTCAGACGCTGTGCGATCTCGGCTGGCCGGCAGCGGCTGAAGCAAATCCCTCCGATATTCCTGGATTGATTTCCGCAGTCGTCGAACTATTCAGACACTGAGTGATTAGTTTCAGCTCTCGCGGAAGATTCAGGGCCACCGCGAACCCTTCACATTTCCACAGTTTCACAGTAAATAGGGGGGGGTGGGTACCCCATTGAGTTGACGGTGCTCAGTGGACAGGGATCGGTAAAAGCCCGCAGCCCTGACTTCCTCCATTCTGCGCCGGGAGTTGCTAATTATGTGCAAAATAATCTAGCTCCATCGTTGTCTATCGATAAAGCTCTCGAAAATCGGACAAGAATCTGGGCCTGAAGGGCAAGTAAATTGGCCTTTTTCAGGGTGCTAAAGCAGCTTGCTCCCTCCGGTATCTCGGATCTACAACTCAAATGCTAACTGTGCCAGGTCTTGTCTTTGGATGTGCAGAGCTGTTCGAGGTTGCAGCGGTCGCATTTGGGGTTACGAGCCAGGCAGATCTGACGGCCGTGGTGGATGAGTTGGTGGGAGAAGCTGATCCAGCGGCTCTGCGGGATGACTTGCATCAACTCCTGCTCGACTTTTTGCGGCGTCTCGCTTTTGGCTAAGTCGAGGCGGTGGGCGATGCGAAAGACGTGCGTGTCGACGACGACTCCTTCGGCTTTGTTGAAGCAGACGCCTAAGACAACGTTGGCTGTCTTACGGGCTGCGCCGGGGATGGTGATTAATTCGGCTAGGGTCTGCGGGACCTGTCCGTTGAAATCGGCGACGATCTTGCGGGCTGCGCCTTGAAGGGATTTGGCCTTGTTGCGGAAGAAGCCAGTGGTGCGGATGAGGGCTTCTAACTGCGGCAGGGTAGCCTTGGCCATTTTTTGCGGGGTAGGGAAGCGGCGGAATAACTCGGGAGTTATCAGGTTCACGCGGACGTCTGTGGTTTGCGCGGAGAGGATGGTGGCTACCAGTAACTCCCAGGGAGTTTGATGGGTGAGCGCGCACTCGGCATTGGGATAGGCTTCGTCTAGGGCTTTTAGGATGGCGGCTATGCGGTCGGGGGCGAGAGGGCCGCGCTGCGTTTTGGGCAGCTTCTTTGCCAAGATCTTGCGAGATGGAGTCGTCATTGGCATTGTCTTTCGGTTAGTCGGGGATCGCGGCATCCCACCCTAGGCACAAAAACAAGAGCGTGCCGAGGATGGGCACCCGGCTCAAATTGTGAGGATCTTTTCAGTGCCCTAAAGGCCACTTCTCCCTCCGCCGGAAAGAGCAGGCGGCATCAGTATGGGTCCCGGTTCAGGTGAGAAGGCGGGCACGCTTGCCTTGTGACTTCAGCAAGGAGACAGCTTGCTTGTCGAAGCTGACAAACTCTTCGGCGCCGAGCCAGTGGCCTTCGTAGGCGATGGCGCCATCCGCAAAGTCACCGCCCTGATCGAGGACGTCCAAGCCTGCCTCAATGGCAGGGCGATTCATCTCGACGTTGTCGCCACTCATCAGAAGGCGAATGGAGAGGGCAATTTCCGCGGTCGATCTTTTATAGAGCCGCAGCATCACCCATACGAATTCGCAGAGCGCTGGAGTGGGTACGACAACGAGTTTAGCGCGCTGTAAGGTTCTTGAGGCTATCGGCGATTGGCGCGGGTCATCTTGTAACGCGTCGCGGAGCAGCACGTTCGTGTCAACCGCGATTTTCACCGTTTTCCTGCCCAGCCGTCGGCGATTGCTTCATTGATCTGTTCGATTGTCAGCCGGGGCGTTCCCTTCTTGGCAAGCGATCCGCTGAAGGCAGCGATTGAACCCTTTTGGGGGGCAGACCGCAGAGTGAGCCTTCCGTCTGGAAGCTTATCGACCTGGACCTTCTGGCCGGGCGTGACGTTCAGATGCCGTAGCAACTCCTGCTTCAGCGTGATCTGGCCCTTGGCGGTGACGGTGAGTGTAGCCATAGCAATCCCTCGCATTCCATTGTAAGGGAAAAATACCTTACGGTCTATCTTAGTGCCAAGGATGGGATAGACACACTGGAAGGCTGGATCACCTGCCAAGTCAAGCTACAAGCTGCCGCTGAGCCAACTGCCTAGCTTGTCGATGGGCAGCCTTATGCCGATGAAGAACTGGCCGAAGAGGGCGTAGACGGCGCTGACTTCGTCGAAGCGCATCTCGTAGATTAGCTTCTTGAAGACGACCGGGTCGTTGGCGAAGAGGTCTACGCCCCACTCCCAATCATCCATGCCGATGGAGCCGGAGATGATCTGCTTGACCTGGTCGCCGTAGCGGCGGCCGATGAGGCCGTGTTCGTGCATCATGCGCTGGCGTTCGGCGAAGGGCACGGTGTACCAGTTTGCCTGCTCGCCGCGCTTGCGGTCCATGGGATAGAAGGTGATGTATTTTCCATCAGGAACAACGGGAAAGAGGCGCGGGGCCATGGCGTCGAGCTGGCGGTCGAGCGTGGCTTTGATCTCGGCGTTCCACTGGGGCGTGAATTCCTTGAGGCCCAATTCGGCGGCCGCCTCATAGGTCTTGCGGGTGGATTCGTAGAGGCCGAGTTCGACGACCGAGACGTAGGAGTGACGCAGCTCGAAGAAGTCATAGAGTTCGGTCTGGGCCAGATCGAGTTCGACCTGGTTGAGGGCTTCGAGCGTGGGGCGGAAGTGGATGAGAATCAGATCGCCTTTGTGGCCGAGCTGGGAATAGATGGCCGAGCGAAGAGGCGCGTCGGGAGCTTCGCGTTCGAGATTTCCTAGAGCGGTTAGGGCATCGACTACGATGCGGTCGCGGTCGGTGGGCGGGATTCGACGCCAGGCCTTCCAGTCGAAGCGGAAGAACTGGTGGAGAAGGAATGAGCCTTCAAGAGTCAGGGGAACGGGGGGAAAGCCGGCCACGGCACATCTCCTTTGAACACCAGATCATGGTAGCAAACGAACTCTGTGGATGGAGAGGGCTGGTTTGGGTGCGTTGTTTCCCACCCGCTGCCCACGAACGAAAGCGTGCCAAGGATGGGGTGCCCGAGGAGTGTTCAGCCAAGAAACAAGAAGCAGGTTTTCGGCATTGCTCAGGATGAGAGGGGATCAGAGCCGGACCGAAGCTTAGCCCTATATACTGGTAACGTTCATGAGCGAAAAAATCATTGGCTTCCTGGTTCAATTTGTAACCCACGTGATTGACATGGGTGGCTATGGCGGCATTCTGCTGCTGATGGGGATTGAGTCGGCGTGCATTCCGCTGCCTTCAGAGATCATCATGCCGTTTGCCGGCTATCTGGTTTATCTGGGGCACTTCAACCTGTTCTGGGCCGCAACCGCCGGAGCTGTGGGCTGCAATCTGGGCTCTGTGGTGGCGTATTGGATTGGCGCCAAGGGCGGACGTCCGCTGGTGGAGCGCTATGGCAGATGGGTGCTGATGAGCCACCACGATTTGGACCGGATGACGGAGTTCTTTGCCAAATACGGCTCGATTGCAGTGTTGCTGGCGCGGCTGCTGCCGGTGGTGCGGACGTTCATCGCCTTTCCCGCGGGCATTGCAAAGATGCCGCAGATCCGTTTTCACATTTACACGTTTCTAGGGTCGTGGCCGTGGTGCTTTGCGCTGGCCTATGCGGGCATGAAGCTGGGCGAGGCCTGGCACACGGACCCTCGTTTTTATGCGGCGTTCCATCGCTTTCACCTTGGCGTCGAACTGGCTTTGGTGGCGGGGATCGTCTGGTTTGTGTGGTCCCACTTGAAGCGCGGCAGAGCAGCGGAGACAGCCTAAGTGAACATTTGGGACGAGGGCGCTTGGCAAGGTTTACACTGTTCCATTCGCCGGTAAAAGGTTTAAAACGGTTCCGGAATCCGGAGCCAACGGAATGAGGTTAGGAGAAATAATGGGAACTGAAGAGCAAGGCGGCCAGAGGCCAGCAAGCACGGTCGCGCCCGCCACGGGCAAGCTGGGAGTGATGGTAGTCGGCATGGGCGCGGTGGCCACTACGTTTATCGCCGGAGTCGAAGCTGTACGCAAAGGACTGGCCAAGCCGATTGGGTCGCTGACGCAGATGGGGACCATTCGGCTGGGCAAGCGCACCGACAACAAGTCGCCGCGGATCAAGGATTTCGTGCCGCTGGCGAGTCTGAACGATCTGGTCTTCACCGGGTGGGACATCTTCGAGGACAACGTCTACGAAGCAGCATCGCATGCCGCTGTGCTGGAGAAAGATACGCTGGTTCAGCTTAAACCTTTTCTGGAGACGATCAAGCCGATGCCTGCCGTCTTTGATCAGTATTACGTCAAGCGGCTCAACGGCACGCACATCAAGAAGGGCAAGAACAAGCGCGACCTGGCCGATCAGGTCAGGGCCGACATTCAGGCTTTCAAGAAGACCGTGGATAGAGTGGTCATGATCTGGTGCGCATCGACTGAGATTTTTATCGAGCCGACGGCAGTGCATGAGAGCATCGAGGCATTCGAAAAGGGTCTCGAGAATAACGACATCGCCATTGCGCCATCACAGATCTACGCGTATGCGGCGTTGAGCGAGGGCGTGCCCTTTGCCAACGGTGCGCCGAACCTGACGGTGGACTTTCCGGCGATGGTCTCGCTGTCGAAGAAGAACGCAGCGCCGATCTGCGGCAAGGACTTCAAGACAGGCCAGACGCTGATGAAGACGGTGCTGGCGCCGGCCTTCAAGGCGCGCATGCTGGGTGTCTCGGGCTGGTTCTCGACCAATATTCTTGGCAACCGCGATGGTGAAGTACTGGACGATCCCGAATCGTTCAAGACCAAAGAGGAATCGAAGCTTGGTTCGCTCGATTTCATCTTTCAGCCGGAGCTTTACCCCGATCTCTACAAGGATCTCTATCACAAGATTCGCATCAATTACTATCCTCCTCGCGGCGACGAGAAGGAGGCCTGGGATAACATCGACATCTTCGGATGGCTGGGCTATCCGATGCAGATCAAGGTGAACTTCCTTTGCAGAGATTCGATTCTTGCAGCGCCGATCGCGCTCGACCTGGTGCTTTTCATGGACCTGGCCAAGCGCGCGCCGGAGCTACGGTCAAAGGGAATTCAGGAGTGGCTGAGCTTCTATCTGAAGTCGCCGCAGAGCGCGCCGGGACTCTATCCGGAGCACGACCTGTTTATCCAGTCGATGAAGCTGAAGAATACGCTGCGGCACATCATGGGCGCTGATCTGATCACGCACCTTGGCCTGGAATACTACGACTAGCCACCTGCGGTGGGGTTAAACGCTCCCGTTAGTCGCAAACACAAGAAGCAAAAGCGCCTCATCCGATTGGGTGAGGCGTTTTTTGTCTGTTTGAATTCATTTTTCCGGAAGAAACCTTAAGAATTGTTATCTCTCCGCCGCTTCAATCGGGAACCAATCCGATCTATGCGACAATTTGGACTGGCAAATCCATTTGTAAAGCAAGGCATGAGACTGTCGCGATGGTAACTGGTGAAAAACCGTTGTCGTTGCTGCTGGTGGATGACGACGTTGAGCTGTGCGCGATGATGAAGGAGTTCTTTGGCGGCGCCGGGCACTCGCTGGATTCGGCACAGAATGGCCGCGAAGGGCTGACGCGCGCACTCCATGGCAGCTACGACCTTCTGATTCTGGACGTCATGCTTCCGGAGATAGACGGCTTCACCGTCCTCCAGCAGTTGCGGCGCAGCAAGAGTCTGCCTGTGATCATGCTGACCGCGCGCGTTCATCGCGATGACCGGATACTCGGATTGAATGCAGGCGCGGACGATTATCTTCCCAAGCCCTTTGACCCCGACGAGTTGATGGCGCGGATCCAAGCCGTCTTGCGACGGACGTCGGCGAACCTGCGGCAGGGAGATACGAGGCTCAGTGCGGGCAAGATCCGCATCGATCTGACCACACGCGAAGTGCGGAGCGATGACTGTCTGGTGGAGTTGACAGGGATGGAGTTCGATCTGCTGGAGTTGCTGATGCGCGCCAAGGGCAGTGTCGTTTCACGGGATGCAATTACGGCGATGTTGTTTGAGCGCGAGGCCACACCATACGACCGCTTTCTCGATGTCCATATCAGCCATCTGCGAAAGAAACTGCATGGTGGCCGGAGTCTGATTCGCGCAGTTCGCGGGGTGGGCTATGTTCTTCATGGAAAAGATTAGGGTAATCGCCGTCCGATCATTGAACGCCCGCGTGGCGGTCGCGATGACGGTCATACTATCTACTTCGTTTCTTGTATTCAATATGGTTTCGAATCACATGCAGAACGAGCTGCTCAACCCCTTGTTTGAAAGGTTTGACGAACTCCAACTTAGAAGCGCACAGGAGGCTTACGAAGAACACGGCAAGACAGCGCTGCATGAGTATTTGATGGGTCTGGACGCGACGTTCGGCGGAGGAAGTCACTACCTCTTGAACGGATCTGGAATCGATCTCTATTCGGGGGAGAACAGGGCAGCCCTTCTTCCTCCGGCACCGGCTCATAGTTTACGGACAAAGGTGCACGGGACCTGGATCATCGCACATCTATCCGATGATGGGAGGTACTGTTTTGCTGCTGAGGGCCAGGTCCCCCGGCCGCGGATCTGGACCTTCCTGCCGTACTATTTCATCGTTCTTGGCGCCACTGGAATTCTTGGCTGGCTGGCCTGGATCGGTATCGTATTCCCCATTCGAAAGATCGCCTCGACGATTGCCCTTTTTGGCCACGGCAACCTTTCCATTCGCGTTCAAACGCGGCGTGAGGACGAGATTGGGCAGCTTGGACGGTCGTTCAATCAAATGGCGGAACGGCTGGAACACCTGATTCTGAGCGAGCGGAGGCTGCTCGCCGACATTTCGCACGAGCTTCGATCTCCGCTGGCGCGTCTCAAGTTTGCCGTGAAGCTGGCCCGAACCTCGGCGGACAGCAATGCAGCGCTGGACAGGATTGAGCGCGACATCAACCGCATGGCGTGCCTGGTTACCGATCTTCTTGAAATCACATCAGTCGAAGATGACCCGGCGATGCAGGAGATGGATCCGGTGCCGCTCAGGGAGGTCGTCGATGAGGTCGTAAGAGACTGTTCAGTGGAAGCCGATTTTCGCGGTTGCGAAATCCAGGTGGAAGGGTCTTTGTTCCGCGCGGTCAAAGGCAACAGGGAGTTGCTGCGCCGTGCAATAGAGAATGTGTTGCGCAATGCGATTCGCTATTCGCCGCGCGATTCCGCGATCCATGTCACTCTTTCAGAGACCGATCATAAGGCTCAAGTCGTGGTGCGGGACTACGGCCCTGGAGTTGCTCCGGAATATCTAGGCAGGATCTTCGATCCCTTCTTTCGCGTGGAAGAGGCGCGCGCAGCCACGGGCGGTGGGTCGGGATTGGGACTCTCGATTGCCAAGCGGGCGGTGCAACTGCATCGAGGAACCATCGAGGCCAGCAATGCGTCGCCGGGCCTGCAAATATGCATTACGATTCCAGTTCAGGCTGTTCTTGGCGCTTGATTCACTCGGGAAATATTTTCAAGACTCGGAGTTTGGATTACACGTCCGGCTTCTTGTATGCCGCGATTGCGATTTGCGTGCCGCCAATGTAGCCAAGTTCTCTTGACCAGAAAAGCCATACTTCCGCATCGGAGAATCCGGCCTTCTCCAATTGCTGAATCGTATCCCACCCAAAATGACGAAGGCATAGCGTGCCCTTGGAAGAGTCGGATAGATTGCCGCCATGGTATTCGGGCTCCAAACAATGCGTGATATTGCCATTGCTGTCTACCGTAGCCCTCACCAAGGTTTCTTTAAGGTCGATTCGGAACGGCGCGGTAAACAAGAACTTCCCGCCCGGCCGCAGACACCGGCAAATCTCAGAGAAGGCGGCATTCACGTCTGCAACGTGCTCCAAGACATCGAAGCTCAAGATGAAGTCAAAACTTTCGCCCGGCCAAGTGAGTGCGCAAAGATCTTCGTTGCGAATTCCGCGCGGAGAGGTCCCAAATGGCCCGCTTTTGGGAATGAACTCGCTGCCGGAGACAGCGGGAAATCTTCCTTTGAGCCAGCGATAAGCCGCTCCCAGTTGTTCCGTAATGTAGATAGGCTGCGCCGCCTCGGGCCCGAATTCCTGGACGAATAGGTGAAGCACCCCTCGCAATCTATTTTTGAGACCGCAATGTGCGCACGTCAAACACTCGCGGAAATTTGGGATTAGTCGCCCGTCCGCTGCCTTATTCGGGTAATCGAAGTTGGCTCGGAACATCGTCTCAACCCCGCACAGGGCGCAGGTTCCCCGGATCGAAAAAGTCCGTGGCTGAAGGGGCGAAAGAGATAACTCGATCTGCTTCTGAGTTTCTCTCTCAACGGCGGAGTCTTGCGACCACACTTCATATTCGTGAAAACTTTTCAATTTCACGGGGACCAGACGGTTCTCTTTTGGAAACGTAGGAATGCGTCCCTTCAATGGATGCAGGCTTCTCTGGAGAAGAAGCTCGCGGTATATGCGCCCAGCAATCCTTCCCAGAAGTGGCGAAGATTTGATCGTCTGTCTCAATGTGATTCACATTTCTTGGGAATGCACCTTCATAATCCGCACTTAAGCTTTCTTAAGCTTCAAATTTCGCATTGAGTGGTTTACTTGTCTCAAATGCTTCGCAGATCGAGCAAGAATTGCGAGGCACCTGAGGAGAAAAACATGAAGCGTTTATTTGAATTCGCACTCGTTTGCACACTTCTTACGGTTCCAGCTTTGGCCGCCAACAAATCGCAGACGGTAACCGTTCCTGTTGCCGTGCATGTCGGGTCGACTGTGTTGCCCGCTGGAGACTACAAGGTCACCTGGACGGCTACCGGCAGCAGCGCTAAGGTCACGCTGGCGAGCAAAGGCGTTATTTCGGTCACGGTGCCGGCGAAGGTGGTGGAACAGAAGAACGGCCATCCCGGCGTATCCACGAGCACTCAGGGCGGCCAGCAAGTGCTCGAAACTATTCTACTGAACAACGTCAACCTGGTTCTTTAGAATGCCATTGCGCCATGCATCTTGCAAGCATTTCAATACTTCAATTGCCATGAGCGGCATCAACACACAAAGCAGCGCTCCTGATCCTCAATAGCTGATCGGTTCCCCTCTCCTCTCACGGAGAGGGGTTTTTGTTCAGGGTTGATCGCCGAATGTCCGGTTGCAATCGATCGCCGTCAAAGCGAATTTTATGCCGCGACCGCGTGTGCAAGCCGCCTAATGGTGAGGACGGTGATGTCGTCTTCCTGGCCGAATTCCTTGGCGGCGTCGGCGATGTAGAAGGCGCTCTGATTGCTCAGGTTGTGCACGCGGTCAAAGCCGAAGAGTTCGCCGGAGGGCTGGCGCGCCTCGACCACTCCATCCGACATCAGCAGGATGCGGTCGCCGGGATGCAGATAGAGGCGGACCTCGGGATAACTCACATTGGCGAGAAAGCCCAAGGGCAGGCCGCCGGGGAGCACGACCTCCTGGCTGTTCAGGTAGGGCGGCAGGTGGCCGGCGTTGGCCAGCACAAGTTCGCCATTGGGGCCAAACCAGGCGGCCTGGCAGGTGGTGAAGCTTTCGCTGCCTACCAGCACGCGATTGAGGAATTCGAGGATCTTCGCCGGGCTCTGTTCTTTCATGCTGCGCAGCGCTCCCATCAGCATGGAGACGTTCATGGCGGCCTGCAATCCCTTGCCCGCGACATCGCCGATGACCACGAGCAGTCCGCCGTCGGGTGTGGGTTTGAGATGGTAGAAGTCGCCGCCTACTTCATTGGCAGGATTGTAGATGGAATCGACTTCGTAGCCTGGGGTCTCAAGCTTTTCCAGGGGAATCATCAACTCCTGCACGCTGCGTGCGGCGGCCAATTCACTTGAGGCCCGCTCCTGATCGCGCTGCACGCGCAGAAACCTGCCGAAGATGATGAGCACAATCACGAAGATCCCGACGAAACCGGCAATCGTTTCGAAAGCTATGGGGATGGGACCAGCCTGGATCGTGAGTGGGGAACGGTACGCTTGGCCGCCTAAGACGCTCTTGAAGGTCGTCGTCACCGCCTCGACCCAGGCCACACCGCTTAGCACCAGCGAGAGCAGTAGCAACCCCGCCTCAAAATTGCGCCGCAGCGTGGCAATGATCAGTGTGCTAAAGATGAAAACTATCCAAAGCATCAGCCAAAAGACGCTGCAGAGCATGATGACGACGAGGCCGGCCTCCATCAGCGAGCTGTGACCCCCGAGGAGCATCATCGGTCCAGCGGCGACGGTAATCGGAGCGGTGTACCGCAACAAGCGGATATACCAGCGTCGCCGCAGCGAAAGAAATGCAACCAGGAACTCAAAGTAGAGGTAGGCCGAGGCAACGAGCAACTGAAAGAGGATTGCTTTATACCAGAGGCTATCCAGGTAGGCGGCGCTACCGGCCAGTTCCGCAAACGCGATCGGCGCCAGAATGGCCTCATAGAGCGCCAGCCAAAGATATTCGATGTGGCCTTTTTGCGTGAGATAGAGCGCAACCAAAAAGAGCGCCAGCACGACGACGAGGATCGCATTCACCAATCGGGGAAGGCGGAGAAAGAGATTGTGCGCAGACCAAAGTTCGAGTGCGCGGTCGAGGTCTTCGCGGTTGCCGAGTCGAATTTTGCGGGTCGCAAAAAAGCTGGTGTAGGCACCATACCCGAAGGGCAAATACATCGTGCGCAACGCCAGGGTCAGAGAGGTCTCGGCGGGATCAATGCGTAGGTTGTAAATGCGAGAGATCTGCTGGTAACGCTCGGGAGCCTCCCCGTGAGGTCCCTCCGGGGAAATCAGGCGGCCGTTGGCGAAGACGTCCACATTCAGCAATTCCGGACCTGTGGAGGAGCTCTCAGAGGGCGGTAGCTCAATCATCAGCACGATTGGCCCGTGGTTGGGGGCAAGCTTGATGTGCTGGCGAAACCAGGCGAAGGGGCGCTGATGACCGCTAGGGCGCGCAGAGCCCGGGCCGAAACTGGGAGCGTCAGCAGGGTGGTCCAGATCGGGAACTTCGTCAAAAGACTCTTTGGCCTCGCGAAGCGGCCAGACGGAGTCGTCGAACTCGGGTGTTGCGGCGGCTGAATTGGCGGTAATGCCGACTCTCCAGCCTTTGTCGAGCAGCAATGGAGAACCGAGGGTAGTCGCATCAAACACGGCTTCCGCAGTGTGTTGCGCATTGGCCGGTGCAGGGCGGGCGTGAGCCCGCGGGTGGAGCAGATCACCCAAAGATTGGGGTTGGGCCGGCTGGGCAGCCAATTTCAACGCCGCGAAAAAAGTTATGGCTGCGATGCCCAGGATTGTCCGACGCAAGCTCTCTCTCCTTGATGCTCTGTGTTCTTCACTTTAGCGCAGATGGTTGAGGTCTCCAAGCGGGGGTAGAGGACAATTCCAAGAGGTTGAAGTTGAGGAGATTGAGGTTATATCTAATTCAGCGCCCCGAGTCGGGGATTACTTTTGCTGGCTGGAAGGCAGGCCGCCCTCCGAAATACATGCGCCGTGATAGCAGGATCGAGCCGATCTCGCAGTCGCACAGCCTGCCGAAAAAACGATAGACCCGGACGACCTTCTTATCGGCTCGGAGTTTCGACTTTGGCTACCCGTCAGAGAGCAAGAGGTAGGCCTTGTCGTTTCAGCCTAGAGATTGGCGGCTAAATACTGAGCAACTGCTATCGTGAAATTGACAAGGGTGTCGATCCAGTCACAGAGGTAATGAGCGTATGAGAAAGCATGCATGGGAATTCCTCCAACAATTCGGTTGCGAATCACGATGGAATGCAGATCTGCCGAGACACAATCCGCGAGAAATAAGCTGAAGATTTAATTGCCCAATATTCTCAAAGGCGCTGCTGTATCGTCAACTTCTGGCATTGATGGGAACGGAACCGAGAATTAACTGGACCTACTAAGAGATTTATTCCAGCATATTTCTTCCCGCCAACAAATTATTATTCACAATTGTTGTCAAACAAGCGGATACTTGCGTCTAAGGGATGGAGCGAAGCGGATCGCATCCCCATACTGCAAGAACCAGGTCAGGCGGGTGTCACGCTACGACAACCGATGGTTACCGGAGGTCAGGTCATGAGAACAGTTCGGATAGCTTCCAAAGCAACGGCGCTGGCAGGATTGGCTCTGGCGCTTTCCATTGGCACGATCTGCCGGGCGCAATCTACCGTGTCGAGCGCGCCTTCATCGGATAGCCCAGCGGCGCAGCCTGCGCCTGGATCGACTCCGGTAGCAGGGGATGCCCCCGCTCCCGTTTCAACCTCCAAAGACGATAAGCCGCAGGCGACAAAATCAAAGGACGACAAGCCGAAGCCAGGAACGACTCCTGTAGGCGGAGATAGCCCGGCCCCGGCCAGCACGGTGAATCCGGAAAAAGTGGTGGAACCGGGCAGCCAGAAAGTCAACGTCAAGCCAGGCTCGATCGACGATGTGAGTTCCGTGGGCAATCGCGATATCGGTGGCCGGGGGTTAGGGAACTGGTATTCGACTGACTCCGAGATCAAGATGGGCAAGCAGTATGCCATGGATATCGAGAAGAGCACGAAGTTTATCAATGATCCCGTGGTGACCGAATACGTGAACCGCATCGGCCAGAATATCGTCAAGAACTCCGACTGCAAGGTGCCGTTCACGATCAAGGTGATCGACTCGGACGAGATCAATGCATTTGCGCTTCCCGGTGGCTTCTTTTTCGTCAACTCGGGGTTGATTCTGAACGCAGACGAAGAGGCGGAACTGGCCGGCGTGATGGCCCACGAGACAGCGCACGTCTGCGCCCACCACGCGGCACGCGAAATGACACGCCTGAACTATACCCAGATCGGAATGATTCCACTGATCTTTATCGGCGGCTGGACGGGTTACGGTATCTACGAGGCGGCGAACATTGCCGTCCCAGTTACATTCATGAAATTCTCTCGCGAATTTGAGGGGCAGGCCGATTACCTGGGCGTGCAATATATGTACCGGGCGGGCTACGATCCGCAGGCGTTCATCACTTTCTTTGAAAAAGTGCAGGCTCTGGAAAAACGCAAGCCGGGCGCGGTGGCCAAGGTTTTTGCCGACCACCCGCAGACACCCGACCGCATTTTGCACTCGCAGGAGGAGATTGCCCGCATTCTGCCGCCACGCGACGAGTACACGGTGACAACCTCGGAGTTTGACGACGTGAAGGCGCGGCTGGCGAGAATCGAAAATAAACGCCGCCTGACGGACACCAAAGATACAAAGAAACCTTCGCTGCGGCGGGCAAGCACAGATGGTGGTGACCCGACTAGCCCGTCAAGCACATCATCGGATCCGAGCGGCAACTCCAGCGGCGACGACAAGCCGACGCTGCATAGGCGCGACGACACCAATTAGCTCTGACGCCTGCCGGTAGATTGGGCCTCAAGGTCGGTTGATTCGGGATCGGGAGCCAAAGAAGAGCCAGGTGGCCGGGACGCCGCGAGTACAGCCGGTCTGGAGGCGGGCGTTATATTCCGTTCTCAATTTACGGATCACCTTTAAGGCGCACCATCCGTCGTAATGACCCGAGTGATTGCGGTCAGACAAGTCCGCGGCCCTACAGGTTGGGTTTCTTGCAAAGAGATACCGGGGCGATACCCAGATAAAGGGTTGTGAAGTGCTGTTAATTTCCTGCAACTTCCTGAAAAGCCTTGAAATGCCGTTTGATTCCGCGCTATATACAAGAGTACCGGCAGAAATGCCGGAATCTGGCGCGGGCTACCCGCTCCCCAGGAGCCAACATGCGCAGCGCTGCTCTCCGATCCAACCTGCTTGTACCTGAAGTCCGCGAGGTGATGGACATTCGCCAGGCTTCGGAGTACCTGGGCATTTCGCCCGACACACTGTATAAATATGCTTCCGAGGGCTTCGTGCCCGCATTCAAGCTGGGTAACCGCTGGCGCTTCAAACGCAGCCGGCTCGACGAGTGGATGGACCGGCAGAGCGATCAGCACGCCGCCGACCTGACCGCAGACCCCGAGCAGAGGAAACCTGTCCGGCCGGCGATGTAGGGGCAGGGAACAGCCGAAAGCATTGAATCTCCAACCTCACGAAGCGCATTCTCAAACGCGGAATCCCTGATTGTTCTACATTCCGGTTCTGATGCCTGCTGGGGGTAATCGACCGTCCCTATCCCCTGTTATTCTTAGCCCGTGGATCACTTACGCCGTATCGGGCTGTTGCGCCGCCGTTTATCCAAAGCAGGGCTACATGGCCTGCTGGTTACCCATCTGCCCGACCTCCGCTACCTCTCAGGATTTACCGGATCAAGCGCCGCCCTGGCCATTACGCGCAGAAGAGCGCGGCTCTTTACCGACAGCCGTTACAGGACGCAGGCCGCCGAAGAGATTGCCGGCGCCGAGGTTGAAATCGTCTCCGGCCAGCCGGCGATTTCGGCGGTTGAGTGGCTGGCGGCACAGCCGGGCATGGTCTTCGCGGGGTTCGATCCGGCCAGGACCAGCGTGGCCGATCTGGCTCGCTGGCGAGCTGCATTGCCGGCCCGGCTTCGCCGAAATCTTCTGACTCCGCTGGCCGCTTCGTTGATCGAGCCCTTGCGCAGTGCAAAAGACGACGACGAGCTGTCGCTGATGATTGAGGCGGCGCTCGTGGGCTGCAAGCTTTTTGACGGCATTCTGGGGTTCATTGAGCCCGGCCTCAGAGAGTTTGAAGTGGCTGCTGAATTGGAGTACCAGGCCCGCCTTCTTGGGGTCGAGGGAATGTCGTTTGAGACGATCGTTGCATCCGGGATTCGTTCGGCGCTGCCGCATGGGCGCGCGACCGCCGCAAAGCTGCCTCGCAACGGCTTCGTGACGCTCGACTTCGGTGTTATTCTCAAAGGTTATTGCTCGGATATGACACGGACCGTGCACATAGGCAAGCCGACGGTGAAGGAGCGTTTTGCTTATGAAGCAGTGCTAGAGGCTCAGGAGGCAGGGATCGCGGCAGTGGCGCCCGGCTTGAGCTGCGGCGATGTGGATGAGGCGGCACGAAGCGTGTTGCGCGCGGCAGGGCTGGCAGAGGCATTCTCGCACTCCACCGGCCATGCTCTGGGGCTGGAGATTCACGAGCCGCCGCGGATTGGCGCCGGGCAAACCATTAAGTTGCAAACCGGCATGGTCATTACCATCGAGCCGGGAATCTACCTCCCGGAGCGATTTGGCATTCGCATCGAAGACATGGTAGCAGTGACGCGAAGCGGAGGCCAGGTGCTCACGCCTGCTCCCAAAGCATTGATCGAACTCTGATAGAACCCTAACGCGAGAGAGTCAAGGAAGAATGAAACCACAAGACATTGAAGATTTGAAACAACTGATTGAGTTTCTGAAGGAGTACCAGGTTGCCGAGTTCGATCTGGACCGCGGCGACCTGAAGATCCGGCTCAAGTTCAACCCGCCCGAAGCTTCCTCAGCGGGATTGGGCGACCTGGCGCGGGTCCTGGCTTCTGCGCCTTCTGCCGTGGCGCGCGCTGCGGCTAGCCAAACTGCGCAGCAGGCTCCTCCGGCTACGGCCCCTGAAATCGACGATACCGGCCTTGACGCCGGGCTGCATATCGTCAAGTCGCCCCTGGTTGGCACGTTCTATGGTTCTCCGGCGCCCGGTTCGGAGCCGTTCGTCTCTCCAGGGGATCACGTGACCAAGGGACAGGTGATTGGTATCGTCGAGGCGATGAAGTTGATGAACGAGATCGAATCCGACGCAACTGGAGAGATCGTCAAGTGTATCGTCTCCAACGGACAGCCTGTCGAGTATGGGCAGCCGTTGTATTCCATCCGGGTGAGTTAATAGTAGCTGCGGAGCTAGCGGGGTTAGCGGAGTTGGCAGAGTTAGCCCTGGGCTCATTAGCAACGCGAACTCCGCTAACGACACTAACCCCGCTCAAAAAGGTCATCCATGTTTCGTAAGGTTCTGATTGCCAATCGCGGCGAGATCGCTCTGCGCGTTTTGAATGCTTGCCGTGAGTTGGGTGTCCGCACGGTCGCCGTCTACAGCGAGGCTGATCGCAACTCGTTGCACGTTCGTTTTGCCGACGAGGCCATCTGCATCGGGCCGCCGCGGTTGGCGGAGAGTTATCTGAATGTGCCGGCCGTCATCTCCGCAGCCGAGATCGCCGACGTGGATGCGATTCATCCCGGCTATGGACTGCTGAGCGAGAACGCTAACTTCGCCGAAGTCTGCCGCGCCTCCAACATCAAATTCATAGGGCCGCCGCCGGAGATTACCCGTCTCATGGGCGAAAAAGATCGCGCGCGCCAGGCGATGAAACGGGCCAATGTACCGATTTTGCCCGGCTCAGACGGTGTGATTGCTACGACGGAAGAGGCGCAGGAGTGGGCAAAGAAGGTTGGGTTCCCGGTCATTCTGAAGGCCAAGGCGGGCGGAGGCGGGCGCGGCATGAGGATCGTGCGAACGACGGAGGAGTTGCCTAATCTCTTCCATGCTGCACACACCGAAGCGGCCAACGCGTTTGGCAATGGCGAGCTTTACATGGAGAAGTTCATTGAGAACCCGCGCCACATCGAATTCCAGATACTGGCCGACGAGCACGGCAATGTGAGGACGCTCTTTGAGCGCGATTGTTCGATCCAGCGCCGCCATCAAAAACTCATTGAAGAAGCTCCAAGCTTACGAGTCACGCCGGCGATGCGCGAGGAGATTAGCCAGACGCTCTGCCGTTGCCTGACCGAGATAGGCTATCAGAACGCCGGGACAGTGGAGTTCCTGATGGACGAAGACGGGAAGCTTCACTTTATCGAAATGAATACCCGCGTACAGGTGGAGCACCCGATTACCGAGGCGATTACCGGCGTGGATATTGTGAAGGCGCAGCTCCTCATCGCTTCAGGAGAGAGGCTGGACGCGATCTTGCCTGAGAAGCTGGAGATTCGCGGGCATGCCATCGAGTGCCGCATCAACGCCGAGCATCCTGTGAAGTTCACGCCCTCAGCGGGCAAGATCACGGCCTTCAACGTGCCCGGAGGCAACGGCGTGCGCGTGGATACGGCGCAGTATGCCGAGGGCGTGGTGCCGCCTTACTATGATTCGCTGATTGCCAAGCTGATTGTGCATGGCCGCGACCGCGCCGAGGCGATTGCCAAGATGGAGCGGGCACTGAGTCAATTTATTGTGCAGGGGATTGAAACCTCAATTCCACTGCATCAAGAGATCTTCGCCGATCCAGGGTTTCGCGCGGGCGAGTTCGATACCAAGTTCATGGAGACGTTTCTGGCCGCAAGGGCGACCGGGTAGGCCGAAGCGGATTTAATAATTCATAATTGAGGGCCGGATTCCGCGAGGAGTTCGGCCTTTGACTTTTTGACGGTAACCCAACGACAGGGCAACGGCAGGACGCGGAGGGCAGCCAAGATTTTCCTTTACTGCCTCGCATAGCGACTGTAAAGTTACTGGAATGAAAGGGGATGTAACAGATGATCTTAGCGAATCTTCCTCAGGCGGTCGCGGCTATCGGTGGGTTGGGTACTGCGGCTTTCGGGTTGCTGGAGGCCGTCAAGCCGGTGTTTCCGGGTATTAATCATATGGGCTTCGAGCGAATTCGTTCGACGGTATCGGGGTTGACACCCGACGAGGCGGGGGCGGGACAGCCGTTGAATGCACTGCCTAAAAACAATGTTCTGGAATCGCTGCTTGCTAATTGGGTGAATGGCACCGACCTTGTCAGCCAGAAATCGATTGCCAAATCGCTGATCAAGCTTCATCTCAGTGCAGGCAACGCGGTGGCGTTGGCGGTGAAGACCAACGTCGATCCGGCTCTGTTGACTGCGGTGGCGCGGAGCATTACATCAGCGACCGCGCTGACACAACAACAGAGCGACGCGTACGCGCGCTTCGACCTGATCGTGACGGCATTGCTCGATGAGGCCTACCAACATGCAGACCAGGTTTATCGCAATGGCGCACGCGGCTTGGCTGCATTGATTGCGCTCGGGCTGGCATTCGCCGGTGGTTTGAGCCTGGTAGGAGCCTGGGGGGATTTTTGGTGGAAGCCCAATATGTTTCTAGCCCTGCTGGTCGGTCTGCTGGCGACGCCCCTTGCGCCAATCGCCAAAGATATATCAAGCGCCTTGTCGACGGCTGTCAATACCATGCAGGCATTGAAGAAGTAGGTGGCCATGAGTCTTTTCCTCGATCTTCGTCTTCAACCGATTGGCGGAGGCTTGGCAGCCTCGGTGGGCACCTGCCAGGGAACCTCTATCGACGATTACACAGGCCTGTGCCAGGAAGAGCTTTTGGAGGTGGTTCAGGGGCGACATTTGCTGATCACCGCTCATGGCTTCAATGTGAACCGCGCCGACGGCATCGCCCACCTGTCAAATTGGGGTCGGCTGCTCCAACTTCCGCAACCGTACTCCGCCTTTATAGGCTTGCTTTGGCCGGGCGATTCGATATGGGCCCATGGGCTCGATTATCCCGGCGAGCCGAAGATTGCCGATGAGGCAGGCAGTCTGGCTGCGGAGTTTATCAACGCAAACTTTCAGGGCGCGGCGAGCATCTCGTTTGCCTCGCATAGCCTTGGGGCGCGCGTGGTGCTGGCGACGATCTCGCATTTGAATCTGCCGGTGCGCCGGGTGATATTGATGGCTCCGGCGATCGACGATGACTGCCTGGCGAGTGAGTTTCAAGCGGTGGCAGAGAACGTTGGAAGCATCTCCGTGCTCGCTTCCAGGAAAGACGAGGTGCTTGCAGCCTGTTTTCCATTGGGCAATTTCTTTGCGGGCATCATCGCTGCGGGGCATCCTTGGTGGCATGCGGCCCTGGGCCACTGCGGCCCAATATCGCCATGGCCGATGAATTTTCAAGCGCCCTCCGAGATCCCGGACGAGTGGAGCTTCGAGCACTGCAACTACTTGCAGATCGATGATCCCGAGCCCCCGGCCTGGCGGCTGCCAGTGGATGTTCCGCCGCAGGGCACGCCGCCGCCTGCGGGAGTCGGCTGGCAGGAGTCCTTTTCGTCGGCATTCGTTTCGACGCGCTTCCGGTAGAGTCCTTGGGGGATGGAAATCGGATGCGATAACAATTTATCGCTTTTTCTTCGCTTTTCACTCGCAAACTGTTGTATGCTGGCTTCGCAACATAGGAGGTTGCAACTATGGACTTTCAAAAGGAATTGATTGCCGAATACGACCGCGAGACCGCCAAAACGCGCAAGATGCTTGAGGCGATCCCGGCCGACGTGGATCTATCTTACAAGCCTCATCCCAAATCGATGAGCCTGGGCCGTCTGGCCGGACATCTGGCCGAGACAGCGGGGGAGTGGGCAACAACGACTTTCACCACCGACAAGCTGGAGTTTCCGGCGGACCACAAGTTCGAGGCCTATATCCCCGCTTCGACGTCGGCGCTGCTGGAGCGCTTCGACAAGGAGACGGCCCAGGCCAAGAAGGCGTTTGCCGACTTTGCGCCCGCGAAGTGGGATGAGAACTGGAAGTTCGTCGCCGGGGGTCAGGCCTGGATCGACGAATCGAAGTATCGCGTCTTCCGCAATTGGGTGATGGACCATCTGATCCACCACCGCGCTCAATTGGGCGTCTATTTGCGTCTGCTTGATAAGCCGATTCCGGGAGCATATGGGCCATCCGCGGACGAAATGCCTGGACAGTGAACAGTGATCAGTTGTCAGTGGTCAGCGCACCGTGATCGTGGGCGAAGGACGTCGTTCAGTTAGAGACCGGGCTGACCACTGACAACTGACAGCCGTTCCATCTACTCTAGTTGCATGGCCTTTTCATTTCCAAAGATCTATCCCATTCTTGATTCCTCTTTCATTCCTTCCGTTGACCGATCGCAGTTTCTGACGCGACTGGGCAAGGAGATGACCAACGCCGGCGTGACCCTGCTTGAATACCGCAACAAAACAGGACCGGATGCCGAGGTGCTGGCGGACGCCGAGATTCTGCGCGCGGCAATGCCCCCTCAAAAAGTGAAGCTGATTCTAGATGACAGTGTCGATCTAGTTGAACCGCTTAACTTTGATGGTGTGCACGTAGATGCGGGCGACTTGAAGCCCGGCGAAGCGCGCAAGCTGTTAGGGCCGGATCGCATCGTTGGAACCTTCGGAGGCGGCGCAACCGGGATGGTCGCGGGGATTCTCGCTGCTCCTGCGGACTACTTCTCGATCGGGCCTGTCTTTGCGACGCGCACCAAGCAGACCAGTTCGCCATTAATCGGTATGGAGGGTATCCGGCGGCTGCGTGAAGAGGCTGGCGTCGGCCCGGTGCTTGTGGCAGTTGGGGGAATAACGCTGGCCACTGCGGCTGAGGCACTGGCCGCTGGGGCCACCGTTGTGGCTGTCGCCGGGGCGATCTTTCGGCAAGCTGATCCTGCGGCTGAGTTTCGCCGCTGGATGGCAGAACTCGGCTAATCGCGGACGTGGAGGACCGCGCTCCCACCCTTGCGCCAATACAAAGACGGAAGGATAGGGCACGGAGGGATTGCGCGTGCTGCCTAACCATAGCGCTCGTTCATTGATTTCGATCTGAACCCGTTACTGATTGGGGTGCTGGTAATGATGATGATGGTGATGGTGATGGTGGGGGTGTACGACCACCACAACCTGCGCCTGCGCCGCATACGGTACCGCGAGACAGAAGAGGAGCATTGTTCCAAACAGAAACTTTTTCATGCCTCTATGATGAGGCGTTGCGTGGCTCTTTACTGAGCTACTGTGACCTGTTGAGGTAGGCTGCTGTTTCTAGGCTCAACGGCGCATAGTATGCTTCTTCCAGTGATGGACAGTAACTCTCTGTGAATCTCGCTTCAAGTCAGGAGACCGCGTTGTTGGAGCGCGAAGAGAACGACAACTCGGCCAACGCTCCGCGCCTGGTTCAAAGTCTCGGCCTGTTTTCAGCAACCGCTCTGGTTGTTGGTTCGATGATCGGGTCGGGCGTCTTCATCGTCGATGCGGACATTGCACGCGGCACCAACTCGCCGGCCCTCTTGCTGGGCGCGTGGGTGCTGACCGCAGTTTTGACCATGACAGCCGCGCTGAGTTACGGTGAGCTGGCGGCCATGATGCCCAAGGCAGGCGGGCAATACGTCTACCTGCGCGAATCGCTGGGGCCGCTGTGGGGATTCCTTTACGGCTGG